>DATLMN010000375.1:0-5077 GCA_035537255.1 Pyrinomonadaceae bacterium | reverse complement strand
CGATTGCCGCAGGTTGAGAATCGTTGAACCAAACACGAGAGCCCTTCGTAGAAAGTGTTTGTGATGGCTGAAAAGAGTAAATACGACACCAACCCGCTCGATCAGGATTACGCGCGGCGCACAGAAGATGTCTGGGGCGCGCGTGGCGGCCAACCGCAGTCGCCGACCGAAGAGATGCGAGGCGCGACGCGCGATGTCGGGCGCACAGGAAACGAGCGGGCGCGCGCGGACGAAAATGCGGAAGCTCCTACGCGCCGCATAGAGCAGCCACTCTCTGCCTCGTACCCTTCCGTCTTTATTCCGCCGCAACAGCACGCACAGCCGCCCACACCCTACGGAGCGCCCGGCATGCACGCTCCCATGTCGGCCTCGGCCGCGGCGACAATCGGGCCGCCCTCTTCTTCACGCACAGTGCCAGGCATAAATTTGCCGGAGAACGTAACGACGATTCTGCCCTACCTCCCTTTTTATATCGGCGCGATCCTCGGAGCGGTCGAGCTGTTTCTGGTGCCGCGCAGCGAAGTCCGCACGCGTTTTCATGCCGCGCAGGGGCTGGCGCTTCACCTCTCCATTCTGGTCATAGGCTTTCTACTGCGCTTCGCTTCAACTTTGGTCAGCAATACGCTGGGCGGAGTTGCTTCTGTGCTGGTCGGCATCGCCTCCGCGCTCTTTTCACTGGCCGCGATTGTTTTCCTGGTCATCACGATCATACGCGTCTGGAAGGGCGACGAGCTTCGCATCGCGCCGCTTGAGGATGCCGTGAAGTGGCTGAACGAGAAGATCGAGCCGCGCGCGAAGTAGCGCGCACGTCCGTTTCCCTTCTGTGTTAAGCTCTGAAGCGTGAGCTTATCTCCCCTCTCAAAACCTGAGGCCCTGTCCCACTCTGTTCGGAAACGGAGTTTTGTAGTTCAGATGAAGAGGAAACTTCGCGTCCTTTCCTTCGTGCTCGCGGCGTGCGCCCTTTTTTTTAGCACGCTTCCGTCATTCGAGACCTTTGCGCAGAACAGGCGCGGGGCGCGGCGCGCTGGTCAGGGACGCCCGCGTGTCTCTGTCGAAAGCGTCAACGCGCGCTTTAACCAGATCGCGGACGCATACCTGCGCGGCTATTACGCTTTTAATCCCACTGAAGCAACTGCGCTCGGCCTGCACGAATACGACGGGGAACTGGAATCTCGCAGCCGCGAGAAGGTCTCGCAAGAAGTGCGTCGCCTGCGCGCGCAGCTTCAATCGCTCCTGCGTATCTGGGACGGCGCACTCTCCGAAGACGCGCGGCTGGATTATCAGGTGCTCGTCTCGCACGCGCAAGGACAGCTTCTTGAGCTTGAAGATGTGCGTATGTGGCAGCGTGATCCGAACATCTACAACCGAATTGCAGCCGCCAGCATAGACAATATTCTGAAGCGAAATTACGCGCCCGCCGAACAGCGCCTGGACGCCTTCTTAGCGCGCGAGCGTGAGATTCCCAGACTGCTCGCCGAGGCGCGCGCCAATCTTGAAAGTCCGCCGCGCATCTACACGGAGATAGCCATTGCGCAGACGCGCGGCAGCGTAGGTTTTTTTACGCGCGTCGTACCGCAGATGATCGAACGCGCTGGCGGTGGGCGCTTGAGCGCCGCGCGTCGCGCCCAACTTCAGACTTCAAATGAAACGGTCATCGCGGCGCTCGACGCTTATGCCGACTGGCAGGAGAGAGAACTGCTTCCGCGCTCGACCACAAACTTCGCCATCGGCGCGGAAAACTTCCGTCGCAAGCTGCTCTATGAAGAGATGGTCTCGACACCGCTCACGCAGCTTCTCCAGACGGGTGAAAGGGAGCTGCGTCGCACACAGGAAGAGATGCGCTCTCTTGCCGAAGAGATTACGCCGGGACGTGGCGTCGCGTACGCGCTCCATGCTCTGGCGGGCGAGCATCCATCTGCCGACGGATTGGTCGGCGATGCCCGCGCCGAGCTTGGCCGCATACGCGCCTTCGTTCGCACGCAAAATATTCTGACGCCGCCTCCGGCCGAGAACCTGATCGTTACAGAAACTCCGGAGTATGCGCGCTCGCTCTCTTTCGCCTCGATGGACACGCCCGGCCCTTTCGAGCGCACGGCGACAGAAGCTTATTATTACTTAACGCCGCCCGACGCAAACTGGAACGAGCGCCAGCGCGAAGAGCATCTAGGCCATTACAATCGTTACAGCCTCCCCCTCGTCTCCATACACGAGGTCTATCCGGGGCATTACTATCAACTGCTCAAGCTCAAGGGGCAGTCCTCGCGTGTGCGCAAGACCTTCGGCGCGGCGAGCTTCGTCGAAGGCTGGGCGCATTACTCTGAGCAGATGATGCTGGACGAAGGCTTCGGCGGCAACAATCCTAGATTTCGTCTGGCGCAGTTGCACGCCGCGCTTCAACGGCTGTGCCGCTTTGTGGTCGGCATACGTCTGCACACACAGGGCATGAGTTATGAAGAGGCCGTGGACTATTTTATGCGCGAGGGTTACTTGGAGCGCGTCAACGCCGAACGCGAGGCGCGTCGTGGAACGATTGATCCGACCTATCTGGTCTATACGCTCGGCAAGATGGAAATCCTCAACCTGCGCGAAGAGTGGCGCGCGCGCCTTGGCCCATCCTTTAATCTGGGCGAGTTCCATGATCGATTGCTCAGCTACGGTATGCCGCCCATCAGGCTTATTCGTCAGGCCATGCTCGGCAACACTGCGCGCTCAAGCAGCGGTGGCTCCGCAGGGAATGCTGATGAAGCAACCACGCTTGATTTCTCTGTGCTGGCGACGGGTGCGTTTAGCCACTACGCGGGCACGCGCTCTTTCCAGCTTGTGATGAATCGGACGGAGTGGGCCAACGTGTGGCGCATGATCGGCGGGGACAGAGCGCCCGCGCCCGATATTAGTTTCGATACGCGCGCCGTCGTCGTCGTCTTTCAGGGACAAAAGCCCACGGGCGGCTACAGCATTTCGATTGCGGAGATTCGCCGCAGTGGCAGAGAGCTTATGGTGCGCGTCAATGAACACGCGCCCGCTCGGACAGACATCACCACGCAGGCTCTGACTTCGCCCTTCGTCGCCGTCTCCATCCCGCGACCCCCTGAGGGCGCGACCGTAAAGTTTGCCGATAATGTGGACAATGTTCCGCAAAATCTTCCCCGGCAGAGACCGGATAGACGGCGTAGGGGTTACAGGCGAAGGGGTTAAACACCGTGGCGTGACGAGGCCAACCGGTTTGTGCTAGGATTCATCAAAATACAGTCATTACCCGGTAGGGGCCGCATGATTAGCAGTGGCAGGCGGCCATAAAATTTGATAGAGATTGACGCGCTCTCTCCCCCTGCGCGTTTATGGATCGGCAGAGGTTTTTAGGAACGGGTTCGGGGGAGACGTTTTTCTGTAGAGAGAGAGCGGCGCTCCCTTCGATTAAGAAAAGGGGACGCCGCTTTTTTTAGTTTTTATGGAACGAAGTCAAGCGCCCGACCGCTGCTAAAGGGGCAGCGAAGCGCGCTTCGTCGGAGGAGGGAGAGAATGAAATTTACCAATCAACGTCATGCGCAGGCTCTGATTGCATGGCTGATGGCCGTCGCGATCTTCGTTGCGCCTTCGGCCGCTTTTGCTCAAACTCAGATCAGCTATCACAGCAACCGCTACAGCGTCGCAGACGATGTCAAAGTCGGTCGACAGGCTGCCGCCGAAGCCGAACAGCAGTTGCCCGTGCTGCGCGATGAAGAGGCGACTTATTATGTCGAGCAGGTTGGACGACGCCTGGTCAACGCTATCCCTGCGCAGTTCCAGCATCCTGAGTTTCAATACTATTTCAAGATCATCAATGCGCGTGACATCAACGCCTTTGCCCTTCCGGGTGGGCCCATGTATGTCAATCGCGGCATGATCGAAGCCGCACGCAGCGAAGGCGAGATGGCTGGCGTGATGGCCCACGAGTTGGCCCACGTTGCGCTGCGTCACGGCACGGCGCAGGCCACCAAGGCGCAGAAGTACCAGTACGGAGCAATCGCCGGAGCAATACTTGGCTCGATCATCGGCGGGGGCCTCGGCCAGGTCGTCGGGCAGGGAAGCCAGATGGCCGTCGGCGCTTACTTTCTCAAGTTCAGCCGCGAGTACGAAACGGAAGCGGACATTCTAGGAGCACAGATTATGGCGCGCGCAGGCTATGACCCGCGCGATCTTGCCAACATGTTCCGCACCATAGAGTCGCAGGGCAGCGGGCGCGGCGGCCCCGAATGGATGAGCAGCCACCCCAATCCCGGACGCCGCTATGAGCGCATCAATCAGGAAGCGGCGCTGCTTCGCGTCAACGGAAATCCTGTTCAGGACACGGCGGAATTTCGTCGGATTCAAAATCGCCTGCGTGGTATGGGCCGCGCACAGACGATGGAGGAGATCGCGCGCAGCGGCCAGCGTAACCCGCAGGGCGGCGGCGAATCACCGAGCTACGGCGGCAACATCGGCCGCGTTCAGTATCCTTCGTCGCGTTACCGCACCTATACGGGCGGCAACCTTTTCCGCGTCAGCTATCCTGACAACTGGCGCGAGCTGCCGAGCAACAATGCCGTCTGGTTCGCTCCCGAGGGCGGGTACGGCCAGAACACTTTCACGCACGGCGTCAGCATTGGCCTTGAGCAGGCGCAATACAACAATCTGCAACAGGCATCGGACGCTTTTATTAGCGGTCTGGTTCAGAACAGCCGCAGCCTGCGTCAGCAGAGCGGCTATCAGCGCGGCAGTATTGATCGCCATAACGCTCTGATGATGACGCTCTCGAACATCAACGAATCGACGGGGCAGCGAGAGATCGTCGTGGTCTACACGACGCTGCTCAGAAACGGCAATCTGTTCTACGTGATTACGGTCGCACCGCAGACAGATTTCCGCAGCTTCCAGAACGCGTTCAGTAGAGTCGTCAATTCAATTCAACTGAACGACTGAGAGTAAGCCCCGCGAGTTGCGACAGAATGTAGCCCGTGACGTTAGTCATGGGAACCAAGTCAGGCAAGGAAACAAAAGCCCCGCGAGGGGCGAAAGATGTTCAAGACGAGAGTGGCGCTCAATCTCGAATATCTTTCGC
>DATLMN010000374.1:0-3076 GCA_035537255.1 Pyrinomonadaceae bacterium | reverse complement strand
CAGCCAGAGATTCCAGTTGCCGCCGCTTCCGACGATGGGCGAACTGGAAAGCCACTCGTAATGGTCGCCCTTCCAGTCAAACGAAATCTTGTTATCCTGAATCGCGCCTTCGATCTTTTGCAGGTTAAAGCCGTCGTGCGGCATCAAAGAAAAGATAAAGCGGCCTCTGTCCTGAACGTAGAACCAGACAAGCGCGCCGGTGCATCCGCGCGTAGGCTTTCCTCCCGCGACCGCTTCTCCGTTGATCAGCAGTTTGTAATCCCTGACCGCCATCTCGACATTGGCGAGCGTAAAGTCGCGCGGCGGCGGGCTGTTGACGGGCGGCGGTTGCCACAACCTGGTGCGGTCGAATGAAAGCTTGACCAGATCAACGATCTTAACGCCAGTCTGCGGATTGATGAGCAGATCGAGCGTGAAAGCGTCGCCATCCTCTATGGTTTGCAGCGCAGTCGAGCGCGGCAGCGTAGAGATGCTCAATCCCTGCTGTGCGCGCTGCGAAGTCGCAGGTTGGCGGGCGCGCAAACGCTCCTCGAACGCGGGCGTCAGTGGTCGGACAGATACTTTAAATTGTTTGGAAGTGCTGACAGGCTCGACTACCAGGTCGTATCCGAAGACGTAGCCGCCCTCGCGATCAACCAGCACGCGATGAATGACGTTGTCGTCATCGAGAAGCATCTGAGGCGTCACCCCCACAGGGGCTTCAAGCAGGCTGGCTGAAATTTTTTGTGTGCCGAGCGGCGCTGTCTGAATCGTGAACCCGACGTAGCCGCCGCTCGAAAGCGGAACGACCAGTTGGCGACCGCCTCCTTCCTGCGCAGGGACGGGCCATGCTGCCGCCGCAAACAGCAGGCAGAAGAGAGCGCAGGCATCACGGATCACTCTTAGGATTTTCACCTCTTCTTATCCTCACGCGCCTTGATGATGGTGAGTTTCACGTCGTCGGCCGGCTGAAAGCCTGCGAGTCCCGTGCGTGTCAGAGGCGCGGCCAACTCTGAGTCTTCACGGGCGACGAGTCCGGGTCTGGCCGCACGTGCAGTAGATTGCTCAGGCAGAGCGCGTCCACGGCGTCCCTTTCTTTCAACGTAGACGACGCGCGTCACTATCTTTTCATGAACAACGGGGACTTCTCTGACTTCTGCCACAGCGGGCACATGCGCTTGCGGCGCGAGGGTGGCTTTACCGGACTCGCGTGTGCGTAGCGAGAGCATGGTCGAGACGATCAACAACAAGACGACGAGGGCGGCGACGGGAACGGGCACGCGAAGCCTGGCCGCGAAAAACTGTTTCCAGAGCGAAGTTCGCTCCACACGCTGTTCGTTATGCGCTCGTCTTAAACGGTCTAGCAGCGCCGCGTCATAAGCGAGCCAGTAGGCTTCGCCTGGTTGTGCTCGGTCAGCCGCTTCGTCCACAGCAAACAATGCTTCCGTGAGTTCGTGATACTGGCGGCTGCATTCTGCGCAGTCTTCAATTTCTACGAGCAGGCCGAGCTTGCGCTCCGGCGGCAACTCGTTGAAGGCCAGATCAATTAATGCATCTCTTGTTTTGCGACAATCATGCATAATCTTAAGACTCCAGACTAATAGTTCTCTCCGGCGGCGCAGGCGGCATAGGTGGTCGAAGCCGTCTCGACGCCGAGCGCTGTGCGCAGTTTCGCGACGGCGCGAAAGAGAGATTTTTTGACCGTCCCGGTAGAGCACCCGTAGGCCCGCGCGATCTCTTCGTAAGTCATCCCTTCGCGGTGCTTCAAGAGGAACATCAGCCGCTGCTGGGCGCTCAATTCGCCGAGCGCCTGCATCACCTTCTCGATCAGAATTTTGTTATCAGTAATCTCTTCCAACTCATGCGCGTGTGATGTGGAAGTTGTCGCGCCGTTCAGCTCCTCTGTGAAGGAGAGGGACTCAATTCCAACAGCGTCCGCTGGTTTGCGTCCAAAGAGCCGCAGCCTTGTCGTCCGGCGATAATTGATAAAGGAGTTGATCATGATCTGGCGCAGCCAGGTATAAAAGCTAGCTTCACCCCTGTAGGTGTGAATGGCCCTGTAAGCTTTCAACCAGACTTCCTGCGAGAGGTCTTCGGCGTCGTGGCGGTCGCGCGTGAAGTGCAGCGCCAGCGAATAGATGCGGCGCTCGTAGTTGCGTGCGAGCAGAGAGAAGGCTTCCGGGTCGCCCGTTTGCGCACACCTGATCAATTCATTTTCGCTGACATTCACCAGCTAGCCACACTCTCGCCTGACAAGATTTGCCGAGACACTTCAATAGACACACCGCAGTCGAATACGGTTGGCAGGAACTGTGGGAGAAAATTTTTATTGACCGCGCAAGAAGGTGCGAAAGGGGATGAAAAGCCTTTTTTCATCCGTATTTAAGCAGGAATAAAAATAATTAGCAAAACATCCGAAAAGCTGGTAGTGGGTCAGTTTTAAATTGAGCGTGATGGAGATTGCCGTTCACCACAGAGGCACAGAGAACACAGAGGGGGCACAGAGGAAGGAGTGCTATTCAACTCTCTGTGTAATCTCTGTATTCTCTGTGCCTCTGTGGTGAAGAGAACCTCTCCCAACATTCAATTTCAAATTGACCCGCTACCGAAAAGTTGATCGCGGGGCGGGAGTTTTGTTCTTGAAAATTTAGGCGCTTTACGTCTATGCTCCATGCGCTCCATAAAAATTTTAGGACTTCGATGGTGATCCGATATGGCCGCAAAGAATGTGCTGGCAGTGATTCTAGGCGGAGGCGTGGGCACGCGACTGTTTCCGCTGACGCATCAACGATCAAAACCCGCCGTGCCGCTGGGCGGCAAGTACAGGCTCGTAGATATTCCGATCTCGAATTGTATTAATTCGGATGTCATCAAAATCTTCGTGCTGACGCAGTACAACTCCGCTTCGCTCAATCGCCATATCGCGCAGACCTATCGCTTTTCGACCTTCGCGGACGCCTTCGTCGAAATCCTCGCCGCCGAACAGACGCCGGAGAATCGTCAATGGTTTCAGGGCACTGCCGACGCCGTTCGTCAGGTCATGCCGCACATCAGCGACTGGGGCATAGATACTCTGCTGATCCTCTCCGGCGATCAT
>DATLMN010000373.1:0-13683 GCA_035537255.1 Pyrinomonadaceae bacterium | reverse complement strand
CGTAATCATGTTCTTGACGTAGTCGGCATGGCCCGGACAATCCACGTGAGCATAGTGGCGATTTGCGGTCTCGTACTCGACGTGGGCTGTCGCGATGGTAATGCCACGAGCTTTCTCTTCAGGCGCGTTATCGATGGAGTCAAAGGCACGCACCAAGATCTTGGGGTTATGCTTGGCCAGGACTTTGGTGATGGCGGCCGTCAGTGTGGTTTTGCCGTGATCGACGTGGCCTATTGTTCCAATGTTCACGTGTGGCTTGCTTCTATCAAACTTTTCCTTGCTCATATCTTGATCTCTCGCTCCTTAATTAAGGGATGAGGGCGGAGGGATGAGGGATGAATGATCGAATCAATAGCTCACTTGAATCGTTCACCCAGCACCTTTTCATCCCTCATCCCTCATCCTTCATCCCTTATTTAGCGACTCCCTGCACTTTCGCGATCACCTCGTCGGCGATGTTCTTCGGCGCTTGGTCGTAGCGCTCGAAGTGCATCGTCGAAGTGGCACGGCCCTGTGTGGCCGAGCGCAAGTCGGTCGTGTAACCGAACATCTCAGAGAGCGGCACGAAGGCCGTGATGACCTGCACGCCGCCGGTGCGCGGCTCCATCTTCTCGATCTGCCCGCGACGACGATTAAGGTCGCCGTTGACAGCGCCCATGTACTCTTCGGGCGTGACCACCTCTACGCGCATGATCGGCTCAAGCAGTACGGGCTTGGCTTTCTTGACGGCGTCCTGAAACGCCAGCGAGCCCGCAATATGAAACGAACGCTCGTCAGAGTCGACTTCGTGATAAGAGCCGAACACTAGGCTCACCTTGATGTCCACCAGCTCGTAGCCAGCAAGGTAGCCGCGCTCCAAGGCATCTTTGATACCCTGTTCGGTCGGGCGTATAAACTCTTTCGGAATCGCGCCACCCGTAATCTTGTTCTCGAAGACGAAGCCTTCGCCCGGAGCCGGCGCGATCTCCAACTCGACGTGACCGTACTGTCCGCGACCGCCGGTCTGTTTCTTGAAGACCTCTTTGCCGGGCGCTGGCTGTGTGATCGTCTCGCGATAAGCGACCTGCGGTTTGCCGACGTTGGCCTCGACGCCGAACTCGCGCTTCATACGATCAACGATGATCTCAAGGTGAAGCTCGCCCATGCCAGCGATGATCGTCTGGCCCGTCTCATGATCGGTCGAGACATTAAAGCTCGGGTCTTCCTGCGCGAGACGCGAAAGGGCGACGCCCAGCTTGTCCTGATCGGCGCGCGTCTTCGGCTCGACAGCGACGCGAATCACGGGCGCTGGAAACTCCATCGCTTCGAGCACGATGGGCTTGTTCTCGTCACAGACGGTGTCGCCCGTCGTGACCTGCTTCATACCGCCGATAGCGATGATCTCTCCGGCACTTGCTTCGTCAATGTCCTCGCGCTTGTTGGCGTGCATACGCATCAAGCGGCCGACACGCTCGCGCGTATCCTTGATCGGATTGTAAGCGTAAGAGCCTGCCCTGATCGTGCCAGAATAGATGCGCACGAAAGAGAGTTGGCCCAGATGCTTGTCGGCCATGATCTTAAAGACGAGGCCGGAAAACGGCGTGCTCGCGTCCGCCGGACGAGTCTCAGTCTCGCTAGTCTTCGGGTTGATGCCTTCAATCGCCGCGATGTCGAGCGGGCTAGGGAGATAATCCACCACCGCGTCGAGCAGCGTCTGCACGCCCTTGTTCTTAAATGCCGAACCCGTTACGACTGGAACGAGCTTGATTTCGATAGTACCTTTACGCAGCCCTGCGCGAATCTCCGCCTGGGAAATCTCTTCGCCTTCGAGGTACTTCATCATCAGATCGTCATCAACGCTCGCGACCGCTTCGACCATCTTCTCGCGCGCCGCTTCGGCTTCCGCCTGAAGGTCTGCGGGAATATCCGTCGTCTCGTACTCCGCGCCCTTCGTCTCGTCATTCCAGATCAGCGCCTTCATCGTAATGAGATCGATGACGCCCTTGAACTGGTCTTCGAGGCCGATGGGGATTTGCAGCGCGACGGGGTTTGCGCCCAGACGCGTGACGATGGAATCGAATGAGCGCTGAAACGATGCACCCGCGCGATCCAGCTTATTGATAAAGCAGATGCGCGGCACGCCGTACTTGTCCGCCTGACGCCAGACGGTCTCCGACTGCGGCTCGACGCCCGCGACGCCATCGAACACAGCGACCGCACCGTCGAGCACGCGCAAAGAACGCTCCACTTCCATTGTGAAGTCGACGTGGCCCGGCGTGTCTATGATGTTGATGCGATACTCCGTGCCCTCGCGTTTCCAGAAGCAGGTCGTCGCGGCAGATGTAATCGTGATGCCGCGCTCCTGTTCCTGCTCCATCCAGTCCATCGTCGCCGTGCCTTCATGCACTTCGCCGATCTTGTGCGAGACGCCCGTGTAATAGAGCACACGCTCGGTAGTCGTCGTCTTACCGGCATCGATATGCGCCATGATGCCGATGTTGCGGAACTTTTTTAAGTCGTGCTTAGCCATAACAATTTTCAGTCTTTAGTTCTCAGTTTTCAGTTCTCGGCTTATCGCTAAAAACTAAAAACTGAGAACTGTTAACTGCTCTTACCATTTATAGTGCGCGAAAGCCTTGTTGGCCTCCGCCATGCGGTGCGTGTCCTCTTTCTTCTTGACAGCGTTGCCGCGATTGTTGGCCGCGTCCAGAAGCTCTCCGGCGAGGCGGTCTGTCATAGTCTTTTCGCCGCGCCCGCGCGCGTACTGCACAATCCAGCGAATCGCCAGAGCGCCGCGCCGTTCCTGGTGAACTTCAATCGGCACCTGATAGGTCGAACCGCCGACGCGGCGCGACTTGACTTCGACGGTGGGGCGCACGTTGTCTATCGCGCGCTTGAAGACCTTCAAAGGCTCTTCGCCCGTCTTCTCGCCGACCTGTGAGAGCGCGGTGTAGAAAATTCTCTCGGCAGTCGATTTCTTTCCGCCCCACATCACGCCGTTGATGAACTTCGTCACCAGGGCATTGTTATAAACGGGGTCGGGCAGCACTTCGCGTCTTTCGGCAACTCTTCGTCTTGGCATAATCAGTTTCCAGTTTTTAGTTTTCAGTTTTCAGTCTCTGTTCTCAGCTCATGCTGAAAACTAAAAACTGGAAACTGAAAACTGTTATTACTTCTTGCCGCCTTTGGCAGCACCGGCAGCGCCCGCTTTGGGACGTTTCGCGCCGTACTTGGAGCGACCTTGCTTGCGGTCTGCGACGCCCACACTGTCCAGCGTGCCGCGTATGACGTGGTAACGCACGCCAGGCAAATCCTTCACGCGCCCGCCGCGTATGAGCACAATCGAGTGCTCCTGCAAGTTATGGCCGACGCCAGGGATGTAGGTCGTCACCTCTATGCCGTTGGTCAGGCGTACACGCGCGACTTTGCGCAGGGCCGAATTTGGTTTCTTCGGCGTCTGTGTGTAAACGCGCGTGCAGACGCCGCGTCGCTGCGGCGATTCCTGAAGGGCCGGGCTCGCCGTCTTGTACTTCACCGCCTGACGGCCTTTGCGGACAAGTTGGTTGATCGTTGGCACTGTTTTTCAGTCCTCTTCAATTACTTGCGTGCTCTACGGAGAGCCTGCAAACGGCTGCGTAGAGCGCAAAAGGGCTTGACCTGCCTCTTTCCGGAACCTGTCCGGCAGTCAGCGCAGGGGGCTGCCCTGTTAGTAAATTTGATCTTGGGATGTTCTGAAGGCGCGCTTCCAAACAGAAGCGTGCAGGTGTGGATAATGGCTTCCCTGTGCCGAAACTTTTCTGTGGCGTCGCCTTGAAAGGGTTCGAGCAAGCCTGACCTCTCTCTTAAAAAGAGATCGTGCCGGTTCGCGTGCTCAAGCGCTGGAGCGCATCCTTTACTCAGCCCTTATCAGGCCAAAGGGAGCGCGGCGTGAGCATTTACGCCACAATAATTGTCAAGCGGCTGCGCCTGTATTTCGCGCACAGCCGGGCAACGCCTCCACACCGACAGAACCAACAAGAGCGTTGCACTAGGGGATCAGACTCACAGTCCGAAACAGGAAACTATAGAGATCAAAACCTTATCTGTCAAGCGCCGGAGCGCCCGGTTTTGACGGGGACTTATCAGGGCGAAGCGGCGGGAGCGGGTTTGGCGCTTCCGTTCGAGTTGAGGCCGTTCTGGTTGGCACGCCTGGTCGCCGCTTCCTGCCTTCTCAACAACTCTTCCTGCCGCTTTTGCAGCACCTTGATTCTTTCCGCGCCCTCTTTGGCTTTGTCCAGCGCCTCGCCCGCGCGGTAATTATCCGGGTCAAGGTCTATGGCCTTTTGCAGCGCCGTGACCGCCTCCTGATACTGTGCCAGGCGGCTCAGCGAAAGGCCCAACTCGTAGTACACATCAGGGTCTTCGGGTTGCAGCTTGACGACCTGCTTGTATGCCTTGACGGCCTCGGCGTGATCGCCCAGACGGCTGTAAGCTTGGCCCATATAGAAGAAGGCGTCTGCGTCCTTCTGATTCGTACGAACGAACTTTTTATAAGCCTCTGCGGCCTTTTTATATTCTTCCTCAGCCTCGTCCCTTTTGCCCTGCGAAGCGAGCGTCAAACCCAATCTGTAATGCGCTTCGGCGTAGTCCGCATCTAGGGCGAGTGCCTTTCTAAAAATCTCTGCGGCTTCCGTGTCCTTGTCCTGCCGGAAAAGCTCCTTGCCCTGTTCCAGCAGGGTGCGTGCTTCATTCTGCTCCTGTGTCAATGGGACGGGCGTCGCCGTCGTCTCGGTGCTGCTTTCAGATGTCGTGGAAGAGGTGACGTTCGACAAATTTGCGTTCGCGTCCGATTGTCTGCTGCCTGACCTGCAACCCGTCGAGCAAACGGAAGCGGCGGACACCAGGACGAACACAGTGACGAGCAGTTTCATAGAAGGGGACTGAACTTGTCTCAAGATTATTTTGGAAGACCAGGACTTTATCTACGCCATTTCCGGACGCGAGTCAACCGGCCCGAGAGCTTTGCAAATGTGAAGGCGCGGGCTTTGGAACTCTGTTTGCGTATTGAAATATGCCGCTGGATTTCTGTCCCGGTTAAGATCAGTAAGGGAGGGCGCAGTCCAGGCTAAATGAACGAGAAAGGCCAGAATACCTCTGTAAATCGCTCGGAAAAGACCTCGGCCATTGATCGAGAAAAGACTGTCGCAACGCCTCATTTTGATGCGGCGGCAGTAGAGAAGGCGCGCCCAGCCGTCCCGCTCTCGCAGGTCAGACAGGGGCGCAACTGGCCGACAAGCCTGCTGATCATCATCGCTATTCTCTCGGGTCTGGCCGGGGGCATCATAGGCGGTCTTTTACCCATGTTATATCAGACGGAAGACGCAAGGCAGACCGTCGCTGCACAGCAGACTCCCGTTGAGGATGCAGTGCCGGGCCAATCACCCGCGCAGACCGTTACTAATCAACCTGTGCCCGCAAAGGAATCTTCTTCGCCCGATGAATGGGAAGCCGGGGCGAAGGAGGATACTGAGGCGACGCTGCGCAACGCGCTTAAGAGCTGGGTGGCGGCCACCAACGCGCGAGACCTTGAGCGGCAGATGAACTTTTACAATCCGGTCGTAGAAGCTTTTTATCAATCACGTAATGCGCCCCGCGCGCTTGTGCGCGCAGACAAAGCGCGCGTCTACAGGCGCGCCAACTCGATTGACATCAGCACTGGCGATACTGACATAGAGATGAGCCCGGACGGTCGCACGGCCGTCATGCGTTTTCGCAAGCGTTATGCGATAGAAGGCGGCGGCGAAGATCGTCGCGGTGAAGTCCTACAGGAACTGCGCTGGCAAATGACCGGCGGTCAATGGAGAATCACCAGCGAGCGTGACCTGCAAGTCGTCCGCTAATTCCTCTTCCAAACAATTCGGAATCTACTTTTAGATAAAGCCGCGCAGCGGCATAGACGGCGAGCGCTGAAGCCAGTTGTCCGCTGGATAGTGACAGCCAGCGTCCATTAGATGAAGCGTGTAAGCGTGGCGCGATTGCGCAGATCGATTCGCGCGGCTCATGTGCGGCAGCAACCCGTGCAGAACAATCAGTGTTCCCTTCTTCACTTCGAGCGGAATCGCTTCCCGTTGCGGCCAGGGGCTCTGGTCTAAGATTTCAAAACGCGTGCCGCCCTCGGGCCGTCGCACAAAACGAGATTTAAGCCCCACCTTGTGGCCTCCGCGTATGGCCCACAGACAACCGTTCTCGATCACAGCATCTTCGATGGCGAACCACAGGCCCGTCACGCCCAGCGGCTCTGTATAAAGGAAAGTCGCGTCCTGATGACAAGTGACCTCGCCGCCGATGTGTGGCTGTTTGAAGATATACATCGATTGCAGCAGAAGCGGTCGGTCGATCTTTAAAGCGTCAGCCAGTTGGGCCAACTGCGCAGTTCTGGAAAAGCCCTCGAAGACGGGATCGAGATCATGCAGGGCATGACCTATCTTGTTGATCGAGCGTTCTTTTCTGTGGCGCAATCGGCCGTCCGCGTCAAACGCATCCTCTTCAAAGAAGAAGCGAATCCGGTCGCCAGAGTTCAGGAAATAATCGTCGCTCGTGCGCGTCTGTTCGCGCGTGGAGAAGATAGACCTCACGCCGTCCGGGTCAAACTGCGCGACCAGGGCTTCGGCACGCGCGCGCACCGCGTCACACTGCGCGGCGCTTACGAAATCCTCCAGGACAAGAAACCCGTCGCGCTCATACTCTTCTAATTGTTGTGGCTTTAGAATCATCTTGCTCTGTTAAGTGACGGCATCAGAACACCGCGCGCTTGTGCACCTTCTCTTTGGAGGCGAGCGTAAAGCGAGGCTCGATGGGCCCACCGTCACCAATTAATTGAGCGGCCACGTATTCTCCGAGCGCAGGGCTGTGTTTGAAGCCGTGGCCTGAGCCGCCTCCAACGAGCCAGACGTTTTCAAATGACGGATGACGATCAATCAGAAAATCTCCGTTCGAGGTGTTCTCGTACTGGCAGACGCGTGTTTCCAGAACGGGCGCATCCTTCAATATGGGCACGCGACGCGAGAGATACTCGCGCACTTCCCTGAGCACATCGCTTGTGACGACGCGCTCCATCCGGTCAGGATCACACACAGGGCCGTGACGATCAATGGCGACCTTAAAGCCGCGCCCTTCCAAATCGGGAATCGTGTAGATTTGTTCCTGGAAATCAAGCCAGACAGGCATCTGCGGCGGAGCGAAACCATTAAGGCCGGCGGGCGTGCCGAAGAAGAAGACCTCCTGGCGCGTCGGATGAATCAGGTCCCCGAGCAGTTCCGGAAAGAGTTTCGGCAGCCAGGGACCGCACGCGAAGACGAAGCTATCGGCGAAGATGCGCTCGCCGCCGTTGGTCTCGATTGAAGCGAGACGCGCATTCCCGTTTGGGCCAACCGGCGCAGAAACGGCTTCGGGCAGATAATGTACGCCGCCGCGTATCGCCTCCTGCACGACGCGCTGAATGGCTCGGCGCGCCATCAACACGCCGCTCGCTGGCTCGAAGACGCCCCACGTCACCGGCCCGAAATCAATCTGCGGATAGCGCCTCACAAGTTCTTGCCGAGACCAACGCTCAACCTCTACGCCCGCCTTCTGTAGAGTCTCAAATGTCGCCGTGACATAAGCGTCCTCATCATGCGCCATCCATAACACGCCCGTGCGAAAGAAAAGTCCTTCGTCCGTGTGGCGGAAAAAGTCTTGCCAGAGTGCGAGCGCGCGCATTGACATCAGCGTATAAATCTCATCGCGGCCGTAACCCATGCGTATCACGCGCGATTCTCCGCCGGAGCTGGCGCGACTGTTGGCCGGCCCATAAGCATCAAGCAGGACGACGCTTTTCCCTGCCTGCTGCAAATGATAAGCCGTCCACGCGCCGAAGACTCCTGCGCCGATGACAGCGACATCTATGTTCTTTACCGTCGGCATCGCTTAACCATTAAGGACGAGCATGAAAGAGATGCTATGCGAGAGGTGTCGCGCTTTGTTTGAGTTGTCAGGTCTCTCTCTGCGCCCTCTACTGGATGGAGGACACATAGCTCTGTGGCAGACCGAGTCTGTCGGCGAGCGCTCTGAGCTTTGCTGCGTACTGCGGATTTCGCTCCTCTTTAGAAGGCTGCGCGGGAAGATTGAAACAGAGAGCCGCAGTGGCGCTCCCGTCCTCTAACTGTGCAAGCAAAGCTTCCGGACGGTAAACCCTCACGGAAGCTTCAGCGTATAGCGCGTCCAATTCCGCGTGGGTCAGCGAGAAGAGCACGCCATGCGCTGTTTCGCCCGGGCACGGGACGAGCGTTGCGCGCTCCCCTATGACCAGGCAGAAGTTCTCGACAGAAGCCGTCCGGCGATTCAAGGGATGCACTCCCTTTTCTCGCAAGAGAGCTTCGTCCATAAACAAGCCGTAGAAAAAAACGTCGATTCTTCTGGCTTCCGTTTCCGTCATCAGCATCACCTCAGTTAAAACTCAATGAGGCTCTTCGTCAGCTTGCAGGCTCGGCAGCTTTGAGACATCAAGCACGCGCGAGAACTGATCGAAGTGGAACATAGTGTCGTCCTTGCAGTGCTCGCAATAGTAGGTTGCATCCTCGCCCAGCCACATGTCCTTCATGTAAAAAGCGACAAAGCAGCCGTAACAACGCTGTATGCGCTTTCCAAATTTCAGGCGTGCCTCTTCCGTGCTCATCATAATCCTTATTGATAAGACCGGCGAAGCTTAAGCTGCTCCGCCGGTCTTGTTTGGACATGTATCTGATTCAAGTCTGCGACAGACCAGATACATTTTTAGTTTGATGACAGAGACGAAGAGATTATTCCTCTTCGCCAGTGTTGTTGCCCTCACCGCCCGCGACGACAGCCGTGCGCGACGGCGTTGGTGCTGTGGGCACGTCGAGGCCGCCGACGATCTCTGGGAAATCCTCCAGGTCGCGGTCACGCCCGCCGTGGTCTGCCGTTTCGTCACGATCAACCTTGACGTTGCGGTAGAACTCCATGCCCGTGCCCGCCGGAATCAAGCGTCCCATGATGACGTTCTCTTTGAGACCGCGCAGGTAGTCTATGCGACCAGAGATCGCAGCTTCGGTCAGCACACGCGTCGTCTCCTGGAAGGAGGCGGCGGAGATGAAAGAGTCAGTAGAGAGCGACGCCTTGGTAATACCAAGCAGGAGCGGGTCTGCCTGTGCTGGCTCGCCGTCCTGTGCGCGTACGCGCTCGTTCTCGTCCTGGAAGCGGAAACGATCTACCTGCTCGTCTAGCAGGAAGTCCGTATCGCCCACCTCTCTGATCTTGACCCAGCGCAGCATCTGACGAACGATCACTTCGATGTGCTTGTCGTTGATGTTGACGCCCTGCAAGCGATAGACCTCCTGAATCTCGTTGACGATGTACTCCTGCAAGCGGTTCATACCCATGACTCGCAGGATGTCGTGCGGATTTAAGGGGCCGTCCATCAAGGCTTCGCCTGCGCGGACGCGGTCGCCCTCCTGCACGTTGATGTGCGTGCCGCGAGGGATGTCGTACTCGCGTTCTTCGCCGTCGTTGCCGACGATGATGAGTTTGCGCTTGCCCTTGGCGATTGGCCCAAGCTTGACCGTGCCGTCGATCTCGGACATGACGGCCGTCTCGGCTGGCTTGCGCGCCTCGAACAATTCGACCACGCGCGGCAGACCGCCCGTGATGTCCTTGGTCTTGGTGGTCTCACGCGGAATCTTGGCGATGATGTCGCCGGGCTCCACCATATCGCCGTCGCCGACCATCAGGTTAGCGCGCACAGGCATCTGGTAAGTTTTTAGCACCTTGTTAGAGGCGTTACGGATTTCCAGACGCGGCTGTTTCTTCTCGTCCGGCGAATCCTTGACGACCATGCGGGATTGTCCCGTTACTTCGTCCACCTCTTCGTCCACGGTCACGCCTTCTTTCAAGTCCTGGAACTTGATGTGTCCGGCGACTTCCGTCAGGATCGCGAAGGTGTACGGGTCCCAGGTCGCGAGCAACTGATCCTGCTGAACACGCGTGCCGTCTTCGACCTGTATGTGCGCGCCGTAGACGATCTGGAAGCGAGCCACTTCGCGATTGCGCTCGTCGTGAATGGTCAGAGCGCCGTTGCGATTCATGGCGATGATCTCGCCCTTACGATTCTTGACCGTTTGCAGGTCAACGTAGTGAATCGTGCCGTCCGTGCGCGCTTCGTGCTTGGAAGACTCTTCCAGGCGCGCCGTGCCGCCGATGTGGAACGTGCGCATCGTGAGCTGCGTGCCGGGCTCGCCGATGGATTGCGCGGCGATGACGCCGACGGCCTCGCCTATGTCGACGGGCTTGCCCGTCGCAAGGTTGCGCCCGTAGCACTTGATGCAGCAGCCGCGACGCGACTCGCAAGTAAGAACGGAGCGAATACGCACGCGCTGCACGCCCGAGCGTTGAATCTCAGCCGCGAGGTCTTCGTCGATCTCGTCGCCGGTTTCAACGATCACGCGCCCTTCGACGGGGTCGATCACGTCATCCAGAGAAGTGCGGCCAACGATGCGATCACGTAAAGATTCGATCTCCTCGCCGCCTTCGACAATCGCCGTGGCAGAGATGCCGCGCAGCGTGCCGCAGTCGGGCTCAGAGATGATTACGTCCTGCGCCACGTCCACCAGGCGGCGTGTCAGGTAGCCGGAGTCGGCTGTCTTTAAAGCCGTGTCTGCCAGGCCCTTTCGCGCGCCGTGCGTCGAGACGAAGTACTGCAACACGTCCAAGCCTTCACGGAAGTTGGCGCGGATGGGCGTTTCGATGATCTCGCCCGAAGGCTTGGCCATCAGACCGCGCATGCCTGCGAGCTGACGAATCTGCTGCGCAGAGCCGCGCGCGCCGGAATCGCTCATGACGAGGATCGGGTTCAGTTCGTCATACTGCTTCTCGCGCTCGTCCATCGCCTTGAACATCTCTTTAGCGACCTTGTCAGTCACTTCAGACCAGATCGCGACAACCTTGTTGTAGCGCTCGCCGTTGGTGATGACGCCGTCCAGGTATTGCTGCTCGACATCGATCACATCCTTGTCGGCTTTTCCGACCAGGGTCTTCTTCGCATCGGGCGTGACCAGATCGTCGATGCCAATCGAGATGCCAGCCTTGGTCGCGTAGAGGAAGCCAAGCTGCTTGAGGTCATCGAGCATCTTGACGGTCATCTCGTGACCTAGCCTGATGTGGCAGTAGTTGACCAGAGACTGCAAGCCCTTCTTCTTCATCGTGCCGTTGATGAAGGGCAGGCCCGGCGGAATCTGATCGTTAAAGATCACACGTCCGACTGTGGTGTTGATGACGCGGCGGATATTCTCCTGCTCTGTCGCGCGCATCACGTCCTGCGTGTCGTGCTCCTGCGTGAGATCAACCAGATCGCCTTCGATGCGTAGCTTGATCGGCGTCTGCGTCGTCACTTCCCTTGCGTCCAAAGCCAGCAGCACTTCGTCCAGCGAGGCGAAGACTCTGCCTTCGCCCTTCGCGCCGGGCTTGTCGCGCGTCAGGTAGTAGCAGCCGAGCACGATGTCCTGCGAAGGCACTGCGATGGGCTGACCGTTGGCGGGCGAGAGAATGTTGTTTGACGACAACATCAGCACGGCCGCTTCGATCTGCGCTTCGGGCGAGAGCGGAATGTGTACGGCCATCTGGTCGCCGTCGAAGTCCGCGTTAAAGGCCGTGCAGACCAGCGGGTGAATCTTGATCGCCTTGCCTTCCACAAGCACGGGCTCGAAGGCTTGAATGCCTAAGCGGTGAAGCGTTGGCGCGCGGTTCAAGAGCACAGGGTGTTCACGAATCACTTCTTCTAGAATGTCCCAGACGACGGGCTCCTGTCGTTCGACCATCTCGCGCGCCTGCTTAATAGTCGCGGCGTGCTGCTGCTTCTCAAGCTGGTTGTAGATGAAGGGCTTGAAGAGTTCCAGAGCCATCTTCTTCGGCAGACCGCATTGATGAAGCTTCAGCTCCGGGCCGACGACGATTACGGAGCGCCCGGAGTAGTCCACGCGCTTGCCCAGAAGGTTCTGGCGGAAACGTCCCTGCTTGCCCTTGAGCGTGCCCGACAGTGACTTCAAGGGGCGATTGTTGACGCCGCGTAGCACGCGGCCACGTCGACCGTTATCGAAGAGCGCGTCCACGGCTTCCTGCAACATGCGCTTTTCGTTACGCACGATGACTTCGGGCGCGCGCAGCTCCATCAGCTTCTTCAAGCGATTGTTGCGATTGATGACGCGACGATAGAGGTCGTTCAAATCCGAAGTCGCAAAGCGTCCACCATCAAGCGGCACGAGTGGGCGAAGCTCGGGCGGAATCACAGGGATTACGTCGAGGATCATCCATTCGGGACGATTGCCGGATTTTAAGAACGAGGTCGCGACCTTCAGGCGCTTGGAGTACTTGAGCTTCTTCTGCTGCGAAGTCTCTTCCTTCATGCGCGTGCGCAGTTCCGTCGCCAGCTCTTCGACGTTGACCATCGAGAGCAGTTCCTTGATCGCCTCCGCGCCCATCTTGGCGACGAACTGACCCGGAAAGTCGCGCACCAGCTCGCGATAGCGCTCGTCCGTCAACAATTCCCGCTCTTTGATCGGGGCATCGCCCGGATCAATCACGATGTAGGACTCGAAATAGAGAACCTTTTCCAGCTCGCGCAGAGGGATGTCGAGCAGGTGGCCTATGCGCGAGGGTAGTCCTTTAAAGAACCAGACGTGCGAGCAAGGGCTGGCGAGATCAATATGGCCCAGGCGCTCGCGGCGCACCTTGGCCTGTGTGACTTCGACGCCGCACTTGTCGCAGATCACGCCGCGATGCTTCATGCGCTTGTACTTTCCGCACAAACATTCCCAATCGGCGACCGGGCCGAAGATGCGCGCGCAAAACAGTCCGTCGCGCTCCGGCTTGAAGGTGCGATAATTGATCGTCTCCGGCTTTGTAACTTCGCCGTGCGACCACTGCCTGATCTTGTCGGGCGACGCCAGTGAGATACGAATCGCCTCGAAGTCGGGCGCGAGTTGCGTTTTTTCTTGTTGGAATCGAAACATCTTTTTCTCCGTATGAAAACAGCAATCAGTTGTCAGTAATCAGTAATCAGTTTTTCATAGCCTTTGGGCTGATAACTGACTACTGATTACTGATGACTAATTTTTATCCTTCTGCTCCGCCGCTAACCAGTATGGCTTCGCCCGTGCCGTCGCCTGCCGCTGGGCCTGCGCCGTCGCCGTTCTCTTTGTTGATTAACTCAACATCCAGACAGAGCGATTGCAGCTCGCGCACCAGCACGTTGAACGATTCGGGCAGACCCGGATCGAAATCCGCCTCGCCTTTGACGATGGCCTCGTAAATCTTCGAGCGTCCGGCCACGTCGTCCGATTTGGCAGTCAAGAGTTCCTGTAGGATGTGCGCCGCGCCGTAGGCTTCCAGCGCCCAGACTTCCATTTCTCCGAAGCGCTGCCCGCCGAACTGCGCCTTGCCGCCCAGAGGCTGCTGCGTAATCAAAGAGTATGGACCAATCGAGCGCGCGTGAATCTTATCGTCCACAAGGTGCGACAGCTTCAACATGTAGATGTAGCCGACCGTCACCTTCTGCTCGAAAGGCTCTCCCGTCAGTCCGTCGTAGAGGACGGTCTTGCCGCTCTCGTTGACGATTTCGGGGAGTCCCATCTCGCTCAAGCGTCCGGCGGCATCCTTCAGGCGTATCTTGATCTCCTT
>DATLMN010000372.1:0-14079 GCA_035537255.1 Pyrinomonadaceae bacterium | reverse complement strand
CGCTTTGCGCCGGATCAATCCGGCAATTTCCCTGCGCGACAATTGGTCGGAACGACGCCTCTTAACAATCTACGCATCGCGCGCGGGGATTACATTCTCTCTCTAGAACGCGACGGCTACGCGCAGGTTGAGCGGACACTCTCCGGTGAATTGTTGACGGATGGCGAGACAAAGTTTATTCCGCCGCCGCTGCGCGTCGAAACAAAACTGGTCGAGGCCGCCAGAGTACCCGAACGGATGGTTTTAGTTCCCGGCGGCGATTACCGTATCGTCGCATGGAGAAGGCCGACGGACGCGCGTGTCCAGTTGGACGATTTTTTGATCGACAAATATGAAGTGAGCAATCAGGAGTACAAGGAGTTCATCAACGCCGGTGGTTATCTGAAAAAGCAGTTCTGGAAATATCCTTTGATCAAAGAAGGGCGCACGATCCACTGGGAAGAGGCTGTGCGTGAGTTTGTGGATCGCACTGGTCTACCGGGCCCGCGCAGTTGGTCCGGCCAGAATTTCCCTGAAGGGATGAGCAATCATCCTGTCACGGACATCAACTGGTACGAGGCCGCAGCCTACGCAGCCTTCAAAGGCAAACAGCTTCCGACGCTCTTCCAGTGGGAGAAGGCTGCACGCAACGGCGCATCCTCTTTCGCCGGTCTGACGATGCCGTGGGGACTTTTAGGAGACTCGACCGATTACCGCGCGAACTTTAAAGGGCGCGGCGCGATGCCCGTCGACAGCATGGAATTCGGGATGAGCCCTTACGGCGCTTTCAACATGGCGGGCAACGTCTCCGAGTGGATGCTCAATGAAACTTCCGAAGCCTTTCTTACGAGCGGCGGATCATGGGAAGACCCTTTTTATGTCTTCGGCTACTACGGCTCTTTCCCGGGCTTTTACAGCTCCAACAAACTGGGCTTTCGCTGCGTCCTGAACTTCACGGGCTCTGCGAACGATCAGGGGGCGATGAAGATCAGTCTGGCAGATGAAGTCCCAAGCTATACTCCCGCGAGCGAGGCGACGGTCGCATCATTTCTTCGTTATTACGAGTACGAACGCACGCCGCTCGATGCGCAGATCGTCGAGGTCAAAGAGACGGACGAGTGGCGGCGCGAGAAGATTACCTACAACGGCGCGGGCGGCGAAAGAGCTTTTGCCTATCTCTACCTGCCGAAAAATTTTCAAGGCCCTTTACAGGTCATCAACTTCATGCCTGCCGGTGATGTCTTTAATCGCGCGCGCACTCTGCCGGACTCGATAGAGGCCGTTCTCTCTCCGCACATTAAATCGGGACGCGCCGTCTTCGGTGTTGTCTTGAAAGGCTTTCTCGAACGCGACCAGCCCAAGGATTACAAGCCGTCCCCGCCCACGAAGATCGAGTATGTCGAGGAGACTGCGCAATTGATCGGTGACGTTCGACGCGGCCTCGACTATTTAGAGACGCGCGAAGATATTGATTCCGGAAGGATCGCTTACTTCGGGCCCAGCTCCGCCAACTTCAAGCTCATAGTGCCTGCCTTGGACATGCGTTACAGAACTGTCATCTTTATGGGAGCGGGCCTGCGCGGATATATGACGCAGATGATACCGGCGGCCAATCCCATCAACTTCGTCGGACGAATAAGAGCGCCCAAGCTCCTGCTGCAAGGACGCTATGACGAGGCCGCACCGCTGAAGACAGAGGCCGAGCCGCTCTTTAAGCTACTGCGCGAACCGAAGCGTTTGACCGTCTTTGAAGGCGGCCATATACCTTCGCCTCAAATTTTTGTGCCCACTCTCAACAACTGGCTGGACGAAACGCTCGGCCCTGTCAGGCGCGATTAAGACGCAGGTGTTTCTCGCTCTGACAGACAAAAAGCAGCGTTGTTGCTCTTGCCAGTCTCTACTTCAATCGCTTTGAAAGCGCGTGGTCAATCGAAAGCTTGCCAGCGCCGTAAAGCAGAAAGAAGAGGGAGGCGAAGAGCATCATCAGCGCCTGAAACATTCTCGGGTAAGGGTCTGCGCGATGGGCTATGATGAGGGCGGCGATGAAGTTGATAATCATGACCACCGCCGCATAGCGAGTCAGAGCGCCGACGATGAAGAGAATGCCGCAGATGAATTGTGCGTAGGCCGACAGGAATGCAGAGAAGAGCGGGAAGGGAACACCGCGCACGCGCAGGAACTCCGCGAACTCTTCCATGCGCGCATAGCTGAAGACGTTGTCCTGCGTGCCGTAAATCAGATGAAACCCTATGATCAGTCGTATAAAGACGGGCGCGTACTCTTTATACTTATCCAGAAACGCAAGGCTTGGAAATCTCCGCATTGGCCCTCCAAAAATCGCAGCCGTCAAAAGGCGGCGACAAACCTCAAAAAGGATGAAGGCGGAAGGCGGAAGGATGAAAGCGTGGCTATGTTAATTGAATCATTCAACTAACATCACCATTCTTTTCATCCTTCATCCTTGAAGCCTTCATCCTTGCTTTCACCTTCTGTCCTTGAACTGTTCGTAAAGCTCCGTGTGACGACTGGTCAAGGGAAGCTGCCTGCCGTTGATAAAGAGATAGCGAATGTGCGTGCGCGCGTCCAGCAGGTCGCCGTCGGCGATTGACAGGTTGGCGACCTTGCCGACTTCGATTGTCCCCAGACGATCACCGACGCCCATGATCTGCGCCGGATAAACGGTAACGGCCTTAAGCGCTTCGTCGCGCGCCAGACCGAAGGATGCAGCCATGCCCGCATGATAAGGAAGATCACGCACCTCCGGGCCTGCATCGCCGGACGAGATACAAAAGCGCACGCCAGCCTCTTTGAGCCGGGCGGGATTCGCGTAGAGCACGTCGTAATAGTCGTCTTCGAGCGGGGGCAGATTGCGCACGCTCGTCACGATCACGGGAACGTTTCGCTCTTTAAGGAGCGCAGCCGCTTTCCATGCGTCGCTGCCGCCGAGGATGATGGGCCGCAGACGCATCTCGTCTGCGAAGCGAATGGCTGCGCGAATCTCACTTTCACGGTCGGCGCGAAAGATGACGGGGCGCTCGCCGCGCACGAATGGAACTAGAGAGGCGAGGACGACGGACTGCGCTGGGCGCGGCAGGTTCTTGTCACGCTCGTAGGCATCCTGCGCGCGCGCGTAAGCTTCAGCATCGCGCAGCATCTTGCGCAAACGCTCGACCTGTTTGTCGCGCGTCGAGATGGCCTCCGTAATGGGGACTTCTGTCGGCGGCGCGAAGAATCCTCCGCCGCCATCGTCCGTCGCGGCGCGCGGAAAATTGATGACCAGTGCCGCTGAACGCAAGACGGCCATCTCCGGCACAGTCGAGCCGTCAAGATTTATCAAAGCCGCCTGCCCAGAGATGAGACCGCCCAGCGGCAGCGTGACCACGCTCGTAATACCGTTGACGCGCGTGACGTTGACATGAGCGCTGTGCGGATTGATGGCGTTAAAGGCAGAGGCGTTCGGGTTTAGCTCGCCGACTTCCGTTGTATCAACACTGCCGTTCGCGCCAAGCTCTATCTCGCTCAAACCGAGCGAAGTTCCCGCGTCGATCATGCCCGGATAAACCATCAGCCCCGTGCCGTCTATTTCCTGCGCGCCGGAGGAGGCGGAAACTGAAGTGCCGACCGCTTCGATTTTCCCATTGCGGATCAGAATCGAGCCGTTCTCAATCACAGGCCCGGCCAGCGTAAAGATGCGCGCATTGCGAATCAGATACGCGGCGTTGGAACTTGTAGACGATTGCTGCAAGACATTTGCGCTTGAAAACCGTTGTGCCTGTACGTTGATGGTCAGTATCAACGAAGCGCAGAGCGCGCACAGGAAGCGGACGGATACGATAGCGAGTTGTGCTTTTGTTCTGATCACCGTTGATTCCCTCCGTCTGCCTCGTCCAGATGTCCAGACCTGCGCCCGGGTCGCGGGGCAGGTGGCGTGGTCGCGCCCCTGGCTGGCGGTCTGTTCGCTTCGGCGCGCTCAAGCTGTGCGCGTTCACGCTCAAGCTCTGCGCGGTGGGCCAGGTCCTGCTGGCGGTCAAAGAAAATCTCGCCGTCAATCATGGTCGTCTCGACGCGCGAATAGACGCTGAAGGGATGGCCGTTCCAGAGCACCAGATCGGCGTCCTTGCCGACATCTATTGAGCCCACGCGGTTGTCTATGCCGAGCTGCCATGCCGGATTCAAAGTGATCGTCTTTAAGGCTTCCTCTTCCGTGAGGTCGCCGTACTTCATCAGCTTGGCGGCGTCTATGTTGAGACGACGCGCACGCTCGTTCGAATCCGAGTTGACGGAGACGTTGACGCCCGCGCGCGTGAGGATTGCGCCGTTGTAGGGAATGGCATCGAAGGCTTCGATTTTGTAGCCCCAGCTATCCGTAAAGATCGAAGCGCCCGCCCCGTGCTGCGCAATCTCGCGCGCGACCTTGTAGGCTTCGAGAGCGTGCTGAAAAGTCTTGACCTTGAAACCGAACTCGTTCGCCAGATTGATGAGCATCAGAATCTCGTCGGCGCGATAAGAGTGCGCGTGAACCAGCCGCTTGCCTTCCAGGACTTCGACCAGAGGCTCAAGCTGTAGGTCGCGGCGCGGCGGAATCGGATTTTTAGTGCCGCGTGCGACCGCCGCGCGATATTCGTCCAGCGTCTTTTTGTAATCACGCGCGCGGACAAAAGCGTCGCGGATCACCTCTTCGACGCCCATGCGTGTCGAAGGATAACGACGCGGCTGGCCGGGAATGGCCGGGAAATTTGTGCGCTTGGGATTTTCGCCGAGCGCAAACTTGATGCCCGGAGGCGCGCCCGGAAAGATGAATTCTTCCACGGGGCGACCGTACTTGAGCTTGACGACGGTGTTTTGTCCACCGATGGCATTGCCGGAGCCGTGCAGGAGATTGGCGGCGGTCGTGCCGCCCGCCAGCTCGCGGTAAATGTCCACGTCTGTCGGATTGAGCACATCACGTATGCGCGCCATCGAAGTCACGGAGTAGGTCAGCTCGTTGACGGCATCGATCATCGTGTGCGAGTGGCAATCAATGATGCCCGGCATCAGGTATTTTCCGCTGCCGTCAATCACACGCGCGCCATCGGGTACGGCAAGGTTCTGTCCAATGGCCGCGATCTTGCCGCCCCGAATCAGCACATCAGAATTTTGCAGCGTGCCATGCGTGATGGTCAGAATCGTCGCGTTGCGAATAATCGTATCAACAGCACCACGCGCGCTACCGCCACGCGGCTGTGATTGTCGCCCCTGCTGACCAAGCGAAACACTGATCTGCCCTGCGCCGACGAGCAACAAAAACGTAAGCATGAGCGCAACAAATTTTCTCATTACCAACTCCGGTGAAAAGCAGGGATGAGGGCGGAGGGATGAGGGATGAAAAGAATGCTGTTTCAACTTGAATCTTTTCTTATTCATCCCTCATCCCTCATCCCTCATCCCTTTCATTACGGCTTTCTTCCTGTGAATGTCATTGTACCGAGCGCCGAAGTGACAGTGCCGCGCATAGTATTACCGCGCGCCTCGCCTGTGACGATCATCTCGACGGTTCGTCCGTCGACGATTTCCGTCGTGGTGAAACGAAAACCTTCAGCGCCGACAGAGCCTTTGCTGAATTCGGAGCGGCCCACAGGGCTTTGGATCGTGCCGGACAATTGGTCTACCAGTTGACTGATCCTGAGCGTCCCCGGAACTGTTTGCCCGCCGACATCGAAATTGATCGTCCATGTGCCGGAAAGATTAGGCACGACATTTAGCTCCACCGAGACGGTACGACTTCCCTCCTGTGCGGGTGGTGTCGGGCTTGTTGCCGGAGGCGTGTTGGTTCGCGGGGGCGTCGTCGTTGCAGGCGGCGGCCCAGCGGGGCGAGTGCCTGTGAATGTGCCGGGTGAGCGCCCCACCACAGTCACAGTGCCGCGCATCTCATTGCCCGTGATCGTACCCGTAAAAGTGGCCTCGGTGGTGAGACCGCCGACGTTGACGGGCGCAGAGAAGCGTATGTCTCCGCCAGAGCCGACGGAAGCATTCGCGATCTGCGCAGAGCCCAGAGCGCCCTGCATAGAGCCGCGCAGTGTTTCGCCTTCCTGTTGCAGCACGAGAGTAACGGCCTGTGCTCCTTCGCCTAAATCCACGCTGAGCGTCCATGTGCCTGCGGCGATATTTCCAGCCCCGGTCGGCGTGACGGGTTTCAAATCAACCGGACGGCCGTCTATAAAGACATAGCTGATGCGCGTGTTGCGATCAAGAATGTCGCCGCGCGTGACCGTCAGGTTAGCGATCTTTCCAACCTCTATTGAGCCCAGACGGTCTGAGACTCCAAGGATTTCCGCCGGACGCAGAGTCATCGCGCGCAAGGCTTCGTCTCGCTGTAGGCCATTCTCGACGGCCTTCGCGACGTTCGTCAGAAAGTCCGCCATCGTCGGGAGCGAGCCGGACTGGAAAGCGAAGGGGACGCTTGCAGCGGCCAGACGCCCGGCGGTCTTTGGCGCATCGACGCGCGCGCGAAGGATACGCAGGGGGTCTGGGTCGGCTTCGGGCACAGCCGCCGTCGTACGCTTAGGAAAATTGAGCGAGAGCAGAACAGGCACGCCGCTTTCACGCAGGCGCGCGGCGACACGCCAGGACTCTTCGCCTCCGGCGATAATGGCGCGCAGGTTGAACTCTTTCGCCAGCTCAAGAGCGCGCGTGATCTCGCGCTCCGTGTTGGCATACATCACGACGGGCATCTCGCGCCGGATCACGGGAACGAGCGCGGCCAGCGACTTATCCTGTTCAGGACGACGAAGGCCGCGCGGGCTACGCTCGTAAATACTTTGAGCTTCGGCGTAACGCCCTGCGTCTAAGAGCATCTGTCTGAGCGCGGAGAAGACGCCCATCAAGGATGCAGGGTAGCCGCCCGTGCGCAGCGGCGTGAAACCGACATGCAAGGCGACGGGCGAGCGGACGATCATCTGTTGCGGCGTGTCGCCGGCGAGATTGATAAAGGCCGATTGGCCTATCAGGATGCCTTCGCGCGGAGAGGTGAGCGCGGCTGTGATGCCTGCGCTTCGGGTGGATTCGATCTGCTCGCCGCCCGCTCTGATCTGATCTGCGGCGAGCAGTTCCGGCTGTAAGCCTGGCGGCTGCGTAGAGTTCGGCGAAGTAAAGTTCGTAGAGCCAGACTGGGACGAGCCTGCTGCGGCGCTGCCAGCTCTGGGCATGGACGGGGTCGCCTGCGGAATCCCCAAGCTGGTGTTGGCGTCGATCAGTCCCGGATAGACCGTCAACCCAGTGCCGTCAATAATGCGCGCATCAGCCGGAGCGCTCGCGCCTGCCCCGACCGCCTCGATCAGGCCATCACGGATGACAACCGTCCCGCGCGCGATTACGGGCCCACTGACGGGCACAATACGCGCGTTGGTGATGGCGTAAGTATCAATGCCGCGCGTCTGTGTTTGCGCGCTCGCGACCAGCGGCAATACCTGCGCCGCGCAGAATGTGAAGAGGAGAGCGCGCGAGACCCCTCGGGCCAGCCGCGTATAAGGATTTCGCATAGATGTTTTCCACCTCAACCGGCAAGCAATGCGTACGCGCATCATGACCGGCACAGCATGTCCGGCGCGGACATGCCGTCATGCCTAAAAGGCAGATGAATGACGTGCGCTTCTTCTGTCGAATCGGCTGATAGAGATCGAGCGGGGGCAGCAGATTCCTTAGTTGATCGCACGTGCTACGCAGCACGCGCGCGAAAAGTTTCCGTTAGAGTGCGGCGTCAGCATCCCATAGGCGCTGACAGCTCATAGACGTTCATTATCTTGAACAGAGGGCAAAATTTTTACCGCTCATCAAAACAATGGGACGAGGCAATCGTGCGAGGCTCATGTCCAGCGCTTCGTCGGGGAGTGCAAGTTCAGGGTAGTTGAAGGGGCTTCGGCGGCTCGTATCTTAGTTCAGAGTTTTGCGCGGACGCAAGAAGAGCGACGGGCAACTCTCCGGCGTGACCGAAGAATCGCCCGTCGCTCTTTATTCGAGGAAGTTGTGCGGAAAACCTTTTAGGATTTTCCTGCGGGTGCAGTCGTCGCAGCAGGCTTAGCTCCAGGCCCGCATCCAGAGGTCGAGGCCGTCTTGCCCGCCGTCGAGCAGCATGACGCACCGCCGCCGCCCTCTTTAGAGCAGCACTCTGACTTGCCTGCGGCCATTGTCGAGCATGAGCCTTCCTTACCACCGCAGCAGCCCTTGCCGCCCTCTGCCGTGTTGCACTCCATACCGGCGGCAGAACACTTGCAGCCTTCGGAAGTGCCGCCCGTCGTGCTGGTCGGATTAGCGCTGGCGACCACAGTGTTGGGGTCTTTGGTCGGAGCTGCGGACGTAGTGTTGGAATTACCTGCGCGGTTGCCGTTTCCGTTACCGGCATTGCCAGTGTTCGTATTGCCCGGGCCACAGCCCGCCAACACGAGCATCACGAATGCCAGCAATGCTACTAATTTGATCTTCATGGGGTGTCTCCTGTTTAGCCGGGATGGGCAGTTCTTTTAACCGCGCGCGGTGTCCACGGTACACTTCAAGCGCGGTGATCTTATAAATAATGCCTGAAAAAAAGCCCGCCCTTTTGATAAGGTAGAACAGTCCAACTCAACGGGCGCGCGTGAAAAGAAACGGGAAAGCCTTGAATCCGTGTAAAACAATCCACTAGGATGGCGGATAGTACATTGAGTCGTGCCCCGTGCGCAAGTAAAAAATGCTAAATTTGCGGGCGAGTTCGCCCCCCGTTCGGCTTCTCAAACAGCCTTTTCGAGGCGCTTAAATGCTCTGTTTCGTTCAGGAAGCGGTCAATACTCTGGTCGGCTCGCCGCGCGAAGGCGTGACGGAAACGACCATTATCAACGCCGTCCAGTGGCTCAGACTGATCGTCGAGACGACGGGCGCAATCATTATTGGCCTCGGCGTCCTGATCGCCGCTTACCAGTTTGTGCGTGCGCTGATTCCGCCGCAGATGGAGAGCTATAATCGTATCAGGCTCACGCTGGCGCGCTTTCTGGCCGTCGCGCTGGAGTTTCAGCTCGGCGCTGACATTCTCTCGACAGCGATTGCGCCAAGCTGGGATCAAATCGGCAAGCTCGGAGCAATCGCCGTCATACGCACAGGTCTCAACTACTTTCTCACGCGCGAGATGAGAGAGGAGCGAGGCCGGGCCGAAGATGTGCCAAAGGAGAAAGGCCAACGGGAAGCGGAACTGATGCCTTGATTGTCTGCCTGTGCGCTTTTGACTGGCGATGGCCTTACCACTTGACAGTGCCTTCCTTCGACTCGTCTATCTGGGCCAGTTGAACTCCCTCGTTAAAGAAAAAGATTTTCATATTGTCGAAGAGAAATTCATGCGTATCCGGGTTGGACAGATCAAGCCCGTAATGGTTGATCAACTGGTTCTGCTTCTGTAACCACGCGGCCCAGCACGGCTGGCAGATTGAGCCCGCGATGCGTTGGCCCAACTCCGTTGGAATCGGCGCATAGCCCAGCGCCTCTCTCTTCTCGCCGCATCGCGCACATTTGATCTTGTCTGGCATAAAGTAAAACTCCTTCGGGATAATCTGCGAATCGCGTCCGCAGCGAAAAAGGATAACACAACAGAAGCTAAGCACTCTGCGCCGCGCGTATGGCGGCGATGATCTCGTCGTCCTTCGGGCGAAAGAGCGAGACAGGTTGAATCTTGCGATAACGCAGGATGCCTTTCCCGTCGATCACGAAGACGGCGCGCGCGGAGCGGTTCGGCAACCACGAGACAGCGCCGTAAGCACCGGACACTTTGCCGCCGACATCGGCCAGCAGCCTGAGCGGCAAGCCGTAATGTTCCGTAAATCGCTTGTGTGATTCGACCGTGTCGGTCGAGATGCCTACGACCTCCGCGCCAAGCTCCTTGTAATCCGTCCAGCGGTCGCGCACGGAACACATCTGCTTTGTGCAGACGGGCGTCTCGTCGCCCGGATAAAAGAGCAGCACAGTCGTTTTGCCGCGCTGGTCTGAGAGCCGCCACTCTTTTCCCTCTGCGTCCTTCAAGGTAAAGTCCGGCGCTTTTCTGCCGACCTGCGCTCCGTTTGTTTCGCTCAAAAAATTTCTTCTCCCTGCTTATTTAAAATCGCGTATGTCTTTAAAGGGCGTCTCCGCGTCCGTAAAATCCGGGCGATAATAATGGGACGCGCCGTCGTATTCCTGCATCCACCCTTCCGTCATTCCAAATTCGTCTAGAGCGGAGAGCGCCTGCAACCATTCCGACTCCGTAATCCGCCGCGAGAGCAGAATATAGCGCTCGTCCGTGGCCGCGCGATTCGTCGCATAATACTGAGCCATCATAGAGACGGCGACGCGCGGGCTTAAACTGTCCCTGATCCATTCCAGGGATTCGCGCACGCCCCCCAGCTCATTGGGCAGTACGAGCAGCCGAACGACCAGCCCGCGCTTGAGCAATCCGTCCTCGCCCATGACCAGTTCATCGCCCATCTGCCTGTACATCTCCTGTAGGGCGCGGCGCGCGTGCTCCGTGTAATCTTTGACCTTGGAGTATTGATAACCCGCCTCGGAGTCCGCGTATTTCAAGTCCGGCAGATAAACATCAACCACGCCGTCCAGGAGTCTAAGCACTTCCACGGAATCATAAGCGTTCGTGTTGTAGACAATCGGGAGACGCAAGCCCTCGCGTGCAGCAATGAGAATTGCGCGCGCCATCTGCGGAGCGAAATGTGTGGGCGAAACGAAATTGATGTTGTGGCAGCCACGCTCCTGCAATTCCAGCATCATCATTGCCAGCCGCTCATGTGTGATCTGGTTTTTAATCTGCTCTTTGTGTGTCTGCGAAATCTGGAAGTTCTGGCAGTAGACGCAGCGCAGATTGCAATTGCCGAAAAAGATATTTCCAGCGCCGTGCGTGCCGGAGAGCGCAGGCTCTTCGCCGAAGTGCGCCGTGTAGGAAGAGACTATCGGCAGACTGCCCGAATAACAACGAGCAAGTTCCTCTTTGAGACGATTGTTACCGCAATCCAGAGGGCAGACAGTGCAGCGCTCAAGCAAATCTTCAAGCGCGCAGACGCGCCGCTCAAGCTCGCCCGTTCGCAAGAGGCTTAAGTATGAAGGCTCTCTAGTCATGGCGTCTGAAGTGTATATAGTGCGGCTTGTGCTGTTCGACCAGTTCTGCTGGCGCGAGTCGCTTGGTCAATTGCCAGATAAAATCCATCTCTATATGAATGGTCGAAAGAGCTAGTCGCGCCTCGAAGATCAAAAGCATGCTGCCGTAAAAGAGAAAACACGCTCCGATCAATCCCGTCAGCACCGGTATCCAGTTATAGCGCGGCGCGCCGGAGACCGCCACCGCCCCGATGGCGACTGAGGTCGCGACGAAGATGCCAAGCGCCATGTAAAAGACTGTCATGCAGCGCTGAAGCAATCGCGCGCGGCTCGTCAGCTTGTCCAGTTGATTAAAGATCACCGCGCGACGCTCTTCGTACATCTCCAATTGCTCTTCTCTGTGCGCCAGCTCTTCTAGTCGATCCGAGAGCGAGCGCACGCGATCCACCACGCGACCCAGCCTTGTCGAGGTCGAAAGGATCATCGTGCCGCAGGCTGAGATCAGCACGGCGGGCGTGATCATGGCCGTCAGCACGGCCAGAGCTGATGAGACACCTTCCATTATTTAGCGCGACGACTCCGTCGCTATTTATACGTTGAAGGGAGCGCGAGGGCAACCGTTGCCGCCCGGCTTGAGAAATATTTTTGTGAGCGATGAAAAGAGCGAATCACAATAATAAAAATTGTGTTATGTTACGCGGCCAAACAGACGTGATCCCGACTTGAAGTCTCATTGCGACCTCTCGCGAGGGGATTTATCTTTTGAAAGGAGAAGGAACAATGTCCGAACAGGGGTATGGGTCAAATGATGATTTGATGCGCGGCGGCGACGAAGATAGTTTCGACGACGATCCGGGCAGCAACGACAACGGGGACGACGATGGCGAAAGCAGCGACGACAGGGATGATCGCCACGGCGGTCAGGCCATAGGTCGCACGACGGGAATGGGCGCACACATGTCTGAGACAGGCGGCGGCGCGGGAGGAGGAGGAGAAGGCGCATCCGCCGAAGGAGGCCGCAGCGGAGGTGGCGGCGGCGCAGGCCGTGGCGGTGGCAGCCGATCAGGCAGCGGCGGCAGCGGAGGAAGCCGATCAGGTGGCGGTGGTGGAGGCCGTGGTGGCAGTAGCAGCGGAAGCGGAGCGGCGCGCAGTGGCGGTGGTAGTGGCGGCGCTGGCGGCGGCTCGGAGCGAGGCGGCACGGGCGGAGGCCGTGGCGGTAGCGGTGGTGGCGCGTCTCAAGGCAGCTCGCGCGGCGGCACTCGAAGCTCTGAGGCGGCCGGACGCAAGGGCGGCGCGAGGACGGGCGGCAACGCCGGAGGCGGTCGCGGCAGCACAGGTGGAGGCGGCCAGAAAAAAGCATCTAAGGCCGGAGCTAAAGGCAGCACCAAAGGCGGCGCAGGCAAAGGCGGAAGCCGTGGCGGCGCTGGCGGACGCGGCGGCGCAACACGTCCCGTGAGTGGCGGCAGCGGTGGAAGTCGCAGCGGCGGGCGCAGCCGAACCGACAGCGACAGCGGTGGAGGCCGTTCCGGCAGCGGCGGTGGCGCAGGCCGTGGCGGCGGGGGCCGTGGCAGTGGAAGCGGCGCGGCGCGCGGTGGAGGCATCAGCGGTGGTGGTCGCAGCGGCTCGAAGGCGGGCGGCGCTGGTGGAAGCAAAGGCAAGGGCGGCGGCACGCGCGGCGGACAGGGCGGTGGCGGCTCACAGAAGGGCGCACGCGGCGGCGGTGCCGGCGGCGCGCAGGGCAGCGGCAAAGGCGGAGCCAATAAGGTCGGCGCACGTAAGAGAGGCAGTGGTGGCGCTGGCGGTGGTGGACGCGGTGGTGCTGGTGGTCGTGGCGGCGCAGGCGGTGGTGGCGGCGCGCGCGGCGGCGGTGGAGCGCGTGGTGGCAGGGGCGGCGGAGGCGGCTCGAAAGGCGGCGCTTCCAAAAAAGGCGGCGGCAGAAAAGGGGGCAGCTAGCCCGAGCGCGACTAAGGGAACGACGATCAAAGTCGCAGAGGCCATCGGCAGAGGCGCAGCGGTCGTAACGAAAGTGCTCGAGTCGCTGACCGGAGGCCGTAAGCGTCGTTAAGCGTTGTTACAGCCAAGACCAGACAAACCTCAGGGACAGCTAAATGAGAGGTCGCTTCTAACAGAACAAAGGGGGGAAGCGGCCTCTTTTTCCATAGCGAGAAGAAATTAACAGGGATGGACAGGATGAACAGGATAAAAGAAGAGGAAGAAAGCATTCGTGCTTTAAATTTGAAATTTAAAATCTCAAATCACTTTGCCGAAGCTTTGCTTTTATCCTGACAATCTCTGTCCATCCTGTTTGAATCTGACTTTCATATCCTGACCGCCCGCTTTTGTCAGTGACTCTAAAAAGGCTGGAACTTTCAGATCGGAGACAGCGCAGCTTTGGAAGCCAGGGGACGCATCGTCGTTGAAGTCATAGAGAGCCGGGTCTTGCGTGGAAATGCGCTCGGTGATCCGGCCGTGCGCGAGCTTTTCGTCTATCTGCCGCCGAGCTATGAGCGCGCGGGGTCGCGTCGCTTCGCGGTCGTCTATTGCCTGACGGGCTTTACGGGTCGCGGGCAGATGCTGCTGAACACGCAACCCTTCACGCCGAACCTGGCCGAGCGCATGGATGATTTAATCGCTAAGGGTAAGGCGGCTGAGATGATCGTCGTGATGCCGGACTGCTTTACAAAGCTGGGCGGCTCGCAGTACATCAACTCGACGGCGACGGGGCGCTACGAAGATCATCTGGTCGAAGAGATAGTGCCGCTTGTGGACGCTCGCTTTCGCACGCGCGCGCGGCGCGAGGGGCGCGCCGTGATGGGAAAATCCTCCGGCGGCTACGGCGCGCTCGTGCACGGCATGCGCCACGCCGACATCTTCTCTATGGTGGCCTCGCACAGCGGCGATTGCTACTTCGAGTATTGCTACCTGCCGGACTTTCCGAAAACGGTGCGTGCGCTCAATGGTGATGCGCGCGCTTTCCTCGAAAATTTTCAGCGTGAGGAGCGCAAAGGCAAAGACGACATC
>DATLMN010000371.1:0-10596 GCA_035537255.1 Pyrinomonadaceae bacterium | reverse complement strand
AAAGTCAGTCCCGCCTGCTGCAAGCGGGCGGGTATTAGTAACAGTGAGACCCGCCCGCTTGCAGCAGGCGGTACTGACCTCTCTTTATCCTGTCTATCCCTGTTAATTTCTTTCTTCGTCATCTAACGGCCTGGAAGTTTTCTCAAACCCTCTAACTCTCATTGCCGCAGTTCGACGAGGGTTGCGCCTGCGCCGCCCTCGCCCTGCGGGGCTTGCATAAAGCGCTCGACGTGCGGGTGATCGTTAAGCAGGCGCGCGATGGCTTTACGCAGCGCGCCCGTGCCGTGGCCGTGGACGATGCGTACCTGACTCAGGCCGTTGAGAAACGCCTCGTCCAAAAATTTATCGGTCTCGTCAACGGCCTCGTCAGTCGAACGACCGATGACGTTCAGTTCCGTGCGCGCTTCGCCCATTGCCTCATTAAGTCGCACCTCCGTCCCGCGCGAGACCTTCAGGCGCGCGCCGCGTCCGGTTTCAGGCTTCGGCTCGGCGGATTGAACCAGCTCAAGGTTACTGAGCTTTTCTCTAAAGCGCAGAGACTTGACGCGCACTTCCGCTTCGTTGCCGTTGATACTGTCCACAATGCCGATTGACCCGAAGGAGCTTAAGCGCACACTATCGCCTGTTTTGATCTGACGCGCCGGAACTGTAGAAGCAGAGTGCGCAGTCTCACTCTTCTCGCGTGCCGAATCGAAATCCAGGACCTGTCCGTCGCGTATGACGCGTATGTTAGAGCTTCGCGCGTGTTGAGAAGTCTGTTGTGCTGAGGCTGAAGCAGCGCGCGCCGCACGCTGTGCCTCGCGCTTGAGTTCCGCTGAACGCTTTTGCGCCTCACGCTCGACGCGCGCTCGTTCGGCGCGGTCTTCAATCTTTGAAACCATTTCGCGCGAGCGCGCCTCGAACTCTTCGATGGCGGTGACAAGCTCGCGCTCGAATGCTTCCTCGCGCTCACGCTCGCGCGCGGCAGCTTCGCGATCAAGAGAAGCGTACTTTTCCGCCACGGCCGTGCGCTCTTCTTCCAGAGCGCGGCGCAGGCTTTCTGCCTCTTCGGCCTCGCGCTTAATGCGGCGCAAGTAAAGTGTCGCGTCGCGCGCAGACGTGTTGACGTGCTCTGAAGCCGTGCGCACAAGCTCTTCCGGAAAACCGAAGCGGCGTGCGATCTCAAGACCGGAGCTTGATCCGGCGAGGCCGACCAGCAGACGATAGGTCGGCTGTAAACTCTTTTCGTCGAACTCGACGCTCGCGTTGATGACGGCCTCTTCGTTGGCCGCGTACATCTTCAGACCGCTGTAATGAGTCGTCGCCAGCACGTGCGCGCCGCACACTCTGCGAAAGTGATCGACGACGGCCACGCCCAGCGCAGAGCCCTCTTCCGGATCAGTGCCTGTGCCGACCTCGTCCAGGAGGACGAGCGCGGGCGCTTCGCATCGCTCGATCATGCGAGAGATGTTGGCGACGTGCGACGTGAAGGTCGAAAGGTTGGCCGCGAGCGATTGATGATCGCCGATGTCCGCGAGCACAGAAGCGTACAAGGGGATACGAGCGCGCCGCGCAGGCAAGGGCAGTCCAGACAGGGCCATCAGCACCAGCAGCCCTGTGGTCTTTAACACGACCGTTTTGCCGCCGGCGTTCGCGCCAGAGATGACCATCACAGGATGCTCTGCATCAAGCGAGAAGGTAACGGGCACGACCGTGCGACCTGTGGCACGCAGATTCTCTTCGAGCAGTGGATGACGAGCCTCAATCAACTCAAGCGTTCCGCTCTCGTCGATGACGGGAACGATGCAATCGAAGCGGGAGAGAAACGCTGCCTTCGCGCCGACGAAATCAAGCTCGGCTACGACCTGCGAGGCCAACAGGAGTCCCGGCAATTCGCGTCGCATCTCTTCCGTCAGGGTGAAAAGAATGCGTGTGATCTCGCGCTCTTCTGTTTCACGCAGGGCTTGCAGCTCGTTGTTTGAGTCAATCGTCTCAAGCGGCTCAACAAAAACAGTCGCGCCCGAAGATGAGACGCCGTGGGCCACGCCCTGCACGCGGCCCCTGTGGTCTGACTTGACGGGAATCACGAAGCGGTCGTTTCTGACCGTCACCAGCTCGTCCTGAATGGCCGCCTCCGTGCGGCGCATCAGGCTTTCGAGCGAGCGCGTGATCGAAGAGCGCAGGCGCGTGATGTCGTGGCGTATGCGCGCCAGTTCCGGGCTCGCGCGATCATCCAGCTCGCCGCTCGGCAGAATTTTTGAAGTGATGCGCGCGGCCAGACTGTGCAACTCGCGCGGCAGAGCTTCGACTACAGCCCACAACACCGGCGCGCCCTCGCGTTCACTAATGATGGCGGCGCGCGCCGCCAGTGACTGCTCACACAGTCGCGCCAGCTCAAGCATCGCGAGAGGCTCAAGGATCGCGCCTTCTATGTTAAGCCTGGCGAGCGCTTCAGCCGGGTCTGCCATCTCGCTGAAAGACCAGCTCGCGCCGCGCTGTCTTAACTCGACGCTCTCCGTGATGGCACTGAGCGCACGTCGCAGTGGCACAATCCCTTCGATGGGCGCGAGATTGTCCACGCGCGCACGTCCCATGGGTGTCTGTGCGCTGCGCCTGAGAAGCGCGCGCAAGTCGTCGTATTCCAGCGTCCTGAACGCTTGATCGTTCATCATACTTCGATAATCTAAAAGAGGATTCCTCCGCCGCTTATCTTACCATCCACGACGTGAGGGCGAGAACCATGCGGGCGCTCTCTTTAAGAGACAAGAGCGGTCGGGCAGGCGCAAGAGAGAGCAGCTTCAGTTTGTTTTCGCGATGAGGGCGGCGAAGATTTCCAGCACGGCTTTGTTGTAGCCGCGCAGCATTCCTAAGCGTTTCGGGTCATCCCACTCGTCATTGGTGTCCGTTTGACGAATCTCGCGGTAGCCGCGCGCGGCCTCTTCCTGTTGGCCCATGCGATAGAGTATGGCGCTGATCCCGGCTTTGAATTTCAACTCGCGCGACGACTTGTTGAACTGTATGGCGCGTTGCTCCGTCTTGAGGGCGTCGTTCAGCGCATTGCGCGCGAGAAGTATGAGAGCCTTGGTGTCCAGAAAATTCGGATCGTCCGCCTTGAGCTTGAGCGCCTGTTCGATCTCGTTTAAGGCTTCATCCAATTTGCCCTCGCGACGCAACAGCACTCTCGCCAGGGCGTGGTGCGCAACAGCATTGCGCGGCGTAAGCTTTAGCGCAGAGCGCAGCGTCGCCTCAGCCGCATCGTCGTGCTCCTTGATACCGTAGAGCGTGCCGAGCGTAAGCAGCGTCTCGGCGTCGCGCGGGTCTAGACGCGACGCCGTGTCGTATTCCGTAATCGCTTCTCCGTATCGCCCCTGCGCTCTGTAGGTGGCCGCCAGTTTGAGATGCGCTTCCACATCGTCTCCGTCTTCCTTTAAAAGCTCGCGAAACTCCGCTTCGGCTTCGTCGTATCTTTTGGCGCGAAGGAAAGAGTCGCCGCGCTTGAGTCGATCTTCCGGAGTTGCGGCATCGCTCGCAGCGACGGGCCGCTTTAGCTCGACGGTGACGGGCTGTGTCCAGGTCGAGGCGACTTTCACGTCTTTGTACCACGGACGATAACCGTTTAAGGTGACGCGCACATTGCGCAGGCCCGTCGCCGCCTGCGTCGTGAAATCCTTGTTCGCGCCGACCACTCCCGCTTTCGCATCATCTATAAAGACCTCGCTTCCGGCAGGCGCGGTCAGGCGAAGCGTGCCCGTCGTGAGATTCAAAATCACGGCATCTTTCGCCACAGGCTGTAACATGCCGGGCGCGGGAGGTTCTTCCTGTTTCTGCTCCGTGTCCGTGTAGTGATGGTAGATGGAAACGCCAAGGTAGGCCAGGCCGCCGCCGATGGCGACCAGAAGCAGTCCCACCATAGAGAGACGCGCCCAACGGCCCTTCGCTCTTCGTTTCGCTTGAGCGGGTGCGGCGACGCTGGCTGTTGATTGTGCCGTTGATTGAGCTGTTGGTTGCGCCATGGTTTGTCCTGAGCCTGTGCGCTCAAGCCAGTCCGCGCGCGCCTGTGCGCTGGTGGGAACAATCGTTATCTCGCCGTTTGTATCTTCGGCTTCGGCCACCTCGTCCGACTGCGTTGCCGCAACCCATGAGCTGGCGAGGTCAGCCGCCTGATAGCCGACGATGCTTTCCTGCAAAGACTCTTCGGTTGTGCGATGAGCCTCGGCGGCGATGCGCGCCTCTTCGGCCTGAGGTGATTCCTGTGTGCGGTGCGGCGCTTGAAGCTGAGGCGGCAGCGTTGGCGTCGGCGTTGGTGTTTGTAGAACTTCTGGCGATTGTGCTGCGGGCGGCACTTCCTCTGTGGTGCGCGCTGCTGCTTGTTGCTGGGCCAACTGCTGCTGTAGCTCTGCGGCTCTGCGTAGTTCTTCGGCGCGGCGCGCTTCCGCTGCGGCCATAGCGTCTTTGGTGCTGGGCTGGCTGGGCGCGTTTCTGTTGGCGTCGAGTTCGCCGCTGATCATCTCCTGCGTCTGGCGCAGGCCGTCGTGCGTCGAGCGCGCCGTGACCAGATAACTTTCGTTGTAGGCGCGGCGCAACTCCGCGGCAAACTCTGCTGCCGTCTGCGGGCGGTCGTCGCGATCTTTTTCCAGCGCGCGAAGGATGGCGCGGCTGACCTGTTCGGGCACTTCGGGCGCAAAGTCCGTCAGGGGCGGCGGGACTGCTTCCAGGTGATGTCGGCGCATCTCTGAAGTCGTGCGCCCGACAAACGGCGTGCGCCCCGCCAGGAGTTCATAGAGCGTACACCCTAGAGCGTAGATGTCCGTGCGCCCGTCGAGGCCGCGTATGCCCGAGCCCTCGCCGAACCACTGCTCCGGCGACATGTAAAAGGGCGTGCCGATGGGCGCTCCGTACTGCGTCAATTGCATAGAGGCATCGCCGCCCTGCTGGCTGCCCTTGAGTTTGACGATGCCGAAGTCCGCGATCTTGATCGTGCGCAGGATGTGCCCGCTGACGGTCTCCTCCTGCGCGCGCAGAATATTGTCGGGCTTCAGGTCGCGATGAATGATGCCGCGCTCGTGCGCCGCTTGCAGCGCATCGCAGACGGCTTCGGCCACATCGACTACTTCTTCGAGCGTTAAGCGTCCGCGCTGGCGCAGGTCTTCGCGCAAGCTGTGGCCTTCGACCATCTCCATCACCATGTAGGTGAGACCAGGCACGCTTCTGTCCAGATCGTAAACCGTGACGGTGTGTTGATGACGCAGCTTGCGTAGCGCGCGCGCTTCGCGCAGGAAGCGTTCCGAGAGCTTGGTGTCTCCCGGCGGCCCGAGCATAACCTTGATGGCGACATCATCAAGATCACGATGACGCGCGCGATAGACTGCGCCCATCGCGCCTTTGCCGATCAGTTTGGTGAGAGTGTATTTTGCGCCGAGGGCTTCCTGTAGCTTGGCGGCGAGCGTGTCTTCGACCAGCGGCTGCCCATCCTCAGGGCAAACACTTTGAGCGGCATCGGTCAGGATGTGGCACGTTTCGCAACGCTTCATACTTAAAGTCCGGCAGGACTATTCGACGGAAGACTAAAGGAGCGGCCGATCCGGTCAACTGAAGAAAGCGAGCAGATGTGCCGATCACCCGAACTGCGGCGTCAGGGTTTGAGCATGCACGAAAAGGGCGCTCTCTCTACTGCGCGCTCTTCTCTGTTATTCAAAAACCGCATGGCGATTATAGTACAAAGCGGTTCTAACATGACGGCTGTGACGTGTCAACGAAAAGCAAGGATAAGGAATAAGGATGAAGGCGGAAGGCGGAAGGATGAATAAGAAAGTATTCAACTTGAATCAGCACTCTTTCATCCTTCCGCCTTCCGCCTTCATCCTTGCTTTCTCGCTCGTTTCTGCTTTACGGCGAGCGCGGTGTAGAATCGTCTGCAACAAATTTGCTTTGATCAGAGACGATTAAGTTAAGAGAGTGCGCGCGCGAGCAACCAAGCGCGCGAAGGTGCGACTGTTGAAAGTCTCCGGAGATAGTCGAACGTGTCCGTCGTATCTGTTTTACAGATAGTGAGCGAACTGTAGAGCGTAAAGTTTTTCTGTGATTCAACCAAGTAATAAAGCCTATCCGGGACGGCCCACTGTGTGTCGCAATTGCGGCGCGCTCGTCGGCGCAGGCGAACAGGCTTGCGCGCAGTGCGGAGCAATGGTCGACGGCGCGGCGGCATCAGCAGAGCAGTTGCAGGGCAGCGCGGCGGAACGCGCTCTTTATGAAACGGACGCGATGCGCTTTGCATGGGCCGTCCTCAATCGCCCGTACTTTTTTACAATCATCTTCCTCATCGCCAACATTTTCGTTTTCCTGATGATGTGGGCTTCGAGCGGTCTCAACGGTTCTGCTCTGTGGGAATTCACAGGCCCGGTGTTGCAGGCTTACGGCGCGAAGCTTAATTATCTGATCCGGGATAATCAGGAGTGGTGGCGGTTTGTGACGCCTGTCTTTATTCACGTCAGCCTGCCGCACCTGCTGATCAATATGTACAGCCTGTGGATGGTCGGGCCGTATGTCGAAAAGCTTTACGGCTCGGCGAAGTTTGTCGTCTTCTGGGTCGCGGCGGGCATCGCCGGAGTGGTCGCCAGTTATTTGACCGTCCGTCCGGCAATGCACGTCAGCTCCGTCGGCCGTTTTCTTTTCAAGGCAGTGGACACGCCTTCGGCTGGTGCATCGGGCGCGCTCTTCGGTCTTGTCGGAGTGCTCTTTGTCTTCGGCATCAAGTTTCGTCACGAGTTGCCGGAAGGATTCAAGCGCGCCTTCGGTACGGGGTTGTTGCCGATGATCGCGCTCAATCTTTTTATAGGCTATCTGGGGCGCGGGTTTATAGATAATGCGGCGCACCTGGGAGGACTTGCGGCGGGCGCACTGCTCGCGCTCTTTGTCGGCTACAAGCGGCCGCACGAGCCCGCACGCGTCGCAGTCTTCTGGCACATCCTGCAAACAGCAGCGCTCGCACTTGTAGCTTTGAGTTTCTTTATGGTGTGGCGACACTACACAGGCCCGCCGCCGACCGTGGACGCAGAGGCGCTTCAGCGTGTCCTGCCCGCAAGCAACACCGCCGACATCAAAGCCTACGTCGAAGCGATGAACGCCGGGCAGTCCGCTTTTACCCAAGGGCTAGACAAAATGGATGTCGGCCAGATGGATCGCGCGATCAAACAGTTGGAGAGCGTGCCGTCGGTCGCGGAAAAGCCCGATGCGATGCGCACTGATTTGAAGGGACTGGTCGTGCGCGCGCGCGAGTTTGCAGCCCTTGCGCCGAATGAACGCCGCACACGCCCCGCACAGGCGAAACTGAAAAAGCTTCTTGTGGACTATGAAGCCTGGGAGAAGGGCTTTAACGAATGGGTCGAAACCGACGGCGCGAAGTATGGTCTCAAGCTGGATAAGCCAGGCCCTGAGCGACAGGCTTCGCCAGCGGCAAAGCAAAGTCCGCAAAGTCAGTCGAACGGAAAATAGATTTGAGCTTTAATAAATAGAGTCGCGTTTCTGTAGTGCGCGACGAAAGAGGAGAGAAAAGAAAGCAATGGAGATTAGAAAAGTTGGTGTGCTCGGCTGCGGCCTGATGGGTTCAGGGATTGCGCAGACCGCTGCCGCCGCCGGATTTGAGACAGTAGTGCGCGAAGTGTCGGACGAACTGATTCAGAAGGGCTTCGCCGGAATAGAAAAATCGCTCGCCAAATTTGCAGAGAAGGGCACGATCACCGCCGCCCAGCAAACAGAGATTCGCGGCAGACTTTCGGGCACGACCTCGTTTGAAGCGCTCAAGGATTGCGACATTATCATCGAAGCGATCATCGAAAATCTGGACATGAAGCGTGATACCTACAGGCAGTTGGATGAAATCTGCAAGCCCGAGACGATCTTCGCCTCGAACACTTCTTCGATTTCGATCACGGAGATGATGACGGCCACCAGACCTGAGCGCCAGCAGCGCTTTATAGGTATGCACTTTTTCAACCCCGTGCCGATCATGAAGCTGGTCGAAGTCGTGCGCACGATCCTGACGGACGAAGCCGTCTATGAGCAGGCGGTAGAGTTCGGCAAACGACTCGGCAAAGTGCCTGTGCGCGCCGGAGACAAGACGGGCTTTATCGTCAATCGCCTGCTAGTGCCCTATATGCTCGACGCCATACGCGCGCTCGAAGAGGGTGTCGGCTCAATCGTCGATATTGATAATGCGATGAAGCTCGGATGCGGTTATCCTATGGGCCCATTTACGCTGGGCGACTTCGTCGGGCTGGACACGACCTACTACATCGCGGAGATCATGTTCAACGAGTTCCGCGAGAAACGTTTCGCGCCGCCGCCGCTTCTCAAGCGTATGGTGCTCGCGGGTCTCTACGGTCGTAAAACCGGGCGCGGCTTCTACGACTACACCAAAGACCCAAAGAATCCGACCCCTATGAACCTGCTCTAAATTCAGTGACGAGTGAAAAGTGACGAGTGACAAGTTAAAAACTTAAAACTTAGTCCAGGCTCGTCACTTGTCACTCGTCACTCGCCACTGTTCTTATGATTCTCTTTGAATTGCGTGACGGGCTGGCGGTGGTGCGTCTCAATCGCCCGGAGAAGATGAACGCGCTGTCGCGCGCGATGCTGGACGAGTTGAATGAAGCATTCAGTCGCATCGAGCGCGAGCCGGACGTGCGCGCAGTCTTGTTAACGAGCGCGAGTGATCGCGCCTTTTGCGCGGGCACGGACATCGGCGAGTTGGCCCAGCTTGACGAAGACGCTGCGCGCCTTGCGTCTGAACGCGGGCAGGGCGTTTGCACAATCATAGAGCATTGCCGCGTGCCTGTAATTGCTGCGGTCAACGGCGTGGCAGCAGGCGGAGGCTGCGAGCTCGCTCTTGCCTGTCATCTGCGCGTCGCTTCCACAAACGCACAGTTTAGTCTGCCGGAAACAAAACTAGGCATCATCCCTGCCTACGGCGGCACGCAACGCCTCGCGCGTATCATTGGTGTGGGTCGTGCTCTCGGGATGATGCTCGCGGGCGAAGTCGTGTCAGCCGAAGGTGCGCACGCGATAGGGCTGGTTAATCGCTTGACCACACCGGATCAACTTTTCATTGAAGCCAAAGCGCTCGCACGCGAGATCATGGGGCTTGCGCCGCTGGCGATCCGCGCTTGTCTCGAAGCCGTCACGCGCGGGCTTGAATTGCCGCTCGAAGAAGGATTGGCACTGGAAGCGGAACTCTTCAGCAGCCTCTTCTCGACCGAAGACATGCGCGAGGGAACGAGCGCCTTTCTGGAAAAACGCGCTCCCGTCTTTCGCGGAAAGTAAAATGGATTCGCCTCTGCAAGAGAGCGTGCTAGAATACGGGTCAAGGATGTAACAACCATGAGCGATGATCTCACACAAAATCTGCCGACCTCACAAGACGGCACGCTCGCTCAGATTCTCACCACAGTTCAGAATCTCAGCACAAAAATAGAAAGTCTCGAACACAGGTTCGGAAGTCTGGAACATAGATTTGACGGTCTCGAACAGAGGTTCGGGGGCTTTGAAGAAAGGTTCGGGACTCTGGAACAGAAGGTCGAAGAGCGGCTTTACGATACGCGCCCGATCTGGGAGCAGGTGCAGGCGGACATCTTGCGATTGCAGGAAGGGCAAGACTCTCTGCGTAAAGATGTTCAGGAGATGAACACGCACTGGCGGGACATGAATCGTAAGCTCACTCTCTTTAACGACACTCTGGCTCAAATACAAGTGGACTATCGAGACATCTATGACCGCGTGCGCGGGCTTGAAGGGCAACGCTCCTGACCGCACGGCGCGTAAGCTTCTCGAACATCTGATCAACACTCGAAGTGATTGAGTCGAAATCCTCACGGGAAAATTTGTCACTCGTCGCTTGTCACTTGGTCTGTGCCTTCACTATACTGCGAGGGCTTTCACTTTTTTCATAGAATGGAGCGCCCGGAGGGAAACTCTTGCAGCCCCGTACGCATCAAGGAAACCTGAACGCCGATGGCTTTCGCTTCGCGATAGTCGCCAGCCGCTGGAATGATTTTCTGACCTCGCGGCTGGTCGAAGGCGCGCTCGATGCTCTTGAGCGTCTGGGGGCGGTAGAAAACGAGGTCGCGCTTTTCAAAGTGCCGGGCTCGTTCGAGATTCCGCTGCTGGCCAGAAAGCTTGCGGCCACGGCCAAGTACGATGCTGTGATCTGTCTGGGCACGATCATTCGCGGGCAGACGCCGCACTTCGACTACATCGCGGGCGAGGTCACCAAGGGGATCGCGCAGGCGGGAATGGAAACGGGCGTGCCGGTGGTTTACGGCATCGTCACGGCGGATACTTTGGAGCAGGCGATTGATCGCGCCGGAGTGAAGGCCGGCAACAAGGGGTTCGAGGCAGCGATGTCTGCCGTCGAGGTGGTTAATCTTTATAAAGCAGTGACGAGTGACAAGTGACGCGCTGACAAGTTAAATACTTGTTCACGGCTTGTCACTCGCCACTTGTCACGGATCACTGGTGTTTTTTTATGGGGTCAAGACGTAAGGCGCGCGAATGCGCCTTGCAAATGCTCTTTGCGGCTGATATTTCCGAGACTCGTGCGGACGAGCTTGTCCGTTCGTACTG
>DATLMN010000370.1:0-34471 GCA_035537255.1 Pyrinomonadaceae bacterium | reverse complement strand
TAACGAAAGAGCGGGCGCTCGCTCTGCATGAGAGCAAGCGCCCGCTAAGTAGTATCCTGCTCGTCGCTTATTTTTCGACGATGCCGGCGACCATAAAGCTCGGGATGGAAGTGGTGGCCGCACCGACCGCCGCGGAGTTGTACTGAAAGGTCGAGTTTCCGCCGCCGCCGGTGGTAAAGCTGGGGGCCAGGAAGCCGCCCGTCGCTCCGAACCTGGCGACGACCATGCCGCCCGTGATCGTCCCGTTGCCTGTGCCCGAACGATTGACCACGCCTGCGCCCAACACCAGTATCAGCCCTCTAAAGTCCGTGCCGCCGTTCATCGTGAGCGTGCCGGTGACAACCAGCACACCTGTGCCCTGATTGTTTGGGCCAAGCGTCGCATTACCATCGATAAAGGTTAAGCCATTGACATTGCTCGGAGGCGGTTGCGTCGCGCTCGTAAAATAACGATCATCCGGCATGTCAGCCGGGTTGCCGCTCGCGTCACCCCCCATCGCCGACAACCTCATCTCATCAACAAATGCCCTGACAGCATCAACAGTGGCGAGCCATTCCGGGGTGGGCAGCGTGCCGTTTGTCCCGTCGCCCAGCGCCCCGACAGGGACTCCTACCGCATGCTGCGGCCTCTGTATGCCGTTCCTCACGTCACCAACGCCACCCGGCGTCGTTCCGAAGACGGGTCTGTCCCCGACCACAGTCGGATCGTAGCCGGGGTCGCCGGGACGCGCCGCATCTACGCCGGAATAACGAATTTGCGAGCTGTTGCCGGTGGCGAGCGTCAGTTGCGGGACATCAAGCGGATTGGAAGAGCCGATCAGCGTCACGGTCGAAGGAGGGCTAAAGCCCCAGAGACCCGATTGAACGATCATCGAATCCAGGACTTTCATCGCGCCGTTGGGCCCATAACCCGTGACTCGCACACGCAGACGCGAAGGGCGCGCAGGCGGCGCAATATTATCCGGATCGGTGACGACGATACTGTAAGCGGCGCGTGTCCCGACGCGCATCACAGGCGTACCGCCCACCATCCCGCACCTGACAATATTCGCGCAGGGAAGCTGAAGCCACGTGCCCAGATTTGTTCCCGCGACGTTGCGGAAAGAAGCCTCTGTCGTTCCGTCAAGCAGAGCCGCCGTGCCGACCGGAGCGGGCACTTTGAAGCGCAGGACATTAAGAGCATTTTGCATTCCGGCTTCAGCCGCGTAGTAGGCGTGCATCTCCGAAGTGGCGCTCACGGAATTAGTGCCGGACATTGCGGTCGTCAGGATCACAGCGCCGCCTGCCGTCAACAGCAGAGTCGAAATGAGCAGCGTACTGATGAGCGCCGCGCCGCGCTCAGTGCGTCGACGCTTCACTTTATTACTGTAAGGTGGAGGGGCAGTCTGCATCTCTAAATTCCTTTCAAACTTTCCGCCGCGTCCTAGAGTCGCGCTCAATAACGCTTGAGCACTAAGGGGGCGTTGCGGAGCACCACGTCCGACATCATGCGCACCTGCGTCGTGGGCTGTCCGGCAGGAGCGCCCACCTCTACGGTCACGTCAATCGTGATTCTCTCGGCCACTCCGGGCGCGGTGGGAAGGCTCGCAGCATCTCTGTAGGTCAGAGTAAAGGCGCGAATATTATTGGCAAGCACCGTCGAGACGCCCGTCGCCTTATCGAAGCGGACGATGGATGAGACCGGAGCGGCCTGATAAATGTAGGTCACGTCCTCATCCTGATCGTTGATCGTCGTGTTGGTGTTGTTGACGTTGGCGCGTATGCGTATCTTCTGAGGGGTCGCGTCCGTCATGACGATGCCGTTATTCGAGAGACCGAAGCCGGAGTTGGCGATCTCTCTCGTCATGATATTGAGAGCGCGCTGCGCGTCGGCCAGCGCATCCGAACGACGATTCTCGCGCGCGCGCGTCCCGACAGAAGATGTCAGCAGAGTGCTTGCCGCCGTCATCATCAGGAGCGTGATGGTCATCGCGATCAGAAGTTCGAGCAGCGAAAAGCCAGCCTCAGGCTTTCCACTCTTCTCAGAATTTGTCACAGCTTCTTTCATCATTCTTTTTAGCTCGCGCTCCTTGCAGGATAATTCCTCAGGGCTGATCCGATCTGGCTCTCTGCGTGACGATGGTGACAGTGCCACGGGACCAGACGGTGCTCGCTCTCTGCGGCGTGACGCTGATGGTGATGGTCTTCATCACCGTCACAGTGCTGCCGGGCGGCGGCGGCATGTCGTCAATTCTGACGATCATGGTGTAAGGGCGATTTTCGCGCCAGAGCGTGGCCGGCGGCGGCGTGGCGGTCGTCGCTTGCAGTCGCGGATCCATCACCGTCACCGTGTAACGGGCGTTGCGCAGCGTCTCCAATGCCTGCTGCGCGATGGCTAGCGATTGCGCGCGGTCGTTGCCGCCGGAGTTGTTGCGCACAGCGTAAGCGAAGAGCGTCGCCGACCCTAGCGCGACGATCATCATAATGACGAGCCCGATAGTGGTCTCGATCAGCGTGAAGCCACGCTCGCCAGGGCGCTCCTGTTTATTCCTCTTCTTTAATCCGGTCTTCATTTCAGTAACTCGTCACGCGCATGTTGGCGTTGCGTACAAGAGTATTGGCGTTGACGCTCTGGTCTATCGTCACAGGGTTCGGCGGATAGACACTTCCGCCCCCGGCGTTGATCGAAGCATCGCCGGAGGTCGAGAGATTGATCGCCGTGCTTCTGACGCTGCCGTATGCGCCCGTCGTCTGAAGACTGAAATTCGGCGGCGTCACGTAAGTCGCCAGCGTAGAGGGCGTGGTGCTGACCGCGCGCCCGCGCCAGTTAAAAGCGATGGTGATCGGCAAAGGCGTCGTGCCGGTGTTAAAGATGACTCCCTGATTGTCAGGGATGACGATGTTGCGCGGCGCATCCACAATACCGTCCCCGTCAAAATCCATGATGACCCTGTAAGAGCGCGGGCCTGTGATCGTGACGGAAGACATGACGGGCTGCGGCAGCGTTCCCGGCGGGCCTGCATGACGACGCACGGAATCTATCCGCGCTTTGTCCACGTAGCTCATAAACTCGCGCGAGGCGTTCTCCATGCGCATAAACTGCTGCGCGCCGGAGATGCGCGTCAACGCGTAGCCTGTGATGACGGAGACCATCACCAGCATGATGAGCAGCTCAAGCACGGACACGCCGCGCTCGCCACCGTTGCTGCGGCGTCGTGCGTTGGTGAAATCCTCTCTCGCCTGATTTCTCATCCTCGTCTCCAACAATCAAGTAATTGCAGGCTCGTTGGCCCATGCCGCGAGCGTGCTTGTCAAAGGGGAGCGTTCTTCTTTCAGGGAACGTCCCCTTGTGATAGAGGTTAGTATTCGCTGACCCCCAGAGGATAACGGCTGGCCGTGCTGAGCGCCCTTTGCACCCAGGTGGGATCGAAGAACATATCCGAGGTTCCTCCGCCGTTGGTGTCATAGGTCGGCGCGAGAAAGCCGTCGCCCCAGGCTGTGCGGTTGAAGGCTGCGACGGCCAGCGCGCCGTAGGTTTGGCCGTTACCTCCGCCGTTGCGCACGAGTCTCCCGCTGCCAAGAGCCAGGATGAGCCCTTTGAAATTGTCATTACCGTTAAAGGTCACTGTGCCTGTGCAGACGACCAGGCCCGCACCGCCTCCAGGATTGCAATCGCCATTGACGAAGGTGAAAAGCGGGTTCGCATCCGTGCCATAACTGGCGGGCGGAGAGGCCGTGGTGAAATGACGGTTCTGGGCGTAGGCCGATGCCTCCAACCGGTCGAGGGTGCGGCGCGCCTCGTCCGCATTCTGAAGCCATGACGAGAGGTCTGTGAGGTCTACCGTCTCCGTCGCCGGATTGCCCATGACCGAACCGTGTAGACTAGAGAACTGTCCGGCGTCAAGGGGACTGGTGACGGCGAAAGCCGCGATGCCGGTGTTGGTTCCACCGGCGGGTTCGTACCCGCTATAGCTATGGGGATTGCTGTTGCCGTCATCGAATGTCATCTGAGTGCCGTTGTCTGAGCTACGCAGTGCGACCAGGGATCGCGGTGTATAGCTGAAGACGAATCTGCTGATCATCGTCTCCATCTGTTTTCTCGCGCCGCGTGGGCCATATCCGTTGACGCGCACTAGAACGCGTTTGGGCTGGGGCGCTGTGATGGTGACGGGGATGGTCTTCGCTCCGCCGTTGACCGTCTGCGGATTCAGCCTGTGGGCCAGCGAGCCGAGCGTAAAGAGAGTTCCGTCGGCGTTGTACCCCAGGACTGGAAAAGTGACATCCACAGTGCTCGCCAAAAGGTTCAGAGTATTACCTGAAAGCGTACACACAATATCGACTGTCGGTGATGTCCAAGGCGCTGTTTGCCTGAGCGTGATGGTGAACCTGGTGTTCGCAGGCATACCGGCCCCAAGACCCGTAGCCGTGACGGTAAACGTGCCCAGACTGGTCGTTCCGGCGGTCGGATAAGCGCTGAGCGAGACGTTGGTCTGAGGCGTGAAAGTGATGGTCGAGGTGTTAGGAAAGACGCCGAATGTCTTCGTCGGCGTGCCGTTGTCGAAAACGCCCGTGGTCGTAAAAGTCACCTGCGAAGAGTTGTCCTGGTCAGTCAGCACGACGTTGTAGGCCGAGCCCGTGAGAGATGAATAAGGCGTCGTCAACACAACGCGATCCGTAAAGGTCGCGTCATAGGTCAACCACTTGGAGAGACGCGCCCAGGGGCTCGCCGCAGAGGTCGCCGGGTCGCTGGCTATATTAGAGTTAGCGGGAATGACCACATCTCTGTAAGTCAGAGCCGGCGCGACGTTCCCACGCAGCACGTTGAGTGTCGCTTGCAGCCCGGCTTCCGCCGCATAGTAGGCTTGCGTCTCGGCGGTCGAGTCATAGGTGTTGGTCGTGGCCAGCGCCGTCGTCAGAATCAGCGCCCCGCCAGCCGTTAAGAGCAGCGTCGAGATAAGCAGCGTCGTGATCAGCGCCGCGCCGCGCTCGTTCTGGCGTCGCTGCACGTTTGAGCTTTTAAGTGTAGAGACTATCCGCATCGGATGTAACCTCATCTTCTCTCTTCTAAGAGATACTGTTTCTTAATACTGAGCAATGTTGGCGTTGCGCAGCGATACGTCTGAGACGAGCTGCAAATTGGTCGCCGGTTGATAACCCGGGCTGTTTGGTCTGCCGCGCGCAGGCAGCGTGACGCAGATGGTGATGACCAGATACCTGGCCGCGCTCGGCGCAACCTCGACCGCTCCGGCCGCCGGTACGATGTCGCAGTTGCCCGTCGTGTAATCCACCTTCGCCGCGTAGTAGCGTATGCGATAAGCGTCTATGCGATTGGACAGCACGGTCGTCTGGTTGCTGGTATTGACATCAAGGCGGGCAATATAGTTGTTCGTCCCGTCGCTGATCAGCCTGTAGGCCACATCTTCATCGCGATCTGCGACCGAATCGCTCGTGGTCTCTCCCCTGTAGGCGTTGAGGTTGGCGCGAAAGCGTATCGTATTTGCGCCGGAATCGGCCGCGACGATGCCGTTGTTCGTCAGGCCGAACCCTGCGTTGGAGATTTCGCGCGTCATGATATTGAGCGCGCGCTGCACATCTGCGATAGCCTCCGCCTTCTGATTCTCCCTGGCGCGAATATTGAATGAGCCCGCGAGCAGTGCGCCCGCCATCGAGGTCACGACAAGAGTGACGGCCATCGCAATGACCAGCTCAAGGAGCGAAAATCCCGCGTCCCCATTCAGATTAGAATTTCGTGCGTGCATGCCGTCTCGCTTTCCGCTAAAAGTCATCGCTCTAATTGACGAACGTCCCGGCGGTGGGCGTCGAACGAAGTGAGATGATAGTGACCGAGTTGCTGGCCCAGACAGAGCCCGCGCTGGTCGGCGTCACCTGCACGGTGATCCTTTTCAGAGTGGCGCTGCCGCCGCAGGCAACCGTCGCGCAAATGGTCGTCTGTACACGATAGCCGCGACCGGCGCTGGTGACGGTCGTATTGGTCGTTCCGGCGTTGAGGCTGGCATCGGTGAAGGTTACGTTGCGCAGTCGCTCCATGCGTTGCTGCGCGATGGCTATCGCCACGGCACGATCAGCCGCGCCGGAGTTATTGCGCACGGCATACATAAAGAGAGAGGCAGCGCCGAGCCCGACAATCATCATGATGACGAGCGAGACCACCGTCTCGATGAGTGTGAAGCCGCGATCAGTGCGCGCAGGCTTACCCTTTCTGCCACTCATCAAAGGCTTTCCATTTACCTGTTTCATGCAGACCTTTCCCTCTTTAGTTCGTGACCGTCACTAAGACATCCGTCGTCGTACAACCGTTGGTGAAGGTGATCGTAAAGGTGCCGCGCGTGTTGTTGAGAGACTTGACGGTAAAGGCCGTCGTGCCGCTGGTCGTCACCGTTTGCGAGGAGGGCGTGAATTGTAGATTGCTCGTTCCTGTGACGGAGACCGTGGCCGTCGCCCCGACGCTGATGCTGACCGTGCCCGTGCCGCCATTTTTCCTGATGGAAATTGCGCCCGGATTAGCGATCAGGGAGCACACTGGAGTACTACCACCAGCGCCACCTGCTCCTCCACCACCTCCGCCTCCGATAGCGCCGCCGACCGGCCCAATGCTGACGGCGGAACAGTCTGTCGTGGAGAAAGTCGGCGCGGCGGTCATTCCCTTGACCGTGGCGTCCGTGTAAATGTCAACGGTTTGATTGACGTTGGTGTGAGAGACGGTCTCTATCTGTTGGATGTCGCTGTCGACCGTCACATCGCCTGAGCCTGTAATATCAATCGTGGTCTGATGATTGGATGTATTGCTCAGCGAAAAAGTGGCGGTGCAGGCCGTCATGCGCCCGCGCCAATCGAAAGTTATCGGCGCGGTCGGTTGACTGAACAGGCTGACTCCGGTCTCGAACGTAAACTCGCGCGCGGTGGCCGTACCAGACCCGTCCCAGTCCATCGTCACACGATACGTATTACCGTCGACGAATTCCACCTTCGTCGGCGCAGCCGAAGAGACGTGACGACGAATGGCATCGATGCGAGCCTTTTCTACGTGAGAAGCGAACTGGCGCGCAGAGCCAGTCAGGCGCATGTCCGCACGAGCAGAGGTGATACTCATAAAGGCAAATGTTCCGAGGATGACCATCACCGTCGCCGTCAACACCAACTGCAACATGGTAAAACCGCCTTCGCTTTGTAAGCGCTCAGACGTTTTCAACATCTCGCCCGTAATAAGCTGCTTGCTCATCTACCGCCTCCATCTCAAACATTTGACCGAAGAGCGCCGACCATGACCCAGCCGGGACTCTTTGCGCACACAGCCTTCAGCAAGAGACATACCACTTCCTTATCGGCCTAAAACCCCATGAAAAACATCTCTCATAACCTTGAGCCCCATCTTCGTCGTCACCTAAGGTGACACGTTGGGCAGCCCGCTTCACAGCCAGAGCCCTTTTGCATGGGCAAGCCAAAGCACACCCGCGTTACACAATGCCTGTCACCAATGGAAACAATCAGAGGGAGTCAAGCGTCATCCGGCGTTGATACTGTCCGGCCCTTCTTCTGGCAAAAGGTGCGCTAAACATTGAGCCGGAGCGTTTCTTTTGCCGCTCGTGCGGAGGGCGGCTCACGGTTTGCTGTAGCTGTGTGTGTGGCGCACTCCGTTTTTCGTGCGCCTCTTTCAGGCTTGAGCCAGCAGTCGCTGGGCTGGAAGGATTTTCTTAGGGATTCATCAGAGGCGTCTTGAGGTAAGTGCGGCGACGCCTCTTCCAACAGAAGCGACCGGCAAAGCAATCTCAAAGCTCAGGCAAACATGGGATCGTCCTCTCGTGCGCAGTGCCGCACGTTGCGCGCGAGCTGGACGTAAAAGCGCCCCGGCGACTCTCAGGCCGTCGGGGCGCGTTTTTGTCTTTAGAGACTAGAGGCGAAAAGTAAGACGTGCTGACTAAGACAAGCTGACGACGCTTTTTTTAGTTTGCGCTCGCCTTTCTTTTAACTACAGCTACTACTGCGCGGGCTCGTACTCGTCTTTGCGCGCGGGCATGGCAGAGTCCTGTTGGGTGTCCGCCAGTCGCATCGCCAATGTCAGCGGGCGATAGTTGAAAGGCGAAGGGCCTCCGCGCAAAGACTGCATCTGCCAGACTAGATTGTCCTGATTTTCGCGGAAGCGCAAGACGTTACCACGCTGGTTAAAGATCACGAAAAGGAGCGTGTCGCCCGTGCGCGTGTGCATCTGTCCGACAAGGGCGCTTGCGCCGCCATCGGTTCTGATCAGCGTGCCCGTCTTGGCAATCACGCTGCCGCGCGACGGGCCTGAAGTGTAACGCTTTTGCAGCGTGCCCGGATCGACGCCCGCGACAGGCATAATATCCGAAGGAGAAAGTTTATACTTCGCCAGCTCTTCTCTGAGCGCGCGAAAGATTTTGATCATCGCACGCGGAGTCACGCGATTGACGCCGAGGCCGCTGGTCGAAGCGAGCTGTACTTCTGACGGGCTCACACCGACTTCGCGTATGACGAAACGGCGCACGCCGTCTGCCCCGCCCATCGTGTCGCCGATACGCTCTGCCATAAAATTGTTCGAGTAACAGAGCAGAACCTTCAGCACATCCACCAGCTTGCTCGAACGATGTACGAGCACCATCTTCGCATTCGACGGAACGGAATCGACGTAGACAGCGCCCATCACCGCCACGCTCGGCATGCTCTGTAATCCTGCGCTATCGCCTAAAGCGACGCGCTCATCATTCCAGGCGCGTGTCGCTGCCGCCGGGCGACGCGCGACATCCAGCGTGTCGTAAAGCATGTCTCCGGAATGTTGCGCAGACCAATCGAAGTTCATAGTAAAGCGCGGCGCGATGACCAGATCGCCCGTCACTGTGCGTATGCCGTGACGATTCAATTCGCGCGCCAGCATGACCGCATGCTCGTAATGGAAAGAAGGATCGCGCCCGGAGATGATCAGGTCGCCTTTGAGCGTGCCGGTCGCCTCGTCAATCGTGCCGTTGGTCCAGACCCCCGTCGTGAAACGGTGATCGATACCGAACGTGCGAATCGCCGTCAGCGCAGTCGCCAGCTTGACAGCCGATGCAGGATTAAATGCCTGATTCGCAGACTCTGACATCAAGACCTTGCCGTCTAGCGTCTCGACCAGCACGCCTCGCATTCCGCTGACGGGCGATTGATAAACGGGTGATGCTGCCTCATTCGTCGCGGGCAAGGTCGGCCCCGCAGGTGTTCCAGTCGGCGTAGTGGTCGAAGGAAGCGGTCGGCTGATACTTGTTGGCCGCGTCAGCGGTGTCGGAGGCTTCGGCTCGGTGGAAGTCCCTTGGGCCAATACGCTCAAAGGTGTGCCGAGCGCAAACGTGAGGATCAAACCGAGAGTAAAATAAAGATGTCGGGTGATTGCCTGCTTGAACATTTCTTCCTCCGTGGAGAACCTTTTACGCGAGGGAGCGCATCATAACACGAACTCGCTCCGTTGGTGACCCGAAAATTTTGAGGAGAGCGGGCACGCGCCCTTCTTTGATGCCGGAGGGCGCTGGCTGGGATGTATGCATCGGCATCCTTCAACATTGTGACTGATGGAGCGTCCGGGCTTTTCAGGCGCGCTCGGCTCAGACTTCGTTGACAATGCTCGGAGTGGACTCCTAAAATCAATCGCGTTGAAGTCAAGAGCCTCGTGCGACCAGAAAAGCGACCTGTGACAATTGAAGATGTGCGCGCGGCGCACAAGGCGCGAAGCCGCGAGATCGAATCGCGGCTCGCAGAGTTTCGCTTTGTGTGGAGTGAGGGAAGTGATGCAAGGCTCTGGGAAGAGCTGGTCTATTGCATCTTCACCGCCGGAGCGTCTGCGCGTATGGGTCTGCGCGCAGTCGAAGCCATCAGGCATCTGCTTTTTGAAGGCACGCGCGAAGAGATGACGCGCTCGCTCGTAGAGGCACGCGCGCATCGTTATCCGGCGGCGCGCCCGGGCTATATCACTGTCACGCGCGACTACTTGCAGGAAGATTGCGGGATGCGCCTGCGCGAAAGGCTCGCGAGCTTTACAGACCCGATAGCGCGCCGCGACTGGCTGGCGAGAGAGCGACGCATCAAAGGGCTAGGCTACAAAGAGTCCAGCCACTTCCTGCGCAACGTTGGCTTTAAGGGCTACGCCATTCTTGACAAGCATATTCTGCGCAGCCTCTGTGAGCTTGGCATCATCAGTTCGCCGCAGCCGCCCACGACGCGCGCGCGTTACCTTGAGACGGAAGACACACTGCGCCGTTTCGCGCAGGATGTCGAGATAGATTTTGATGAACTAGACCTGGTGCTCTGGTCAATGAAGACCGGAGAAATTTTGAAGTAAGGATGAAGGATGAAGGCGGAGGGATGAAAAGAAGGGATGAAGGATGAGGGATGAGGGATGAATGATTGAGTGAATCGTTAATTGACGCATTTACTCGACCCTTTCATCCCTCATCCCTCCGCCCTCATCCCTTGTCCCTCCCTCCGCCCTCATCCCTTGTGAGGTGTTTCCCCCATGCTAAATCGTCTATCGGTAAAAAGAGCGCGTTTGGGATTGGCGGCGGGCTGTCTGGCCGCCATTGCTGTTTTGATCGCGGTCGCAGTCACGCCTGACACAGCCTTCGCGGCGGACAAAGCCCGTGACCGCGCCGTGCGCGCTCTGCGTGAAGGCGAGTTCGATGTCGCGGAGAAACTGTTCCGCGAGTTGCTCGCCAAAAATGCGCAGGACAAGGATGCGCGTCTGGGCCTGAGCTTTACGCTCTTTAAGAAAAGGATGTTGCAGGATGCCTACGACCACGCGGCGCGCGTCATCGCTTCCGATCCGTTGTCTGCGCGCGCGCACGCGCTGCTAGGCTCTGTGGTGCTGGCGGCGGGCGACTTTCGCCTCTCGGTCGAAGAGTTCCGCACGGCGCTTAGTCTCAAGGACGACGAGGCTCTGGCGATTGCCGGTCTAGCGATGGTCGACTTCTACGAGAATCGCGCGAGCGTCGCCGTCACAGGATTAAAGCGCGCCGTCTTTATCGATCCGAACGAGCCGGACTACATCTTTAATCTGGCGCAGGCCTCTGCACGCACGGAGCGTTATAAAGAGGCTGCGGACGCATACGAGCGCTTTCTGGTGATCGCGCCGAAGACGGATGCTGATCGTCGCGCGCGCATTCGCGGACTGATAGACTTTCTACGCTACCTGGGCCAGCAAAACTCTCTCTACATCATCGGCGGTGAAAATCGTACGGAAATATCTTTCGAAGTCCCGGACAATAGACCGATGGTGCTGGTCTATATTAACGGAGAGAAGCAGCCCTTACGCTTTGTGCTAGACACTGGTTCTGGCATGTCCGTTATCTCTCAGGAGACGGCGCGGCGATTGGGCTTGCGCGAGGTCGCACGCGGGGGCACTGCGCGCGCCATCGGCGGCGGCGGTCGCTTCGACATCGTCTACGGTTTTCTTCAATCGCTGGAGATCGGCGACGTGCGCGTCGAGAACGTGCCCGTTTACATTCGCCGTTTCTTTAATGATAAGACGCACGTCGACGGCTACATTGGTCTGTCTGTGATCTCGAAATACCTGACGACTGTGGATTACGGATCGCGTCGCCTGACATTGTTACGGCGGAGCAGTTCGAGCAGCGCAAGTGCGCCCGCCGCCGCCACGCCCGGCATAGAGCTGCCGCTGCGCACCACGTCTGCCGGATTTTTAAGCGGCGAAGTTTTAATAGAGAGCGTCGATAAGCCGCTCAACTTTATCATAGACACGGGCGCGACCGTCTCTGTCGTCTCGCAGATACTGGCCGAGCGTGAAGATTTGACGCGCTTTGCGCAGAACGTGCGCCTGCAAATTTACGGCTCAGCCGGAGTGGCCGACAACGTCAAGCTGCTGACGCTGCCGCGCATCACGTTTGGTTCTTACACGCGCGAAAAACTTTCTGCGGCGGTGCTCGATATGGATTCCATCAACGAGACGGCGGGGTTCGAGCAGACGGGAATCGTCGGCGGAAATTTTCTGCGCCACTTTCGTCTGATCTTCGATTTTCAGAAAGGCATCCTGCGTCTCGAACCTTTGGGCACATCGCCTGAGGCAAACCCTACGCGCTTTGACGTGGGAGTCGGCGGGCTATGAAGCAGAGCCTTTATCTGGAAACCTCCGTCGTCGGCGCTTACCTTGATAACGGTGAGCCGTTTCGTCGTGACCTGACGATACGCTGGTGGGAACATGAGTTGCCGGAATACCGCGCCGTCGTCTCTCGCCTTGTCGCGCGTGAATTGGAGCGCGTGCCGGAGCCGCACCGCACGGGTTATTTAAAGCTCGTCTCGCCGCTCGAAGAGGTTGAGCTGACGGAAGAGGCTGCGATCCTGGCCGAAGGCTACATCGCGCGCGGCATCTTTCATCGCAAGTATATCGCCGACGCCCTGCATGTTGCCGTTGCCTCATTTCACAAAATAGATTATTTAGTGACCTGGAACTTCGGTCATCTGGCGAATGTTCGCAGACAGGCGCGCATTCGCCTCTTTAATACGGCCGCAGGATTTTTCGTTCCGATGATCGTCACGCCGGAGTTTTTAGTATCGGAAGCAACGGAGAAAACAGTAACGAGTGATGAGTGACAAGCGACGAGCCTTGACTAAGCTTTAAGTTTTTAACTTGTCACTTGTCACTCGTCACTGACAACTGCATTTTATGTATCGGAAGCCAAGATTTCTAGAAGTGCTGCACGCGATTCGCGAAGAGATGTCACGCGAAGCGGACTACGATGTCGATCTCTTTGCGGAGATGGTGCGCTCCGGCGTGCGCCCAAAGCAGGGCCCGGAGCGCCACATTCGCGGCTATAAAAGTCGCGCGCCAATTGCCGCCGAAGCGAGCGAGGAAACACCCGCGCGCGGACGCCGCAAACGAGCAATCAAGTAAGAGAGTAATCAGTGTTCAGTTTTTAGTTTTCAGCCAATTGCTTTTTACTGAAAACTAAAAACTGTAAACTGTAAACTGATTCTTATGGACGTAACGTTTGAGACCATCGGTCTGGAAGTCCCTAGCGAGAAGGCCTTTAATTATCTGGCCGAGCGCGCGGGCGATCAGGGCGAGCCGACGCAACTGTCGCGGCGCGGCGCAGTACTGCATGGCCGCTGCTGGAAATTGGGCGAGGGGCTGGAAGTCTGGACTGTGCTTTATGAATCGGGGACGGGCGACATCTTTTACGCGGATTGTCGTCCGGGCTTTCGCGCGCGCTATACGCAGCGCATCAGCCCCTGGGCGCTGACCGAATACGATGAAGAGGGCGAGGCAGTGATACACGGTTACTGCGACGGCACGGATACGGAAGTCCTCTTCGAGCTACAGAATTTGACGGAGGTCGGCGCTGCCGGTTTCCGTGCGCAGGAATTGCACGTGGGGCTTTGCGGGCTGGCCTATCGCGCGCGCCTCTGCGAGCGACCGTCTAAGGCTCGCTGGCAGCCGCTCGAAAAATATGCGCCGTCGCGCGCCGCTCATGAAAACGATTGGAGTCTGATGGGGCGCGTCATCGCTTTCAAGCCGCTGCGCAATCCACTATCGGGCAGCGAACTGTACTGGGTTTATCTAGACCTTGAAAGACTTAAGCTCGAAGTCCTGGTCAACCGGCGCGCTCTGCGTGGCGGCGCTCTGCGCGTGGGCGCAACACTTGCGGCAGAAGTCTGGTTGCAGGGACATGTGCTAGACGAACGCGCTCTGCGCTCGCGCTATGAAGGCGTTGATCGCGCCTTTGCGACCGCACAGTTCTGGGTCTCTTTGAAACGTAAGAATTGACTGAGAGAGTTTAAAGTCTAAAGTCCGGACATACTAACAATGGACTTTTGGAATCCTTAGCTTTTAGATGAAACGCGCCGTTCTCATCATTCTCATCCTGCTTATCCTCTCTGCCATCTCGGCATATTATTTCAATCAATACTGGATTCATCGTTACGATGCGTTGATCGCGCGCCAGGCCAGCATCTATCGTCTGGACCCGGACTTAGTGTGGTCTGTGATCTACGAAGAGACCTATTTTCGTCCGTGGAAGACTGGCGCGGACGGCGAGATCGGTTTGATGCAGGTGACGCCGACGGTCGGACGCGAGTGGGCCGCGGAGACGGGCATGCGTGATCTTGAGCGACAGATGGGACGCGACCCGCAAAGCGTCTTGAGCGACCCTGAGCGCAATATTCAGATCGGCTGCTGGTATCTGGAAAAGCTTTATCAGGAGTATCGCGACACGCCCGGCGCAGAGGCGCGTATGGTCGCAGGCTACAACGCCGGGCCCAGCCGCGCCGCTGACTGGAATCGCACACCCGCCAATACGAGACCACTCACCTCCGAGGAGTTCGTCTCGCGCATAGACATTCCTTCGACGCGCGCCTACGTCACTTCGATCCTTGAGCGCTACCGGAAACTGAAGGAGAGCAAAGGCAAAAAGCCGTAAATGAGATTGGAAAATAAGCAGTTGTGTTATGGATAAGGAAGAGATAGTTGAGGTCGTCATTAGGTATGCTTGGCTGAAAGAGAAGTTGAAACCTCTGCCTATCTGGATGTCAGAGCCGCTCAAACCCATCGAAGCTGATTGGGTGGGAATCAATCGCATCGTTCATAAAATCCCGGGACGCTTAAATGATGTTATAGGTTACAGTCTGGCCTTCTACTCTGATAAAGGAGAAGCGCTTGAGTATTTGCAGTTTGATACCCTTGATATTGCTATTGACCAGGCGAGAGATATTGCAGGTATCCAGCCTTCAGAGTGGCGCGAGTGCAGGGTTTCAGTTCCCACTGATGGTCGAGTGCTATGGGAATCCGTTAGTGCGCAACCGCTTTCTACAAACCTAGACTAAATTAAGCCTCATGCGGGAATCTTCCCATTATAGTAAGCTTCCCTTTAAAACGGGAGCAAGACTTTGACCTACCGGCAACTGCTCAAGGGGAACGCGGATTTTCGTCGCCTGTGGACGGGGCAGGTCATCTCGGAGATAGGCGACTGGCTGAACAACATCGCTGTGCTCGCGCTGACGATTCAACTGGCCGGGCGCGGGCGCGAAGGCCTGGCGATTGCCGTCTATGCGATTGCGCGCCATCTGCCGCTCTTTCTCTTTGGCCCACTGGCGGGCGTGGTCGTCGACAGGGTTGATCGACGCCGCGTGATGATCGCGGCCGATGTCGCGCGTTCACTGCTCGCTCTAGGCTTTATCATCGCCGGAGCAAAGTCCGCGCTGCCGTTGATCTACATGGTCGGCGCATCGCTCTTCTGCGTCTCCGCCTTCTTTAATGCCGCCAAGCGCGCTTCGATCCCCAACATCGTCGAGAGCGCTGACGAGTTGTTTACAGCAAACTCACTTTCGGCTTCGACCACAGCGGCGACCATCGCGGTCGGCTCGGCGCTGGGCGGAGTAGTCGCGACTTTCGTCGGACGCAACACGGTTTTCATCCTCAACGCGGCGACGTTTCTACTATCAGCCGAAATGATCCGACGAATCCGCGCGCAAACACAAAGGAGGAGGACGAGCGCCGCGACGGAGCAGCCAGAATTCCGGCAGCAGCAGCCAGAAGCCGAGCAGAGCGTAGCCTCGTACGAGAGCGCCACCGTGTTTGAATCATCAGTGAAAGTAAAACGCACAAGGCTTTCCCTCTACGCGCTGGCGCGGCGCGCTCTCGCTGACTTTCGCGCGGGCCTGCGTTACGTGCGCGGCCAGCCTGTGTTGTGGGCTATCCTGATCGTCTCCGCCGGTTGGGGATTAGGCAACGGTGTGGCGCGTGCCCTTTATAGTATCTTCGGCGCGCGTTTGGGCCTGGCCGCCGTGGGCTCTGTGCTGGAACGTCCGACGGACTTTGGTATCTCCGTACTTTTCGTGGCGATGGGATTGGGCGGGCTGGCGGGCGCACCCCTGGCGCGTCGCTTTAATAGCGCGACGGGCGACACCTTAGGCTCGCGCATGGGGCGCTCTATGATCTTCGACGGTTGCGGTCTGGTGCTCTTCAGTCTGATGCCGACACTCTGGGGCGCGGCGCTTGTGCTCGTGGCGCGCGAGATAAACTTTGCGATCTGGTGGACGGCGCAACAGACGATCATTATGACGCGCACGGATGATCTTTACAGCGGTCGCGTTTTCGCCCTCTACGAGACATCGACGACGCTGATGATGGTCGGCTCTATGCTTGCTTCCGGAGCGGCTGCGGACACCTATGGCATTACTCCTGTTGCTGCCGCCGGTGGAGTTGTGATCGCACTTTCGGGTCTGCTGTGGTTTTGGTTACGCCCTCGAACTGGTCAACTTGCGCCGGGCGAAGAGGCGAAGGCAGAGGTCTAAAAGATTCTTATGAGCTACGATTCACCACTGGTCGGAATAGGCATCAAGCTGCTGGTTGCGATGTTGTGCAGCGGCGCAATCGGATTGGAGCGCGAGCTGAGCCGCAAGCCTGCGGGCTTGAGAACAAACGTGCTGATCGGGATGGGCGCGTCGCTTTTTATGATTACGTCCAGAGAGATCAGCGGAGGCGTCGCCTACACAGACCCTGCGCGGCTCGTCGCACAGGTGGTCTCCGGTATAGGCTTTATCGGCGCGGGCGTCATCCTGCAATCACGCGGTTCTGTCATTGGCCTGACAACTGCGGCGACGATCTTCGTCGTGACGGCAGTCGGCATCGCGATTGGCGAAGGGATGTTCGGCCCGGCGATACTGGCGACAGTGTTGATTATCTTCGTGCTCGTCCTGCTGCGTCATGCAGAGCGCGCTATCCTTCTGCGCAGACGCATGTATCGTTATACATTCAAGACGCATGATCCGGCCTCGACGCTGGCGCGTCTGCTCGACCTGCTTGAGAAAGAGGGTCTGCGTCTTGAAGATTTCGACGTACGCGAGACGAGCGTAGGTGAGCACGAAGTCGGCGTCAGCGTCGTCACCTCGCTGAGCGGCAACAGACGCCTGATAGAGATACTGCCGCAACTCGGCAAAGACCTGCACGCCGCCACGCATGAGTAAAGCTCAAGCGTCTTTTGAAGGAAAGTAATTCTTTCGAGCAAGTTTCAATTGAGTATATGGAAAGAGGCATTCACCACAGAGACACAGAGGGCACGGAGGAAGCACGGAGGAAGAAGTGATATTCAAGTCTCTGTGCCTACTCTGTGTGCTCTGTGTCTCTGTGGTGAATTATCAACTTTCCTGACATTCAACTGAAAAAGCGACAGACCGAAAAAGATGACGACTCTTTATAGCGCAAGATGGGTGCTGCCGATCTCTGCCGGGGTAATTGAGCACGGCGCTGTGGCCGTCGAAGGCACTCGCATAGTCGGCGTGGGCCCAAGGCAAGCGCTCCTTTCAAGATTTCCCGAAGCAGATGTTAATGATTTTAACGAAGCAGCGATTCTGCCTGGCTTCGTCAACACGCATTCGCATCTGGAATTGACGGCGATGCGCGGATTCCTCGAAGACGTTGAGAATGATTTCTTCGCCTGGCTCAAAAAACTGACCGTTGCGCGACTTGAGCGTATGACGCCCGACGATCTTTATATTTCCGCCGCGTGGGGTGCAGTCGAAGCGGCGCGCGCGGGCGTCACTTGCCTCGGCGATGCGAGCGACACGGCCAGTGCCCCTCTGCGTGCGCTTGAGCGCGTGGGCCTGCGCGGGACGGTTTACCAGGAAGGCTTCGGCCCTGACCCCAAGTTGGCCCAGGAGCATTTCGAGAAGCTGCGAGAGAAAATCTTCAAGTTGAGAGAGTACGAGAGCCAAAGGGTACGCCTCGGCGTCTCTCCGCATTCTCCGTACACTGTCAGCGCTCCGCAGCTTGAGCTGATCACGGAATTCGCTCTTGCCGAACGCTTGCCCTTGATGATGCACGCCGCCGAATCGCTCGCTGAAGAACAGTTCCTGCGACAGGGAAGCGGGCCGTTTGCCGAAGGGCTCGCGCGGCGCGGCATCGAATGGAAAGCTCCCGGCGTCTCGACGATTCAGTATCTGAAAAACTTGGGCGTGCTTCGGACAAAACCTTTGCTTGCGCATTGCATCAGGGTGGACGATGCGGACATGGAGGCGATCAAAGAGACTGGCACATCCATCGCGCACTGTCCCAAATCAAATGCCAAGCTCGGTCACGGACGCGCGCCGTTTGCCGCCTTTGTCGAGCATGATTTAAAGGTCGGCCTCGGCAGCGATTCGGTCGCGAGCAATAACACATGCGACATGCTGGAAGAGGCGCGCTTCGCTATCCTCAACTCGCGCACAACTCTTAATCAAGCGAACCCGGAGCGCATGTTGGACGTGAATGATGTGCTGTTTGCGGCGACGCTTGGCGGGGCGCGCTCACTTGGACTTGACGATCAAACGGGCGCGCTCAGTGAAGGTCTTGACGCTGACCTGACGGTCATCGCTCTTGACGGCGCACATCAGATACCTGTCTATGATCCGGCCCATGCGCTTGTCTTCTCATCGACTGGGCGCGACGTGCTCCTGACGGTGGCGGCGGGCACGGAAGTATTCCGCGCAGGAAGCGTCACCACGATTGACGAAGCTCATCTGCGAGCGCGTATGTCAGAGATTCGTAAAGCAGTGATGAGTGACAAGTGACGAGTGACAAGTTAAGATTTCATTTATGCTCGTCACTTGCCACTTGTCACTTGTCACTGTTTTCTTATGAATGTTTTAGTCCTCAACTGCGGCAGCTCTTCGGTCAGGTTTCAACTGATCGCGACGGATTTAGAGAGCATTGCGCACAACACGGATCGCAGGCTGGCGCGCGGATATATAGAGCGTGTCGGCGGCGAGGCGATCATTACTTTTCGCGCGGAGGGGCGCGAGCCGCAGAGGTCTACAGCGCCGCTCAGGGACACGCGCACGGCTGTTGAGCTGATTATTCGCTGGGCCTGCCGGGAGGATTCCGGGATCAGCGAAGTTAAAAGCGTCGCTGACGTTCATGCAGTGGGCCATCGCGTCGTTCACGGCGGCGAGCGCTTTACGCATTCCGTCTTGATTACGGATGAGGTGGTACGCGGCATAGAGGACTGCATAGAGCTTGCGCCGCTGCACAACCCTGCAAACATCAAGGGCATCCTGGCGGCGCGCGAGGTGTTTGGCGCTGGACTGCCGCAGGCCGCCGTCTTTGATACGGCTTTTCACCAGACGCTGCCCGACCACGCCTATCTGTATGCGCTGCCTTACCAGCTTTATCGTCGTCATCGCATACGTCGCTACGGCTTTCACGGCACGTCGCATCGCTACGTTGCTTATCGTTATCGACAGCTTCTAGGCATCGCGCGTGAAGAGACGCGCGTGATTACGCTTCATCTAGGAAACGGTTGTTCTGCGGCGGCGATTCGTGCGGGCGATTCCATAGATACTTCTATGGGCCTGACTCCGCTCGAAGGCTTGGTGATGGGCACACGCTCCGGCGATATTGATCCGGCGATCATAGATTTTGTCTCGGCCAAGGAGGGACTCAGCGCGCAGGAGACAGAGACGCTGCTCAATAAGCAGTCCGGTCTGCTTGGCATCTCCGGATTGACGAACGACATGCGCGAGCTGCTTGATGAAGCGCACGAGAATATGGACAGACGCGCGCCTGGCGATTCAGATTTTCTGTTATCGCGCGCGCAAGTATATCGGCGCGTACCTGGCGGCGATGGGTGGAGCAAGCGCAGTGATCTTTACGGGAGGCATCGGCGAGAACTCTGCGGAAGTTCGCGCGCAGATTTGCAAGGGACTGGAATGGATGGGGCTTGAGCTGGACGGGGAGCGGAATCTTGCGCATACGGGCGGGCGCGAAGGATTGATCAGCCGCGACGAAGCGCGCCTCGCCGCCTATGTGATACCGACGGATGAAGAGCTGCTTATCGCGCGTGATACTGTGCGCTGCGTTCAGGGCGCGCCGCAGCGATATTGAAAACAGCGCTGCTTTCAGTATCGCTGCTCGAAAACGCTCTCCCAAGTTTAAAATTCAGCGCCGGATTTTATGCGCCGCCGATGCAACTCTGCGCTACGTGCTGCGTTCAAAGCTCCGGTAGAGGGCCAATCCTCGCCCTTGGGCGAGTGGCCTTCACGGTTCAAAATGTGTTCGTCACAAAAGGGAGTAAGACAGTATGTTAGGTATCAGAACAAGCATCATCATCGCGCTGTTGTCGCTGATCGCGAACGGCGCAGGAGCAGCGGGGTGCGGCACAGGCGCGGAGCAGCAGCGGCAGCAGCCAGCACAGCGTAATCAGCAATCTAACAACCAGCAAGTTGATCGTTTGCCGACGCCTTCCAGAGAGAAAGGAAATGTGGATAACGATTTAAAAATCTTAAGACAGGGCGCTTACACTCTGGTGAACGACGCATTCGTCGCTGTCGCGCGTGATGCGGAGACTTATCAGGAGCTGCGAAGGCTGGATGACAATCTTCCGATTCTCAACGCGGATGAATTTAACGGGATGGCAGTGGTCGCGGCCTTTCTGGGGCAGCGCCGCACAGGAGGGTACAGTGTAGAGATCACGCGCAGTGCAGACGGCGCGGTGCGAATCTCGGAAACAAGGCCGCCGCAGGGAGCTATGACCACACAGGCGCTGTCTTCTCCCTACAAGATCGTCTCCGTGCCGATTGAGAATGAGCGCGTGCTCAAGCTCGATCTCGATCCCAATTGGAAAGCAAGTCAACGTCTCTATCAAATCACGTCGGGCGAGTTCACGATGTCAGGCGGGTTCGCCGGACGAAGTGAGAATATGCGGCTACAGGGCGGCTTCAACATCATGCGCCACGCGACGCTCGCCACGTTTCTCTTTGACGTGAAGGGCGCGGGCGGGACGAGACCGCGTGAGCTGAAAGAAGTGGCGACGGGGATTGTGCAGGACAGTGGAGCGGTCAGTCTGGCGCGTTTCAATGCCGGTTCGCTGGTCGAGCCGCCAGCCAATCTGCTCAAAGCCAAGGGTCAGTTCACCGCAGAGGAGAACGAGCTGATGCTTGAGTTTGAATCGCTGCCTTCGACTGTTGCCGACGGCTATCAAGGCAGAGGCCGCCTGGCGGCGAAAGCCAGCGGGCCAGCGCCGCCGAAGAAGGCTCAGAGCAAAGACGCCGTGATGTGAAGAAAGGATGAAGGCGGCAACGATGAAGGATGAAAGCGTGGCTGCTTAAATTGAATGACTTAATTTGAACAACACACTTTCATCCTTCCGCCTTCATCCTTCATCCTTTCTTATATGCACGCGGCTGCGATGGCCTCGTCAAAAATCTCTATGGCGACATCCGCGTTTTCGCGCGACAGGATCAGCGGCGGCGACCAGCGAATCGTGTTGAAGCCCGCGCCGAGGATAATCAAGCCGCGCTCGTAACAGCCGCGCTCGACGCGGTCGCGCAACTCGGGCGCAGCTTTCATCGAAGCCTTATCTTCAACGAACTCCACGCCGATCATCATCCCAAGGCCACGCACATCGCCCATGCAATCATGTTTCTTCATCAGCCTGCGCAAACCATCCTGAAGATACGCGCCCGTCTCCGCGCTGTTTTTGATCAGCTCGCGTTCGAGCAGCTCTATGGTCTTCAGTGCGGCGGCGATGGCGACAGGGTTACCGCCGAAGGTGGAGGCGTGCGCGCCGGGCTTCCAGTCCATCAAATCGGCGCGCGCCACGCATGCGCCGATGGGTAAGCCCGAACCAAGTCCTTTGGCGATGGTGACAATGTCCGGCTTCAAATCATGATGTTCAGAGGCGAACATCTTTCCCGTGCGGCCCATTCCGGATTGCACTTCGTCCACGATGAGCATAATTCCATGCTCGTCACAGATGCGGCGAAGCCCTTGCAGGAACTCCCCTGGCGCAGGCACATACCCGCCTTCACCCTGTACTACTTCAACGACGATGCCCGCCACTTCCTCCGGCGGCGTAGTGGTCTTGAACAATCGCCCTTCGATCCAATCGAGACAGGCGCGACTGACAGTGGCGGCGTCCGATTGTTCTCCTGTGAAGGGATGACGAAAAACATTCGGGTACGGCACATGAACTACGTCGAGCGCCTGTCGCTTAAAGCCTCTGCGCTGGGCTACCTTTGAAGAGGTCAAAGAGAGTGAGCCGAGCGTGCGGCCATGAAAGCTATTAAAGAAGGCTATGAACTTCTCGCGCCCGGTGGCGTGCATCGCGAGCTTCAAAGCAGTCTCGACCGCTTCGGTTCCGCTGTTGGCGAAATGCGTGCGCGTAGGCGAGGGGACGGGCACGATCTCGTCCAGCTTGCGCGCCAGCTCAGGCATGTGACGATAGTAGAAGTCCGTGCCGCACATGTGTATCAGTTGCGCGGCCTGATCCTGTATGGCGCGCACCACTTCCGGATGACAATGGCCCGTCGCACAGACGGCGACTCCGGCGTTGCAATCCAGAAACGTGTTGCCGTCAACGTCCTCAACCCAGACGCCCGAGGCGCTCTCTGCGACCAACTCCCAGGCGGGGCGCGGGTATGATGGTGTGACGAATTGAGCGTCGGCTTTGATAATCTCTTGCCCCTTAGGGCCGGGCAGAGCGGTTTTGATCTCCGGTCTCTTCGGCGGAGCAATGGTAGTCGTAGACATAATCTTTCTCCTTCTCACGGGAAAGCGGGTTAAATAATTCGAGGTTGCGAGAAGCGCAGGAGTGTTTATGGCCTAAGCGATGTTAGTCCGCGAAGAGATTGGCGCGCCGTTCGAGCGGGCGCAAATGTGTGTGGCGGCAGTAAAACATAGAAAGCAGATGTTAGATGTCAGATGCTGGATGCTGGTAGCAGATTAATGATTAACGTTCAGCTTTCCACATCTGAGCGCTCTACTAATATCTAGCATCTAACATCTGGCATCTGTTCTTGTCAACGCCTTTTCCAGCGCACGCCGTCCTTGGTGTCTTCGAGCATGATGCCGTGACCGGCGAGCGCATCGCGTATTTCGTCTGCGCGCGCAAAGTCTCGGCGGCGTCGTGCCTCCTGGCGCTCGTCTATCAGGCGTTGAATCTCCGCATCAAGCATCTCTGGCTGCTCGTCATAAAAAATATTGAGCACGCTGTTGAAGCGTTCGAGCAATTCCAACAGCTCCCGCTTGTTATCTTCGAGCAGCGCGTGATCGCGCAGCGCCGTGTTGACTTCGGGCGTTAGCTCGTGAAGCGCGGCGAGCGCCACAGATGTATTAAAGTCGTCATCAAGACCTGCCTCGAATTTAACAAGAGCGCGCCGTGCGGTTTCCTGAAGCCGCTCATTCGTGCCTGCCTCGACTCGCGCTTCCTGTAGCCTGCGGCGAAAGTCCTGAAGGCGCTCGACGATGGTTTCGGCGGCGCGCAGTGCCTCCAATGTAAAGTTGAGCTGCTTGCTGTAGGGCACGCTCAAAAGAAAATAGCGTATCGCGCGGGGCGTGAACCCTTGCGCGACCAGATCGCGAAAGGTGTAATAGTTGCCCTTGGACTTGGACATGGATTCGCCATCGACCTTCAAATGCTCTATGTGAAGCCAGTAGCGCGCGAATGGTTTGGAGGTCGCGCCTTCGCTTTGCGCAATCTCGTTTTCATGATGCGGAAAGACCAGATCGATCCCGCCCAAGTGAAGATCAAAGGTCTCGCCCAGATATTTCATGGACATCGCAGAGCATTCGATGTGCCAGCCGGGGCGTCCGCGACCCAGCGGCGTATCCCAGGCGGGCTCGTCCGGGGATTCGGCCTTTTTCCAGAGGGCGAAGTCGCGCGCGTCCTCCTTCTCGTACTTGTCCGTATCGACGCGCTCGCTCGCGCCAGCGATGTTGCCCGCGAAGTTTATCTTAGAGAGCTTGCCGTATTCCGGAAACGAATTGATGCGATAATAGACAGAGCCTTCGGATTCGTAGGCGTGGCCCTTCTCCTGCAAGCGGTCGATCAAGGAAACCATCTCCGTGACGTGTTGCGTGGCGCGCGGAACGATGTCAGGCCGCTCAAGCCCGAGAGCATCCCAGTCCTCCCAGAACGCCTCTATATACCGCGCAGTGTATTCGTCAATCGTCACGCCCGCACCTTGCGAGAGCGCGATGATGCGGTCTTCGATGTCCGTGATGTTCATCACGTGCGTGACCTTGTAGCCTTTGAACTTGAAGGTGCGGCGCACGATGTCGCCCATAATCATCGAGCGAAAATTACCTATCTGCGCAAAGTCCCAGACGGTCGGGCCGCACAGATACATACGCACTTCGCCCTCGCGCATCGGGCGAAACTCTTCCACCTGTCCGGATAGTGTATTGAAAAACTTAAGCATCTCTCTTACTCAAACGGGTCGCGCATAAAAAATGTTCCACGCGTCAGAGTCTAGGCAATGATGAAGGGCGAGTCAAATTTGCGTCGTTCGCGGTGTACAGGGAAGCGGCATTAAACATCAGCCACGACGATGCCCCAGATCAGGTTGCGCCAGACGCAGTCAAGCTTTTTGAACCCGGCCAGCTCAAGCAGGCGGAAATGCTCCGCGAGCGGCGTGTAGTGGTCGTGCGCCTCCGCATGATCGAGCAGACTGACGACCTCCTCTTCGGAGCAATTGGCCGGGCTGCGACAGAACTCAAGCCAGCGCCGCCAGTTCAGCTCATGTATCTCGGCGGTTGCGCCGCGCAACTGATCCGAGAAGCGAAACGTGCCGCCCGGCGAAAGTATGGCGTGGATATTTCTGTAGAGCGTTTCCTTATCCTTGACGTGATGCAAACTGATGCTGGATGTGACCAGATCGAATGGGCCAAGATCAGCATCAATCTCCTCGAAGACCGAGCGGACGAAACGTGCGCGCCGGACAGAAGCCGGATATGCGCTTTCGAGTCGCGCGCGTGTCACGTCTAACATCTCCGGCGCGGCATCCAGAAATGTCAGAGAGGCTTCGGGGTAACGCTCCGCGAGGGCGAGCGAAAGATTTCCAGTCCCGCAGCCGAGTTCCAGCACGCAGGTCGCGGACGGGGGAAGATAATCAATGAGACGCTCAAGCATCTCGTCATAACGCGGCACGGCGCGGCGTATGAGCGAGTCGTAGCCTTCGGCCATCGAGCCGAAGTAAACGGAAGCAGTCGTCTCCTCCAGAGGCTTCATGCGCGCCAGTGTAGCACAGACGCTTTGAGCCCTTAATCAGACCTATCTGACAACAGGTGTCTCATGCGAGGGGGTTCAGGGCGCGGACAGAATAAAGGAGGAGCATGCGCGTTGATCTAGACACAAGGTTTTAATGAGCGCGACCGAAGTGCTGGAAGCCCTCCGGCTCAAGAGTCCAACGGCGCGAGCCTTCGACCAGAGTGATTCGTCCACACTCATCCGTAACGTCGCCGATATAGGTGGCGGGCACGCGATTGATAGTTCGCGGCAGATGCTTGAGGTCGCGCGGGCGAATGGTAAAGAGCAGCTCGAAATCTTCGCCGCCGTGCAGCGCCAGCATAAGCGGGTCGAGCGCGCGCCGTCCGCAGATGCTCGCCAGGTCGGGATCGACGGTGATACGCGCGACTTGCAGGCGTGCGCCGACACGACTCTCTTCGCACAGGTGCGCGAGGTCGGACGAAAGGCCGTCGCTCAGGTCGATCATCGCCGTCGCCAGCGAGTTGTGTCCCAAGTAGTCGCCCCACTCTATGCGCGGGAAGGGAAGCATTTGACGCAGCAGCAGCCTTTCCATGACAGCGCGAGACGGGCGCTCGCTTTTAGCGCTCTTAACGGAGCGCTCGCTTTCAGCTTTCTTATCTTGGTGATCAGGTTCGGCTTTCTCGGCGTGGCTCTCCTGTTCAGGTTTCTCATCTAGGCGCGCGCCGCGCACTTGCTCTCCCAATCGCGCGCCGCGCTCAAGCAGTCTGAGTCCTGCCGCCGCGCCGCCCAGCGCGCCCGTTACGAAGATATGATCGCCGGGGCGCGCCCCCTTGCGCCGCACCGCGCGACCGCTCCGTGCTTCACCCAGGACAATCGAATCGATCACGATGTGCTCGGGCGTGCGCGAGACATCGCCGCCGATAAGTGTGACTCCATAACGATCAGCTAAAAGGAAAAAGCCTTCGTAGAGTTCGTCGACAAACGCCGAATGCCAGACATCGGGCGGGACGCCCAGAGAGAGCATGGCCCAGCGCGGACGCGCGCCCATCGCGGCAATGTCCGAGAGGGAGACGGCCAGCGCCTTATGGCCCAACAGTCGCGGCGGCATGGACGAGCGGCGAAAGTCTATATCCTCTACGAGCAGGTCGGCGGTGATGACCGTCTCGTACCCGTCAAACTGTCTGAGCAGAGCAGCATCGTCGCCAATACCTAGACGAAGGGATGAGGGATGAGGGATGAGGGATGAAGAAAATCTTCTTAATTTGTCTGAGTGTCTTTGGGCCTTTTGGCGTATGCGACGGATGAAATCAAATTCATTGTGTGATGAAGAGGCGCGTGCGTGATGATTGGCACTGCTACGACTGCTACTATCGCTCGCACCTTCTTCATCCCTCATCCCTCATCCCTCATCCCTTAAAGATTGCGGCGCATGGAATCGAGTCCGGCTTCGATGGTTTCGATGGAGGTGGAGAAGGAGAAGCGCAGGTGGCCTTCGCCGTGTTCGCCGAAGACTATGCCCGGAACGGTGGCGACCTGTGCGCGTTCGAGCAGAATGTCCGCTGCCTCGCGGCTATTTGGGCTGATGCGCGTGACATCAGGGAAAGCGTAGAAAGCTCCGGCGGGGCTCGCGCACTTCAGACCCAGCTCATTCAAACCCGCCAGCAGAAGATCACGCCGCTCGCGATAGGCCGCACGCGAGCGCTCAAGAAAATCCGAAGGCGTAGTCAGCGCCGCCAGCGCCGCCCACTGCGTCGGCGTCGAAACGCCGTTGGTCGAATAGAGCAAGGTCTTGCGCATGCCAGTCATCCAGGGCTCTGCGGCCACGGCGTAGCCCAGACGCCAGCCCGTCATCGCGTACGACTTAGAGAGCGTGAAACAGGTAATCGTGCGCTCCATCATCCCGTCCAGCGAAGCGATGGAGATATGCTCGCCCTCGTAGACCAAATCCTCATAAGCCTCGTCGGCGATGACTACCAGATCATGTTCCTGCGCAAAGCTCGCGACCGCTTCCGATTCCGCGCGTGTAAAGACGACGCCCGAAGGATTCTGCGGAGTGTTGTAATAGATGGCTCGCGTGCGCGCGGTCTGGTAGCGCGCGAGGGTTTGCGTAAAGCCGTCGCGCCGTGCTTCATCTGTTGGAACAAGGACGGGCGAGCCCTCGCAATGCGCAATGAGGTCTTTGATCGGAGTCCAGTATGGGGAGAAGACAAGCACTTCATCATTTGGATTGACGACGGATTGAAAAGCGCCGAACAGTCCCTGCATGCCGCCGATGAGGACGATCACGTCCGCGTCCGTGACCTTCAAACGATTACGCTCGCGCAGCTTGTCCGCGATGGCCGAGCGCAGCTCAGGAATGCCGGAAGAGGGCGCATAACGTGTCTTATTCTCTTTGAGCGCTGTGAGCATAGCCTCTTTGATATGATCCGGCGTATTGCTGAAAGGCTCGCCGCCTTCAAACTGAAAGACGCTTGCCCCGGAGGCGCGCAGCTCCATCACCTTGTTGCGGATTTTTACGATGTCCGAGAAACCGACCTCGTCAAGACGCGCGGCGAGGCGAAACACAGTCGGAGAAGTAGACACTTTGGGCTTTAGAACCTCCAGTGGAGTGTGCGTTGGAAGAAAACGAATTATAGCCCGCCGCTTAAGGTGGCGTCCACTCGCCGGAAAATATGGTTGTGTGTCAGTGTGGATAATTGAGCGTGCGGTGTATTGAGATTCACCACAGAGACACAGAGAGAGCACAGAGGGGGCACAGAGAAAAGCAAGCCTCCGTGCATCCTTCGCGTCCTCTGTGCCTCTGTGGTGAATAACTGCTTCCATCAGACTCAATTTCAAACTGACCACTACTAAAAACGATTGATCCTTAAATCTCATGGGCAATGTTAGGTTGCGGAATCTACTCTCGCCTGACGAAAGGGTTTAGCCTGCGCTGCGAGCTTACATGAAAAGAGCTTTTCTGTTTGAGCGAGAGCAAGGAGTTAAGCCGCGCTCTGAGCAAGGCGAGGTACTGACGGATTTTATAAGTTATCCGTCTCATTCTCGCTTGTCCCTGCGCTGTCATCAGGTAACGCCGCTCGTCTGACACTCGTCCTCAAGTCAGGCGGCTTAAACATAAGCATTGACACACTCTTGGTGCGCGAGTAACATGAGGCCCAGAGTGGTACGTCCCGGCCCGTTCCGTGCCGAGTTTCGTGAATCATTCCATCAGCATGCTGGGCAGGTTACTTTCCCTGTGAGGTTCCCCGAACATGGTTAACCGCGCAACCGTCGCCATCCCTGAAAAACTTTTCTTCAAGATCGGTGAAGTCTGCGAATTGTCGGGCGTGCAGGCGCACGTCCTGCGCTACTGGGAATCTGAATTCCCAATGCTCGCGCCGCAGAAGAATCGCGCCGGGCAGCGTACCTATCGCAAGCGCGATGTGGAGATGGCGCTGCGCATCAAGGAGCTGCTCTACGATGACCAGTACACGATTGCCGGAGCTAAAAAGAAACTGGCGTCGGAGCTGCGCGGCGCAAGCAAGCTCAAAGTGGTGACGCCGGAGATGGCCGCCGGGCCGCGAGAGGCGCTCGCTCCGACAGCGCCGCAGTCTCAACCTCATCTTCAACGGGAAAGCGCGCCGCCTGCGCTCTCAGTCGAAACACAGGAGAGCAGCAGTGAAGCTTCCATTTCACCGAACAGGGCTTCTCTGACAGAGAATCAGCGCGACGCCGTCAGGCATCTGGTCATACAGTTGCGCGACCTGCTGGAAACGCTCGATGCGGGCGAAGACTCGCGCAAGCCCCACGGAAAATAGGGCACACTTTTTGTCGAAAGCCCGGCTCGACGCGCCCGGCACATTTGACAAAAATCTATTTCCAGACATACTTAGTGTAAGGACGGGACGTGGCGCAGCCTGGTAGCGCGCTTCCTTGGGGTGGAAGAGGCCGTGAGTTCGAATCTCGCCGTCCCGATAGTCGAAAGGCTCTCAACTCGATCAGAGTTGAGAGCCTTTTGTCTTAATAGAACCAGCCTTTTAGCGCTGTCTGAAGGAAGTTTCACCCTGTATGAAGAAGGTTTTCCTTTGTATCAAGAAGGTTTCTCTTTGTATGGAGAAGGTTTCGCTCTGTATGAACAAAGTTTCGCACTGTCTGAGAGAGGTTTCACGCTGTCTAAGCCAGCTTTGACGCTGTATGAGGAGGGTTTCACACTGTCTGAATAAGGTTTCACCCTGTATGAACGAGCTTTCAGCCTGTCTGAGCGAAGTTTCACCGTGTCTGAGAGAGGTTTTACGCTGTCTGAGAAAGGTTTCGCACTGTATGAAGAGACTTTCGCACTGTCTGAAGCGGCTTTTGCCCTGTATTTGTCATCTTTTGCACTGTATGGAGAGGGTTTGCGGCTGTCTGGAAACGATTTTTGAGGACTTTCTGGAACTTTTCCGCGCCCCTGTGCGAATCACCTATGACTGCCGGTTAGTAGTCCTTCGACCAAAGCATGATGACGGTTAAGACGACTCCCAGTGACGAGGAATTGCTGCGGCTGATGAGGGCCGGAGACGAGGATGCTTTCACGACGCTTTACAGGCGGCGGCAGGGCGGCCTCTACAGGTTCGCTTTACAGATGAGCGGGTCGGAAACTCTGGCAGAGGATGTGACTCAAGAGGTCTTTATGGTGCTGATGCGTGAACAAGATCATTTCGATGCCGGTCGTGGCTCTTTACAGGCGTACCTGTACGGGATCGCGCGTAATCACGTGCTGCGCCGATTGGAAAGAGACAGGCCCTTCGTGCAGATCGCAGATGATGCGGAAGAGACAGAGAGCGCGACCGCAGATCGTTACCTGGCGCAGGCCGATCCGCTGGGCGAGCTTTTGCTGAGCGAGATGATCGACTCCGTCAGACAGGCTGTGCTCGCTCTGCCCGCGCACTATAGAGAGGTCGTCGTGCTCTGTGACCTGCACGAGATGAGTTACGTGGAGGCCGCCGCCGCGCTTTCCTGCGCCGTCGGAACTGTGCGCTCGCGACTGCATCGCGCGCGTGGACTGCTGATAGAGAAACTGCGCGCCACACGTGAGCAGAGCAAAGAGACGGAAGAAAGGCCGGGGCTGCTCAGGACTGCGAGGTGCTTCGCATGAACTGTCAGGATTTTGAAAAGATCATCAACGACCTTGCGCGCGAACAGATGATGGAAGCGAGAGAGCGTGCCACAGGGTTGGCCCACGCGGAAGAATGTCAGCGATGTGCTGCGCGCTTACGCGACGAGCGCGCTTTGAGCGGCGGCCTGCGCTCTCTGTCACTGAGCGCCGAGCATTTGGAAGCCCCCGCGCGCGTCGAAGCAACGCTGCTCGCAGCCTTTCGCAATCCAGATCGTGCGGCTGCTGTCACGCCGACGACGATTCAACCAACAACTCCTGTAGCTCCTATTATTCCCGTTGCTCCCGCTGCGACGACGCGCGCTCTGCATCGTTGGCGCTGGGCCACAGCCATTGCGGCGGCGCTCTTAATGCTATTCATCGCGTTTGCCGCCACGCGCCTTCAAACACAGCAGGGACTACAGCCCCCCGCGCAGCTTGCCTCGGCACATGACCCGCAGCCTCTGAGCGTATTGTGGGACTCTTTCGCTCAGGGGCGGCAGGCTGCGCGACTAACCTCTGCCTCGACGACGCGCGGGCGCGGCGAAGTCGCGTCGCAGTTCCCAAGCCCGAGAACGCAGGGCAGAGAGCGCCGTGGCGTGGAGAGCGTCGCCGGTAATCGCTCAGGCGTTACAGGCGGGACGCAGCCGTTCTTGAATACTCTGGCGTCCGCTTCAACTGGCGACGATGACATCGCGACGGACTTTATACCTTTGTCGTACGGGTCGGACCTCGGCGGGACGGACGGCGGTCATGTGGTGCGCGTCGAATTGCCGCGCACGGCGATGGCCCAATTCGGATTACCAGTCAACGCGGAACGCTCCGCCGAGCCCGTCAAAGCTGACGTGCTGCTCGGCGAAGACGGTTTGGCCCGCGCGATTCGCTTCGTTCGATAAACTTAAAAGGGACGCTGCGGCACACGCGTGCGCGCTCGCCGTGCTTGAGAACTTTATTCCGATAAGCAATCTTTTTCGAGGAGAATGATTATGATGAGAAACCCCGGGCGTATCAGCAAGAGCATCGGTTTCGTGCTCGCATCTTTGGTCTTGAGCGTCAGCGTCTTCGCTCAGGAAAATCTGCCGGAAAAAACCGAGCAGAAACCGGACGAGAACGTGATAATCATGCGCGGCCCCGGCGCGGAGCGCGAAGTACTGCCCGGCATCCCGCCGGATGTCTTTCTGGAAGCTACGCCGGGTGTGCCCATCGGCGGCAACACCTTTACTTTTGTCTCGTCAGAGATGAGTTTTGACGGCAAGGTCGTCAAGGGCGCGCCCTATTCAGCGCGGGCCGTAACGGAAGTCACGCAGACCTTGGCCGACGGTAATCGCATCGTCCGCAAGAGCACGGCATCCGTCTATCGCGATAGCGAGGGACGCACGCGGCGCGATCAAATGCTCGGCTCGATTGGCCCATTCGCGGCGGCGGGCGATCCGCCTCAGACTTTTTTCATCAACGACCCTGTCGCCGGTTTCAACTACGTGTTAGACCCTCGCACGCACACTGCGCGCAAGCTGCCTCTGCCGCGCATAGAGCGCATCTCCGGCGATAAGCACGAGTTCAACATCGAGCGAAAAGTTATACAGGCAGGGCCTGAGGGTGGGCCAGCGGCAGGAGTGGCCGGGCCGGGCAGTCGCGTGATGGTCTTCGAGAAGAGGGAAGAAGGGCTCGGGCCGCTTCGCACCTCCAAGGAAGGGCCAAAGCCCAAGAAGGAATCGCTCGGCAAACAGACCATCGAAGGGGTCGAAGCCGAAGGCACGCGCATTACGCTGACGATCCCTGCGGGCAAGATCGGCAACGAGCGGCCCATTGAGATCGTCACAGAGCGCTGGTACTCGCCGGAGTTGCAGACCGTCGTGCTAAGCCGAAACAACGATCCGTTCATGGGCGAAAGCGTCTACCGGCTGACGAACATCTCTCGCAACGAGCCCGCGCGCTCGCTCTTTGAGATACCGGCCGATTACAAGATCAAGGACGTACCGATGCCTCCCGGAATCAGGATCATGCGCTCGCCCGCCAACAATAAGTAATCGTCAGACGACGAGCCAGGATAAAAGAAGAGGGCTTGGAGTAACGATCTGTTGCTTCAGACCCTCTTTGTTTTGATACTCTTTAAGTTCGTACCGCCTGCTTAAAGCAAATTTCAATTGAGTGTATAGCAAGATGCATTCACCACAGAGACACAGAGGACACGGAGGAAGCACGGAGGTTTGAGTGCTACTCAACACTCTGTGTAACCTCTGTGTGCTCTGTGTCTCTGTGGTGAGTCACAACGTTCCTTACATTCAACTGAAAGTTACCCTCAATCGCAAATCGCTATAGGCTCGCGCGCGCTCTCTTGCTTATAATATTTTTGTGAAGACGGAAGGCGTCAAGTACGCGGGCTCAAAAAAATCTCTGCTGCCGGTCATCCTGCGACTGATCGAACCGTTGCGGGTCAGTACCATTTTCGATGGCTTTACAGGGACAGCCCGCGTGGCACAGGCGTGCAAGCGCGCGGGCTACACTGTGACCGCTAATGATGTGGCCGTGTGGTCAAAGGTCTTCGCGACCTGCTATCTGCTCAATCGTCAAACGGCGGCGCACTACGAGCCCATGATAGAGCACTTGAATTCGCTGCCGGGGCGTCGCGGCTGGTTCTCGCAGCATTACGGCGGCAAAGCCAACGGTGGCTGCTCGATTCAAAGCGATGGCAAAAAGAGAATCTGGCAACTGCACAACACCATGAAGCTAGACGCCATCCGTGAAGAGATAGACCGCATCGCGCAGGACGAGATAGAAAAAGCCGTGCTGCTCACCAGCCTGATGCTCGCACTGGACAAGATTGACAGCACGCTCGGGCATCAGGTCTCTTATCTTAGACATTGGGCCAAGAGGGCTTACTCTGAGCTGCGGCTGCGTGTGCCCGCTTTGATCGTCGACGACGACCGTCGGCACAGGGTTTTTCAAGGCGATGTTTTTTCGCTGCTGGACTCTGTGGAAACTGATCTGGCTTATTACGACCCGCCTTATGGCTCTGCCAACGAGCGTATGCCGCCGTCGCGTGTGCGTTACGCTTCCTATTATCACCTTTGGAAAACGGTCTGCCTCAACGACAGGCCAGAGGTGTGCGGCGCGGCCAACAGAAGAGCCGACGCAAGTGATCGCCTGAGCGCTTCCGTCTTTGAAGAGTTCAGGAGAAGCCCGGCGAATCGTTACCGCGCCGTCGAAGCGATTGAGCGTTTATTAAAGAGCACACGAGCCCGCTACACACTGCTCTCGTACAGCAGTGGAGGTCGCGGCACTTATCAAGAGATCGTAGAGGTCATCGCGGGGCTGCGACGGCAATGGCTCGTCATCCAACTGGATTACCGTCAAAATGTCATGGCTAACATGAGCTGGACAAAGGAGTGGGCCGCTTCACATCATCCAGACGATCACAGGCATCAGGAATTTTTCTTCCTCATCGGTGATGAAATACCCGACGAGTTGTTGAAGCGGGAGCGGCTCAACTCTCAGAAAGCAATTCATCAATCATTGATCGGTTAAACGGCCCGCGACTTCTCTCGCAGCAGTCTTTTAAACGTTGATTTATTCCTCTAATGTATGCTTCTCGCGCGGCGCGCAGAGTAGTGGGACATTTAGAACCCTAACAACCACTTGCCTCATCCCTGCCTACGGCGTCGCATGAAACGTTTCGCCTCTCGGACGCATTAATCATTAGGCAAAGGAATTTATGCAATCTCCTGTGACGATGTGATCGCACGGTAGGCGATGCCGGATTGAACTTGACCCGTTACGCGGCTCGCGTTAATTAAAACGTTGGCCCACAACTACTGATTTTAATCTTGAGGAGGTAACTATCGTGACAATTAGTGGCTTGCTTTTGATCAAGGGAACGGCTTTGAAACAGGATGATTTCAAGATGAGTCTCGGGAGCGCCAAGCAAATAGTGGTCGGAGCCGTAGCCGGCCTCGGCGTGATTGTGCATCTCGCTGCGATGTCTTATGAATACCGCGAAAAGGCGCTGCTGAAGTTTTCACAGGTTGCGGGCGTGAAGGAAATCGTGACGCTGACGCTCAAGCAATAATAGCGAACGGCTCGGGTAAGAGAGTCAGCGCGTCCGATCAGGTTTAGCCGGAGTTGATGCCTCGCTGCGAGATGCGTTGTGCAATTCGATTCGGGAGGCGGGGCTGCACCTGCGGCTTCCAAGTCCCGGACTGTTCCGCCTGAGTCGCGCAAGACGATGCGGCGCGTTTCCTTTGCGTCGCGCTTTACTGCTAAGTGACGACGAACTGTCTGTAATGATCGAAGCGCATAAGGATGTGTGCGACATAGTTGACGGGCTCCATCCCACGGCAGAATCCGAATTTGACCACGGGGTCTGTCGAGTACTGCTGCACGGACAATTGCAGCAGCCAGTACGAGACATC
>DATLMN010000369.1:0-15354 GCA_035537255.1 Pyrinomonadaceae bacterium | reverse complement strand
ATGTTCTTCGGAATGCCTATGGCTCTGTTTCCGGCCATCAGTACAAAGTTCGGCGGCGCATCCGTCGGCTTACTGTACGCAGCGCCATCGGTCGGAGCAATTCTCGCGACGCTCTCCTCAGGCTGGACTGTGCGCGTGCATCGTCATGGTCTGGCGGTGGTGATCGCTGCGGGCGTCTGGGGCGTGAGTATTATCTTCTTTGGCTTCGCGGAATCTTTATGGCTGGCGCTTCTGTGTCTGGCGGCGGCGGGCGCGGCCGATATGGTGAGCGGAATTTTTCGGTCGGTGATCTGGAATCAGACTATCCCGGATCATCTCAGAGGGCGACTCGCCGGGATAGAGATGGTCAGCTATACGACAGGCCCGCTGCTCGGCAACGCAGAGTCCGGGCTGGTCGCAAGCATGGTGAGCGTTCGCTTCTCCGTCGTCTCTGGCGGCATACTCTGTGTCCTGGGCACAGGCGTGCTCGCGCTTCTTTTACCGTCATTCGTGCGTTACGACGGACGGCAGGGAAGACTGCGCAAGCAACAGGAAGAGGCCGCACGCCTCGCCGCATCTACTTAAGAGGGCGAAAAAGTGAGCACAAGTCCTGAGCTTTAACCCGTAAGCGATTGTGGGAAAAATGAGCCGGCAGCTAGGCGCTGATCAATCCCTTCTGGATATTACGCTGCCAGGCTTCATAATTTCTGATGCGACGCTTGGCCTGCTTGCGCGTCAGATTCATTCGACGCGCGACATATTCGATGCGCTCGGTTCTGTCCTTCTTCTTATCGTAAGGGACGCCGGGCGCTTCGCGATAAAAATCGTAAGCTCGCACCCATTCGTTGATCACTTCAGGTGTTGCCTGTACACCACGCAGTTCGGGCATGATCTATAGTTACCTCGGGAAAAGAATAATAAATTAGGTTGGTGCAGTTTTACGAACTAAGACCAAGCGGTCGTCTCTCGCAGTGTCTCAGGTGGGAGTTCATATACGCGCCACATTCAAGTACCAGCTCAAACAGTCTGGCCTGAAAGCTCCATAATGCACCAGCTCTTCCGGTTTCGGCAACTCTTTCCTTGCCGCCGTTATGTAAAAAGCACGTGCGCGCGCCCTCTTTCACAGACAGAAAACACGTCCGGGTGTGACGGCCCGGACGTGTTTTTCACCGGAACGCTTTAAGGATTTATGCACTCTCCGGCACACAAAAGGCTTATCGCCTTCCGGCGTTCAATATCCGAAGCAGAGCCAGGAATATATTGAAGGCGTCCAGGTAAAGCGAGAGCGCTCCGGCGATGTATTCGTTGGTCGGATAGCGTCGGATGATATTGGATGTGTCGTAGAGCACGAAGCCCGCGAACAGAAGCAGCGTGGCCGCCGCGACGGCAAAGCCCAGGCTCATTGAACCGACCAGCAGCACATTCAGTAAGCCCGCCAGAATGACGACGATCAACCCCGTCACCAGCATTCCGCGAAGGAAACTAAAATCCCGCTTTGAGATAAAAGCATAAGCGGTCAGTCCTCCGAAAATCCCTACGGTCAACACACCGGCCTGAATAATCGAGGCAGGATTATCCCTGCTTATCAGATACAGCAGAGGGGAAATGATGACGCCCGTGAGCGTCGTAAAACCGAAGAGCGCGACCAGATTGACGACCGGCGTATGCCTGACCGCCTGCGCTCCCATGACTGCGCCGAGCATCACTATGAGAGCGATCCAAGGGTGCTCGAAGGCCGCGATCATCAGAGGCGGAAAGATAAAACCGAGCATCACGCCGCCGACGGCAAAGAGCGTCGCGACGAAAAAGAGCCCGTAGACCTTTCTGATAAAGCTCATGCGCTCTTGCAGCGTGGCCTCGGCCGCCGTCTGCGGCTGAAGCGTGCCGAGCCCCTGCTGCCAGTTCGTCTGCTGAGAAAAGCGCTGATGGCGAGTTTCAAATTCGTTCATTTAAATAATCCTCTTATTGACATCAAGATTCAGGAACAAAAGCCTCGCTTTTGTCTGAACCCTGGATTTAGATGTCCACAAGTGTAGCACGGATGCATGTAGCGGTGGTGACGACGACGCCTCGCCACAAGGGCAACACGCTTTATGCAGCGGGCCGAAAGCCATCCTTTTCGCGTGTCGGCGTCAGCGGTTATACTAAAATCACAGGTCGAAGGATTCAGGATCAGGACTGGAAGAGTCTCAAGGTTGTGAAGCTATGACAGAACCGGCATACCCTGCGGCCAGAGCCGTCGCCGCCACTGTGCAGGCGCACTTCGCCCAACACCTCTCTGCGGCGCGCGAGAAGGGCCGTCAGGAGTTGGCGTCACTGCCCGACGCTCAGGCGATTGAAGCAATCATAGACGCGGCGTTCTGGGCGAGTCTGCGCCGTGAGGAGGGTTACACTCCGAAGATTTCTCTGGCATTCCTCCCGCCCGAACAGGTCGCGCAGGCCGTGAGGTTCGAGCGATTGCTGCCGCTCTCTCCTTATGCGCTTTCAAGGCTCGCACCGGCGGTCGAACGACCGGGAATCCATCTGGGCGTCTGGCAACAGGGCGAAGAGCTGTGCGTGTGGGGAACGACGCGCCTACTCCCCAGATACTGCATGGTGCTTGAGGTCATAGAGCCTGGGCTGCTGGTAATCAAGTACCGGCGTGGTCAGGACACAGGCAAGTTCGTCAACGTCGTCGTGCTCAAAGGCGACCAGATCAAAGTCGTGGATGAGCAGGGCACAAGCCTGCCGGACTGCCCTGCTCTTCTGACATCGTTACTGGCCTTCGGCTCGTCTGCATCCTGGGCTGACTCCGTCAACGTGCTCGTTCAACTTGCCGTCTCTATGCGCGCGCACGGGCGCGGCGGATCACTGCTCGTCGTCCCACAGGGCTCAAAATCATGGTGGGAGTCCGTAGTGCAACCAGTCTCTTACTCCGTCATTCCCACTTACACTGAGCTGGCTGAATTGATGCGGCGAGACGCTGCTGATCGAGATCAGTTATGGCAGGAGGCGCTCCTGGATGCGGTCGAGGCGATTGCGGGGCTCACGGCCGTTGACGGCGCGACGGTGATTAGCGATCAGTATGAGCTGCTCGCGTTCGGCGTCAAGATCAGGCGAAGAGAGGGCGGCGCACAGGTCGAGCACGCTGTCGTGACGGAACCCGTCATAGGCAACACAGCCTCTGTCATTCACCCTGTCCAACTCGGCGGCACACGTCACCTGTCGGCGGCGCAGTTCGTACAGGATCAGCAGGACGCTGTGGCCATGGTGGCATCACAGGACGGACGCTTCACAGTCTTCGCATGGTCGCCCTGCGAATCGATGGTTCACGCGCACGGCGTGGAGACGTTGCTGCTGTAATTGAGCGTTGGTGAAAGCTGGCGACTCACCACAGAGACACAGAGAGCACGGAGGAAGCACAGAGGAAATCAATTCTCCGTGTCGCCTCTGTGTTCTCTGTGCCTCTGTGGTGAATACCTCCTGGCGTAGATTCAATCGAAACCAGCTCTAGTGACGCTCGCCTTTTGGTTTGGCGGGCGCGGTCTTGCTGGCCTCCTTGGAATCTTTCGTGGGAAAGCCGCGCTTGCGCATCAGTGCTTCAATCCTCGGCTCGCGACCGCGAAAGGCGCGGTAGGCTTCCGCCGGATCGACCGTGTTGCCGATTGAGAAGATGTACTGGCGCAGCCGCTGCGCAACCGTGCGGTCATAAGGGCCGCTCGCCTCTGTGAATGCTCCGAAGGCATCGGCAGTCAACACATCCGACCAGAGATAGCTGTAATACCCGGCCGAATAAGCGTCGCCCGAGAAGACGTGTGTGAACTGCGGCGTGCGGTGGCGCATCACCAGCTCACCAGGCATCCCAAGCTCCGTGAGCGTCTTGCGCTCGAAAGCATCCGGGTCGATCTTTTGTGAACCGGCCAGGTGCAGCTTCATGTCTACGAGCGCGCTTGATAAATACTCCGTCGTCGCAAAGCCTTCATTGAAGGTCGAAGCACGCTCGATGCGCTCGACCAGAGCCTGCGGGATAGGCTTGCCTGTCTGGTAATGAACGGCAAAGCGCTGAAGAACCTGCGGCGTGGAGAGCCAGTGTTCCAGAAGCTGCGAGGGAAATTCCACGTAGTCGCGCGGAACAGCCGTTCCCGCCAGCGAAGGATACGTGACGTTCGAGTTGAGACCGTGCAAGGCGTGTCCGAACTCGTGAAAGAGTGTTTCGGCATCGTCCCAGGAAATCAGCACTGGCTCGCCCGGTTTCCCTTTGACGAAGTTCGCGTTGTTGGAGACGATGGTCGTCACGTTCGCGTCCATACGCTCCTGTGTGCGATAGGCGTTCATCCACGCGCCGGAGCGTTTGCCGTCGCGCGCGTACGGGTCGAAGTACCACACACCTATGTGGCGGCCCGTCGCCTTGTCTTTCACTTCCCAGACGCGCACATCCGTGTGATAGACAGGGACGTTTGTCAGCGGAGTAAAGTTAAAGCCGAACAACTCTCCTGCAACCCAGAACATTCCCTCGCGTAATTTTTCGAGCTGTAAGTACTGCTTAACCTCGTTCTGATCGAGATCGTAACGAGCCTTTCGCACCTTCTCCGCGTAGTAGCGATAGTCCCACGGCTCTATCTTAATATTCGCGCCCTCTTTTTTGGCGAGCGCCTGCATGTCGGTGACCTCTTCGTGTACGCGAGCGACCGCAGGCTTCCAGACGGCCTCCATCAATTCCACTGCGCGCTCCGGCGTTTTGGCCATCGCATTCTCAAGCCGCCAGTGCGCATGTGTCGGATAGCCCAGGAGTTTGGCGCGCTCGGCTCGCAGTTGCAGTATGTCCGTGATGATCGCGTTGTTGTCGTGCGCGTCTGCGTTATCGCCGCGATTGACAAACATGCGCCATGCCTTCTCGCGCAGCTCGCGCCGGTCGGAGTAGGTCAGGAACGGATCAATCGAAGAGCGCGTGTTCGTAATCACCCACGCGTTCTGAAGCTTCTTGGTGGCCGCTGTCGCCGCCGCGTCGCGCAACGATTGCGGAAGCCCCGCCAGCTCGGCCTCTGTCTTGATGACGAGAAATTGCTCCGTCTCATCTGCCAGCACGTTCTGACCGAAGCGTGTGTAGAGCCCTGCAAGTTGCTGGTTGATCTGTGAGAGACGAGTTTTGGCAGCGGCGTCAAGGCGAGCGCCTGCGCGAACAAAGTTTGTGTAATAGAGCCAGGAGAGCCGCTGCTGCTCAGGCGTCCATTTGGACTTCTCCGGCGAGTTATAAACGGCTTCGATGCGACGAAAGAGCGCCTGGTTCTGTGTGATCTGATCGGAGAAGGCGGCCAGACGCGGAGCCATCTCGCGCTGTATGACCTGAAACTCAGGGCTCGCCATCGTCGATCCCCAGACACCGTAAACGGTCGCGACGCGGTCGAGCGTGCTTCCCGCGCGCTCCATCGCCGCGAGGGTGTTATCGAAGGTCGGCGCGGCCGTGTTGTTCGCGATGCGCTCGACCTCCGCCAGATTCTCTGTCATGGCCGCTTCGAGGGCTGGCTTAAATTGCGAGACCTGTACGCGGTCGAACGCGGGGACGCCGCCGAACGGCCCTTCCCACTTTGCCAGCAGCGGATTCTGGCTCGCTTGAGCAGCCGTTGTTTGACCAGCCAGAACGTTCGAGCCCGTCAGCGCATCCACGATGACGACAGTAGCACAAGCACCGATCATGGTCGCAAACAGCAGCAGCAGGCGACGGCTAGTAATAAAGTCACGCATAAGCAAACATCCCCTCAAGTATTGAAGATTCAACGCGCACACAGGGCGAGCGCGGCAATGGAAAATTTTTGTGAGCTGATTATATGGGCGACGATTATCAGTGTACAGCAGAGACAGGGATACTGCACAACTGACATGGCATAAAATTTTGGATAGTGGTTCAGTTTGATATTGAGAGTGATGGAAACTTGGATTCACCACAGAGACACAGAGCGCACAGAGGAGGCACAGAGAGTTGAATATCACTCCTTCCTCCGTGCTTCCTCCGTGTCCTCTGTGCCTCCGTGGTGAAGAGCAGCTTTCATCAATGCTCAATTTCAAACTGAACCATTACTAAATTTTGTCAAAATCGTCGGCGTGCGAATGCTCTTGATTCCGGTCCCGCTTACTTTTGCCTGATGCGATTCAAATGCGAAGCGACGACCTGCCAGCGACCTTGCCGCCTGACATAAGTATTCGTAAATCGAACGTGATCGTTGATCTCTTTTCCCTGATACGGATACTTCTCGATAATATATCCCGTGGAGACCGCCGCATCACCAAAAACTCGCACGCGACGGCTCGCTTCCTCGATCTTGAAGACCGAATCAGGCGACGGTGTTGGATTGGGATTGTGGCTGCCAATAATATCAGCCCGCTTCTCGGCCTTGGTGAGAACTTTGCCGTTGCTGTGGGTAATCAAAAAGTCGTCGGCCACGATACGGTCGAACGCTGACATATCATTGGGAGTGTAAGAATCGATGAGCCACGTCTGCTCCAAACGCTTTATCTCTTCAGCGACTTTAGCGTCCCGTGAATCCTGCCCGCCTTTTGTCTGTGCGACGACCACAGGTGATGCCAACAGCATAAGAACGATGATGAGATGTTTCATAGGATTTATCTCCTCTGCGAAAGATAGAAAAATAGCGCGCTTCCCGAGCACACGCGCGCGCGACGCCGCTTGAGGGACAGTATGATGATGAAAGGAATGCTAACACTACGCGAATGGCTTTTGCAAAATTGACGCTCGCGACAAACGTTATGAGCGAGCTTTATCTCGGAGTTCCAAACAGCACGAATGAGGCCCACTGTGACGGAGCGGGTCGCTGCCGCCTGACATCCAGCATGGCGAGGCGCAGGCTTTCGGACGGGATGTTGGTTCTCAGATATTTGACGAAAGCCTTCATCAGCTCGGCGGTCGCCCTGTCGTTGACGCTCCACAGGCTCATCACGACTCTGGGCACACCGGCAATCTGAAAGGCACGGGAGAGACCGATCACGCCCGCGTCGTGGACTCGCCCGAGTCCAGTCTGGCACGCGCTCAGGATAGCGATCTTCGCATTGAGCTTTGAGTTCTGGACTTCCTTCGCCGTCCAGAAGCCGCCCGCGAGAGTCCTCGCAGATAAAAAGAGGAAGCCGCCGGAGAGCGGATCGTCAGAGCTTGCGACACCATGCGTCGCGAAATAGAGGAAGTCTGCGCGGCCGGCACGCGCGATCACTTTTCGTCTGGTCGCCTGTCTGCCGATCAGAGGTCTGGCGTTGACTAACCCGGCGATTGATTGTGCTTCGTCCTGCGCGCCGGGCAGCGGCGGCACTCTCCAACGTCTGCTCGGCGGTAAATAAGGATTGCCTATGACCAAAGGTTTTTGATAGCTCGGCGTCCATTCTCTGGTGCGGCCTTCGACATCGAACAGACTCGGCACAACAGAGATTGACATCTTATCAATCAGGAAAGCATCCGATTGAAATGGACGCAGGACGGCGTACGGGACAGTGCCGAGCCCAAGGATCGGCGCGACGATCAGATGCCTGACGGAATCCAGATGCTTTGCGACGACCGGGGGCAACAACATGGCCGTCACCTGAGCGATGGCTTGCTCTGCGGATAGTTTTGTGCGCGCCGGTTCAATGCTGCGCGGCGGCGCAGGCACGTCATTCAGTAGAGCGGGCGCACGACTCGCCTGTAAAGAGTCTACGCCGAGCGCGATTCTTAGATCGTAGATGGCCGATTCCAATTTCCGCTGAGGGACAAAATCACTACTGTAAGCCTGCAAGCCTGTTTGATCGACCAGCCAAATCCGAAGCGATTCCCCTTTGTAAGCATAAAAGATCAGCGCCGTTCCCTCCGGAAAGTTGTTTCGCAGAGCCGCAGTAATATCTTCAAGCGAAGAGTCGCCAACGTATTCCGACAGAGGCGGAGCGCCACGCAACAGGAAAGCGTCCGTGATCTCTCGCAGGGTTTCCTGCGAAGACACTCTGCGTCTACGCTCAGACCTGTTCCTTGAGACGCCTCTCGCATTCATCAGACTTTGATAATTGATCGTGTACTGATCGACAGCCAACTCGAATTCTCTCTCCGCGTCCTCCGGTATCTGCGCAAAGGTCAAACCTTGAGCAAGCGAAAGCGTCAACAAAGAGATCAAGATTTTGAGCGCTGCTTTTATCATGCGTCCGACATTTATCCTGTGGCTTAGGACATCACCGTGACCTGCGCTGCGACGGCCTGCCACAAACTGTTTCTCTTGACGTACACGCGCGTGAATCGCTGCCGTAAACTAAAACCGTCATCCTCATTATCGCTTCCACTGATCGAGAGCCGTCCGGTGACGACAGCCGTATCGCCGAAGAGGCGCAGGCTAAACTCATCAAATTCGAGCCGGTCAAACGCGTCCGGGTTTGAAGCGACTCTTTCAAGCAATTGCTGTTTGGAGATAATCAGCCCCACGCCGTCGATGGCCGTCCATTCATCCGCCAGAATACGTTTGAGCGCTTCCACGTCGCGGTGTTGATACGCCTCGTTCCACTCGCGATCTAACAGAGCAATTTTCTCTTCATCAGCGCTCATGTAACGGATTGACCAAAAAATTCCAGGCGATACTTTTAGAGCAGCATACAGCTTTCAGGACGAGGCACAGCGTCAAATCTTGCGCTAGGCAAAGTGTAAGGCAGGATAACAGGAATGGCTAATGAAAAGGGTTAGGAGGAGTTTCAGAAGTGAGGGGCCGCCTTGAGCCGCAGCCCCTTCACTCCTTATCGACCCGATTGTCGGGCCGACTTTCTTTAAGCCTAAGGCTTAAACGCCCGGCCACGCTTACTGATTCAGCACCTTGACCGAGGCCGTGTTTAGCAACGGATTGTAAGTTATCTGGAAAACTCTGCCCGTTAAGCTCTCCGTCAGTGTCGACGTGGAATTAGTACCGCCAGCGGTCGAGCCTGCATTCGAGCTTGTGCCGGATGCGCTGCCGCCACTGCCTCCGGACGAGGCCGTGTTGCTTGAGGCATTGCGCGGCATGTTTCCGATCACCTTGAAGGTGACTGTAAAAGCCTCTGCGCTCGGATTGTTAAAGCGCAAATTTCGCGCCCCCGTCGATTCGCCAGGCGAGAACAGATTGTCCGCCCCGACGCGTGTGCTGTAATCCCACAGCGCGCCCGCTCCCGTCAGATTGTTATCGGCATTCGCCACAGTGACCTTGCCCGACGCCGAAGAAAGTTGCAGCACCTCTGTCCTGAGCGGCGTAAACACAGTCTCAGTCGAACTATTCCTGAGCACAAGATCATACGAGGCGACGCCACCCGCAAATCTGGCGTTGGCCGTCTCCAAAGACAACAATGAGTTGATGACCTGTTCTAGGGTCTGCGAGATGGTGAACTGCACAGACGCAACCGGCGATGAATCACGTCCCTCTATACGCTGTCGCACGTAAATGTTATGCGTGCCCGGCGTGATCTCAGATGGACTTAGCGTGAGCGACCAGCGATTGTCGCCGAGGTCGCTGGAAAACGTGGCCGCGCGCGGCGCTGTGAAATTCGGATCGTCGAGCGAGACTTCGACGACGCCGTCCGTTGTTGGCCCACCCGCGCCGACCGTGTAGGTGACAGCGCCCGAAGCGTCCAACTGGAAGGGCAGGCTCGTCGGGTCTGCCACCAGACTCGTCGTCTTCGGCGCTGGGAACGGCCCGTTCGGAAGAGACGAAGAGCCTACGGGCAGCAGCGGCCCGCGTTCCGATAGAGCGTAAGCAGTCAGGCTGTGGAACTGTGCGCCAGGCATGGGCGTGCCGACCAACGCTTTCGGCACGCGGATGGTGATCGAGCCCGGCGCGCTTCCCTGTAACTGTCCCTTGACCTGTTGCGATTTGATAAGGTCCGGGTTGTAAGTGATGAACTTCTTAGACGTGGCCGAGCGAATCATGCCGAGCGTGCCCGTGTAAAAGCTTGTGTTGCCGCCGCGCACCTCCGCCGCCAGCCAGTAGATGGTGTCGTTGTAATCCCACTGCGTCAGGTACAGCATACCGTCGCCGTTTAAGACCGAGGAAGCGGCGCTGTTGATCGCGCCAGATGTTAAGTCTGCGACCTGCATGTTGAGCACGAGTGCGTCGTCCTCTTCACGCAGCGAGACCGAACGCAGATCAGCGCCCGGAAGATTTGGCCCGGTGGGTTTGGCGCGCGCATCTCCCGCCTCGTCGCGGTCAAAGTTTTTTGCAGGGACGTTGTGCGTGCCCTCAATCGTGATGGTCTCTGTGGTAACAGTAGAACTCATGGCGGGCTTCGTCACAGCGACTGTGCCCGTTTCTCTGCCCAGATTGCCGACCGAAGCAAGCAGGCTTGGGCCTGTCGCCTGCTTCGAGATCATCACGTAAGGCCCTTCGGACTGGTTCGTGTTGTCGTTATAGACGATCACGGCAGCGCCTTTTGAGTCCATATCAATCGAAGGGTATTCGAGGAAGCTGCGGTCTCTGCCCTCAGCATCGCAGAGCGTGCCGTCCGTACAAATCTCGCCGCGATGAATGACGTTCTGGCTGACCTGAACGGTCTGGAAAGCGGGCGCGGCGTCGAAGGCGTTAAGCGACTGGGCCATGTGTATCGTCCACTCGTTTGCCAGCGTGTTCGGATTACCGGCCACAGGGCTTCTATACCAGGTGACGGCGACGCGACCCGGGTCGCCCGCGACGACCCAGGGCATGATGTTCGTTCCCGTAAAGGTGCTGACGCGCTTACGCGGCGACCATGTCTTGCCGCGATCAGTAGAAGTCGCCATGTAAACGGTCTGCCCGCCCTGTGACCAGACTGTGTAGAGATTGCCCGCGCGATCAATCGCCAGCACAGGAAAGACGAAGCTCACGTCTTCCGCGCCGCCGTTGTAGATACTGAAATTCTCGACCACAGGCTCTGTGCCGTCGTCAAAATCCGTGACGCGAAAGACTCTTATATCGTTATCAACGTAATAAATCTGATAAAGAAGAATGGCTTCGCGCTCGACACCACCCACGACGACGCGCCGCTTCTGCTTATCAACTTTGAGCGGGCCGGACTGCGAGACGGAGCCCAACTCCCTGCCCTTGTCCCAGGTGCGACCACCGTCCGAAGTCTTGAACATAAAGAACGGCAGCGGAGAGAGCCCTGTGAATCTGCGCCAGGTCATATAAGCAGTGCCGTCGCCAAAGCCTGCGATCCACTGACGGTCATCAACAGCGCCCATAGTCTTATCGCTCACGCATGAGACGTAGCTCGTGCGATCCGCAGGGAAAGTGTTGCCGCCGTCTTCCGAGACCGCGACAGTGACGCAGGCCGCCGACAGGTCAACGTAGTAGAGGCGGCCCTTCGCATCGAAATCAACGTCCGTGTCTCCGCCGCCAGGCCCTGTGACGGCATCGCGCAGCACTGGCGAGCCGAGCGGAATGTAGGAGCGCCCTCCGTCGTCCGAGCGCCAGAGCAGGCTCAAAGTCGTGCTCACCCCGAACGGCGTCGTCGCAAAGATGCGATCACGATTGTCCACCTTGATGATCGGCTCGCCGCTGGTGGCAGAGAAATCCGCCATCGTGTTGTTGTGGAAAGTAATCGCGCTCTGTAGCGGCTGCGTCTGTCCCAAGACCGATTGCGTCATCAGGATCAGAACCCCAGCAACGATAGCGGAAACCAAACAGACGGATAGCAGTCTTTGGCGGCGCATGTTTTTCTCCTCCGGGCCTGTGGAATGACTTTCAACCAGCGAGGTTTTCTTGACTGTTCGCGATGCAGCGTGAAAGTAACAATCACAGGTTGAGGAAAACTTGAGCCGAGAGGAAAAGTCTGCGGGCAGATGGTTGCAAAAGCGTTGTAATTTTATTGTCGTTCGCTGGTATGGAGGGCTATATCAAAGTTGAGAGCGAGGAATAGTGACGTTCACCACAGAGACACGGAGAGCACAGAGGAAGCACAGAGAGTTGGGTGTCATTCAACCCTCCGTGCTTCCTCCGTGTCCTCTGTGCCTCTGTGGTGAATGCCTCTGGGTCTCACACCAACTTTTAGATGTGAGCAACAGTTGCAGCATCCACTATTCGTTACGCAGCGCCAGCATCGGGTCGATCTTCGTTGCCCTGCGCGCGGGGATATAACAGGCCAGCAGCGCCACGCCCACGAGCAGCGCGGACACGCCCGTATAGGTCAAAGGATCGGCCGCGCTCAGTCCAAACAGCAAGCTTTTCATCAAACGTCCCAGCAGCAGCGCAACCGCTAAACCGATCACAACTCCAATGAGCGCCAGCGTCATTCCCTGTCCGATGACGAGTCTCAAAACATCCGACGCCTGCGCGCCCAGCGCCACACGTATGCCGATCTCGTGCGTGCGTCTGGACACGGTGTAGGACATCACGCCGTAGATGCCTATCGCTGCCAGGATGAGCGCCAGCAATCCGAAGCTGCCGAAGACGGAAGCTGCCACACGCGCAGGCAGGAGCGGCAGCGCCATGCGCTCGGACAGCGGTCTGGCGTTCGACAGCGGCAAATTCGGGTCAAGCTGCTGTACCTCGTTGCGTATGACCGGGAGCAGCTTCTGCGGGTCCGTATCTGTGCGGACGATCAGGTTGGTCGTTCCCACGTAGGCTTGCAACATAGGGCGACACACGTATGGCTGCGGCGTTTCATTCAGCCCGGCGTACTTGCCGTCCTCGACCACTCCGACGACCTGCAACAAAGACTGCTGTGGGCCGCCCTGACTAAAGCGTTTACCGATTGGGTCTTCGCCGGGCCAGAAGCGGCGCGCGAAGGTTTCGTTGACGATGGCGACGGGCGGCGCTTTCTCGTCATCCTGCGCGTTGAAATCGCGCCCCTGCACAAGGCGCGTGCTCATCGCTTGAAAATAACCGGGACTGACGCGGCTGGACATCGCTCGCGGCGCATTGGCAGAGCGCGCGGGCGGTTGCCCTTCGATAAAGACGCTCTCTCTTCCGAAATGCAGATCGACGGGGGCAAGGTCGACGAGTCCGGCTGACTGTACGCCGGGAAGCTGGCGCACACGCTCAAGCAATCGTTGCTGAAACTCCAGGCCGCGCCCTTTGTCGTAGCCCTGCAAACGCAGATCAAAGGAGACCTCTACGGCCTGCTGCGGATTGAATCCCAGATTGAGCGCCTGCGCACGTTGCAGAGCGCGCAGCATCAGCCCGCCGCTCACGAGCAGCACAATAGAGAGCGCGACCTGCAACACGATCAGACTGCTTTTCAAGCGCGAGCGACGAGGCGAATCGCCCATCGAAGGCTCGTCCTTCAAAGCGGGCAGCAGATCGACCTTCGTCGCCTGTAGGGCTGGCAACAGGCCGAACAGCAAGCCCGTCGCAAGCGAGATCAGGCAGGTGAACAGCAGCACGCGATAGTCTATGTGCAGGTCTATGAAGAGAGGAACGTCCACGGGCGGCTTCAGGGCGACCGCCAGATTTATCAGCCAGTAAGCCAGCAGCAATCCCAACACGCCGCTGCCAATCGCCAGCAGCATACTCTCGCTCATCAACTGCCACACGATGCGTAGACGGCTCGCACCCAAGGCTAGACGCACAGCGATCTCTCTTCGTCTCTCAGTGGCGCGCGCGAGCAACAGATTCGCCAGATTCGTGCAGGCCAGCAAAAGGACGAACGCGACGACGACCATCAACAGCCCTGTAAAGCCGAGCACTGCGCCGCGCATCACGCCGCCCATCAAGCCCGGCTTTGCGACACTGATGCGCTTGTCTTCGTTGACATCTGGATATTCCTGTTGGAGCTGCAAGGCAATCGAATCGAGCACCGTCTGCGCCTGGGCCATAGTGACGCCGGGTTTGAGCCGCCCCTGCACAAAAACATTTTCGACCCCGCGCTTTTCTAACCAGTTGTTACCGACTTCGATCTCTCCCTGCATCGCCATAGGAAACCACAATTCCGGCGCGGCGATGATCTCAGTCCCGAAGAAGCCCTGCGGCGCGACGCCGATCACCGTGTAGTTGCGACCGTTCGCGATCAGAGTCTTGCCGATGATCGCAGGGTCAGCGCCAAACCTCTGCTGCCAGCATTGATAGCTGATGACAGTCACCGGATGACCACCTGGCAGCCTGTCATCCTCGTTTGAGATAGTACGGCCGAGCGCTGCTTTCACGCCCAGCACCTGAAAGTAATTTCCCGTCACGACGTAGCCCCAAAGCCTCTCATTGAGACCGTCATGGCTCAGGCTCAAAGGGGCAAAGCGATAGGCTATGAGCCCGGCAAACACATCGCTGCGGTCGCGTATGTCTTTGTAGTTCGGGTAAGAGAAGGTCGGGAACATGCGGTTTTCAACCCTGTTCGCCAGCGACACGATTTCGTCCGGGCTCTCTACGGGCAACGGGCGCAGGACGACGGTATTGACCAGGCTGAAGATGGCCGTGTTCGCCCCTATGCCTAAGGCCAGCGAGAGAACCGCGATGGCCGTAAAGCCCGGACTCTTAATCAGCCGGCGCAGGCCGTAGCGCAAGTCCTGCACAAGTATCTCGATCATGGGGATTCCCCTCTGGCGGCGATAATTTTCCTTCGTCGTCTCTACTCCGCCGAGTTTGATCAGCGCCTGTCGCCTGGCCTCCTCCGGCGTCATTCCGGCACGGACGTTATCTTCGATGTGCATCTGTAGATGACTTTCTAATTCCGCTGCCAACTCACGGTCGTGCCTGTCCCGGCTAAACAGTCCGACGAGGCGAAGACCTAGCGCGCGCAGTTTTCGTATGTGCATCAGGACTCCTTTGCCGGGGCGAAGAAACGCGCCAGGATTGTCGTCGTCTTCTCCCACTCGCGAACTTCTCTGGCAAGCTGTTTGCGGCCAGCGCGCGTCAGCTTGTAATACTTGGCCTGACGGTTGTTATCGGAAGTGCCCCACTCGGATTTGATGTAGCCCTCCTGCTCAAGCTTGAGCAGCGCCGGGTAGATCGTGCCGTAGTTGATGGAGAGCAGGTCGCCGCTGGTCTGCTCGATCCGTCGCGCGATGCCGTAGCCGTGCAGCGACCCCATCGCTTCCAGCGTCTTGAGCACCATCAGGGCGAGTGTGCCCTGCCAGATGTCAGTCTTGTCACTCATCGTTTTTCCGCTCCTATTGGGTTCACATAGGAGAGCATCGCACACTTCGTATGGGAAGGCAATAGGAAAGCGAATGATTAAGCCTGCCGCCCAAGTTGAGCCAGAAGAAAAGCCATCCGTCAGTATGGTTAAGCTGACGGATGGCTTGAGCGACTTTGACTTGTCGTGTTGAGCTGCGGGAAAGATAGGTCAGAGTCAGTGCATCTTAAACGGGCCGCCCGGAGGCTCTGGCTCTAAATCAGGGATGCGTGAATCCTGTACGACCTCGTGCATCTCAAGAACATTCGATCTGGAGAATGCTTCTTTGGGCAACGTGCCGGACTGCGCATGCCCCTTGACGAATTCGTCAGA
>DATLMN010000368.1:0-28242 GCA_035537255.1 Pyrinomonadaceae bacterium | reverse complement strand
ATCAGTACATCATACATAAGTATTACTGGGGGCCTAAAGGGCCGCCGAAAGATCAACACAATCAGAAGAAAGATGCAGGTAAAAGATAGAGGTCGCGAATCTCTTTTGAAACGCCCTCGAACGCATCCTGTCTCGAAATGGCTTTAGATTAAAAGCGGCTGTGTCACCTTCTCTTTCCCTCTTAATCGTTGCTCCTACCTTTAACGAGGCGTCCTGGTGGTTCGCAGGTAAGTGCCTAGCTGCCGGTCGTGAAGCTTCGCGAAAAGGGCTAGGGCTAGGATTGCTCCGACGAGGGCGAGGAACATGTCCCAGTGCGAATCCCAGATGTCGCCCTGCGTGCCCAGAAATTTGTCGCCCAGCTCCGGCGTCACCAGCACAGCCACCCACCACTCTATAAACTCATAGAAAGCGCCTATGGCGAGCAGTATCGCCGCCGTCAGAAAAGCCATCCAGCGGCGCGACGCCTGAATAAAGCGCAGCAGAATCTCGCGCACTGGAATCGCCATCAAAAACCCGAGCATGAAATGGGCCACGCGATCATAATGGTTGCGAGAGAGACCATACTCGTCGCGCAGCCAGCTAAACGGAGGCGTCAGCGCGTATGTGTAATGCCCGCCGTAAGACTGTACGAACAGATAAAAAAAGAGCAGGTAATAAGAGAGCCGCGTGAACTTAAAATATTTGTAAGTGCCCAGCAGAACGAGCAGCATAGAGACGGGAAAGAAATTCTCCAAAGCCCAGTCCGCGCGATCATAAGGGCGAATCGCCAGCAACGTGAATCCGACGAGGTAGATGATGAGCAGAACCAACAGCTCGCGCCTTGAGGGAATTTGCGGCTCGTGCTTCGTCATAGTAACGTCCTTCCTGCGGGCAGTATTTATCCGACACCTGTCTGAAGACGCGCGCTCTCTCTTCATACAAAGTGCGAGCGCGCGCAATTGATTATAGAGTAAATACCGGGCAGCAACCGAAGAGGCATCAGTTTTGCTGTCCTGGGCCTTAGTTTCTATGACTGAACGTAAAGCCGTATTGATCTCGAATCCGAATGCAGGGCGCGGCGGACGAAAGCGCGCGTTGGAAGTGGCGCGCTTTTGCGAGCTGCTCAATTCACGCGGCGTCGCTGTCGAACTCCTTAATACGAATGGGCCAAACGATGCGGCGCTCCTTGCAGCACGCGCGGCGTCCAGTGGTGTGCGCGAAGTGATCGTGTCCGGCGGCGACGGAACGATCAACGAAGCGCTGCAAGGGTTGGTCGGGACGGATGCGCGTCTGGCCATCTGGCCGCGCGGCACTGCCAACGTGCTGGCGCGCGAGCTTAAACTCCCCTTCGCCGTGGACAAGGCGGCTGAAGTGATCGCGCGCGCTCACTCCGAGCGCATATACATCGGCAGCGCAACTGCGGAAGCGACCGGCGAGCGGCGCTATTTCTTTTTGATGGCAGGCGTCGGTCTGGACGCTTCCATCGTGAAGGGTGTGCGCCCGCGTCTTAAGCGGCGCGTCGGCGAAGCGGCCTTCTGGTATTCGGGCATAGGCCATCTGCTGAGTTGGCAGCCCGTGCCCTTTCAGATAGAGATCGGCGGAGAGAGTTACACGGCGACGTTTGCGGCCATAGGCAAAGCGCCGCACTACGGCGGCGAGCTTTCGATTACGCCGCGCGCACGCCTCGACGAGCCGTTGTTCGAGGTCTGTTTGATCAACTCGCACAGTCGCCTGCGTTATCTGCGGTTGCTTTCGCGCGCGATGCGTGGAGGCTTGCCCGCCAATACCAGAGGCGTGCGTTACCTTCGCGCCGCGCATGCGCGCGCCACAGGCGACGTGTTGGTGCAGGTTGACGGTGAAATCATCGGACGCCCTCCCATGACCTTCGAGATCGCGCCTCATTCAATCGAAGTTATTACGCCGAAAGCTATTTAATGCGCCAAACAAAACTTCTCAACGAATAGCAGGCCAAGGGGAAGAAATTAACAGGGATGGACAGAGATTGTCAGGATATAAAAAACAGGACGACAGCGTTGAGCATTAAAGCTAAAATTTAAAATCTCAAAATCTATTTGCTGAAGCTTTGCTTTTATCCTGCTTATCCTGTCCATCCTGTTTGAATCTAACTTTCATATCCCGACCGCTCGTTTTGTTAGAGGTTCTTAGCTGCTCATCGCTTTTAAAAGCGGCATCAGCTTTGGAAAACTGATACGCTCTCCGCGCCAACGGTACTCGCGCAATCCGTCGATGGCCGTCCAGGTGGGATGATAACGCTGGTATATATCCTTCGCCTTGAGGTTTCCCCAACTGCCGTCTTCGTTCTGCTCACTTAATAGATAGTCAGTCCCTTCGCGTATCAGCGGATGACGGCTGGTGAGGCCGAACGCTCTCAGCGAATCCATGATCTCGCCCGTCGTCTCGGCGTCATTCATCAGTATCATCTCAGCCAGAGATGCTTTCAGGAACTCGTATTCCTGCGGCAGCCACTTTGGAGAAAGCCTGTAGACACTGTAATCGTTCAAGGTGTAAACGACATGCGTGACGGCATAAATCTGTTCGTAGAATTCCTTGTTCTTCCCGCCATCGTAGCCAAGATAGGGACGCATAAAGGGCAGCCATTTAAAGACGCTGGCGTAAGCTGCGCCCAAGGGTACGCCGTACCGCTCGCCCGTGTAGGCACGGACCAGCGCATCCATAAAAACCCAGTAGCGGCTCATCATCGGTAAACCCTGACGGCACTTGCGGCAGACCTTTCGCCCACGCGGATTAAGCACGCCGCACTCACAAGTCTCCGGTATATCACTCGGAGGCGGCTCACTTTCCGGGTCGAACCACAGGTAATCGATGGCCGAGTATCGCGTAACGGCGCGCTTGAGCCCGGCTTTCAGATTCGCGCAATCCACGCCAAAGCGCGTCGCCGCGTAAGCGCCGTGCATCATGTCCGCGATGGTGTCCGCATCGGCTTTGCGCTGTAAGGCCGGATAGGCGCGTCGCCAAGCCCGCGCGCGCTCCCGTCCCATCCGGCGCGCCGTCCGTCGCAACAACGCGTCATCGGATGTGACAGAGATAAAGTAGAAACAGTTGAGCAGATCGCTTCCATATTCGTAGATGTTTTTAGGATCACAGGCGACCTTGTAGATAAAATCCAACCCTTTGAGAATCGCCCGATCACGCTTGACGGTCTTGGCTTCGCGCATGAGTCAATGCCCGGTTAAAGGTTAGGAAACATGTTTTGAGACGGCGAGGAATGTTGACCCGTTGATAAGAAATAAAAGCACGCGCCTAATGTTCAGTCTCTATCTGTCAGACTCTTTTTTCACCCGCGCATCCACGCGGCGCGCAGAGCACGCTGCTGCGGCGTGGCGTCTCTGCGCTCTTCTATGCGGTAATCGAAAGGGTGCGGGCGTAGGTGCGAGGCTTCTACCTTGCCTGTGCTGACGGTCGCGGACGATGGCCTTACTTCTGAGGCGCGCGACGGCGCGCGAACGAGACGCAGGCCGACCGCAGCCAGCGCTGCATCATAAGGCGGAGTCTCGACGCCGCGCACGTAACGCTTGAAGAAGTCCTGTAAGTCCGTACCTGCAACCTCAGAGGCTGTGCGCTCGAAATCTTCCACGGCGTAGCCGCGACCGCGCAGGTAATAAGTGTCCGCCGCGCTCTCCAAGTAAAACTTCTGATACATGCGCCGCATCACATCGTCCAGCGAGGCGCGCCCACCGGTCTCGCGTCTGATCAGCAGATCGAGCACGAGGCCAAGGACTTCGCCCTTCGGATAATAGTTGACGGAAGTATTATCCAAGTTGGTTCGCTGCGTGTGCGCTCCGCCGTCTAGGAAAGGCGCGACGATTGATGATTCTTCGGCGCTCATCAGTCGGCTGCCGGGCGCGTTTTCGACTTCGGAGATTTGTTGGCCCAATCTCTCAAGGAATCTCTCATCAGTCCAGATTCCGGCACGTCTTTGCATCAGATGGCCGTAGTAATTGGTGATGCCTTCGGCGATCCACAGGCTGCGCGTGCTCAACGGGCGCGTAAAATCCCAGGGGCCAAGCTCAACGGGGCGCAAACGCTTGACGTTCCAGACGTGAAAGAATTCGTGCGCCGCACCGTCGAGCGTGTTTTCAAGCTCGCCCTGATCAGCGAGAGCGCCAGGCTCTATGATCTGCGTCGAGGTCAGATGTTCCATCCCGTCTGCGGACTGACCGTCGGCGGCGAAATGAATCAGGAAAGTATAGGAATCGAATTCCGGCGCGCCCCACATGGCCGTCTCCGCGCGCACGATTTTCTCTATACCGCTGACCAGAGCGCGTCGCTTCCCTCCCTCTGCGCCGAGCGAATGGACAACAACCCTGTAGGTCTTCCCTTCCCAGTTGAACTGCTCCATCGTCCAGTCCGGGGCAATCTCTGTGGGCGTATCGATCAGGATGTCGTAGTTTGGAAACTGCCATTCGCGTTGATTGGGGCTCTCCATCCGACCATTGACGATGCGCCAGCCCGCCGGCGGGTCAATCTTAAGGCGCACAGGATCAGGCTTGTGCCCGACGATGTACATAAAGATAGAGCCGCCGTTGAAATTGGCGTGGCGCTCGTTGAGCTGCGAGAACGTGCCCGACAGATTATCGGCGAAGACTTTATAACTAACCATCAGTCTCTGATGATCAAGGGTCTGCACACGCCAGGTCTGATCGTCAATCCTCTTCACGGGCAAAGGCGTTTCCAGACAGGCGGCCTCACGGCAAAACGGGTACGCGCTGAACTCCTGCACATTCATGGCAAAGTTAAAGACCGAGTAGCGTCCAGGCGACCAACGCGGCATCTGAAAATCAAGATGAGCTGGGCCCATGTCCTTCGCCGTCTGAACTTCGATCTGAACTTCAAAGAGATGCGTCGCCGGGCGCGGCATGGAGAGACGATAGTTGATGGCCGCCAGCGGCGCTTCATCTGATCGTGCAGCAGCCGTCTCGCCCCCCATCGCGCAGAGCACGAGGACAAGCGCCGTCAGAAGATAAACGCTCGCGCGTCTGGCAAAAATTTTATAATTGAAGAGGATCATCACAGTAAGAATCGCTCCAGTTATTTCCGGGACGGAGAAGTTTTGGCGTAGCTTGAGGAGCGCGGGATTATCCATCTTTATTTATGCGGTTGTCAAAAAAGTGCTCGCCTGAGGCGAAAGGGGATCGCCCGCCAGCATTACAGACAAATTTATTCTACGCCTCTTTACCCTTGACGCTGCAAAGGTGCGTCGGCTAGTTTGGTGCTCTTCGTTTGCTGAAATATCGAAAGGCGCGAGATGCCTTCTTAACTCTCTTTATGAGCGCGACCGAACGTCTCTATTATACTGACTCGCATCTCCTGGAGTTTGAAGCATCAGTCCTCTCTGCGACAGAGAGCGTCAGCGGCTGGTGCGCCGTCACGCTTGACCGCACGGCTTTTTATCCGACGGGCGGAGGCCAGCCGAGCGACACCGGACTGCTCGACACCACTCCTGTCATAGAGTGCATAGAGCAAGACGACGGTGCTGTCCTGCACATCGTACAGGGACGCGCGCCGCGTGTCGGCGCGCGCGTCAAGGGCCGCGTCGATTGGGAGCGACGACACGATCACATTCAACAACACACCGGCCAGCACATTCTCTCGCAGGCCCTGGTCTCGCTCTACGGCGCTGAGACGCGCAGCTTTCGTATGATGGACGAAGCGTCCGAGATAGATGTCGCGCTCAAAGACCCAACGGATGAGCGCGTCGAGCGGGCCATCGATTTTGCCAACCGCGTGATCTGGGAAGACCGCCCGATCAGCGTCAGGCTCGTCACAGCCGACGAGGCCGCAGAGTTACCACTGCGCAAAGACTCTGCGCGTGAAGGCGAGCTGCGGATCATAGAGATCGAGAATTTTGATTTGAGCCCGTGCGGAGGCACGCACGCACGCCGCACAGGCGAGATCGGCCTGATCGCCGCACGCCACTGGGAACGCGCCAAGGGTCTAGTCCGCATAGAGTTCGTCGCAGGCCACCGCGCGCTCTCCGATTACCGCCGGGCCAATCGCACTGCGCGCAGCTGTGCGGCGCACTTTAGCGTCGCGCGCGACGAAGCCGCCGCCTCCGTCGCACGTCTGCTCGAAGAGCATAAACAACTTCAGCGTCGCGCACGCACGCTTGAGGAAGCAGCCGCGCAAACTGAAGCGGAAGAGCTTGTCAGGGACGCAGCCGTTGGCGCTGACGGCACGCGCGTCGTCGCGCGCACTTTTGATGGCCGCGATGCCGAAGGATTAAAGCATCTGGCGCTGGCCGTGATCTCTCACACGCACACCATCGCGCTCCTTGGCTCACGCGACGGCGAGACTGCGCGCCTAATCTTTGCGCGCTCCGCAGATGCTTCAGGCGACATGAACGCCCTGCTGCGCGAGGCTTGCCTGATGCTCGACGGGCGCGGCGGTGGACGCCCGGACATGGCACAGGGTGGCGGTCGCCACATCGAGCGCCTGGACGAAGCGATTCAATCAGCGGCCCACAGTCTCTCAACAAACGACTAACAGCCCACACACCCGAAGCACAAGGTTTAACCCGCATCTTCAAGCCATAAATCATCCTCGCTTTAAGCCGCGAACACAGCCTATTTCAAGCTCAACACGTCTGCTTGACAGAAAGCTTGATCGCTCTCTAATATCTCTTTTCAGAAACACGTGGGGCAGTAGCTCAGTTGGCAGAGCGCCGCATTAGATTTGAACGACTTGCGTTATAATGTCGTTTATGTCGAAACCGAAGAATCCGCGTGCTTGCCGAATCTGCCCGAATCTTGTTAATAACTACGGCGCTATTTATTGTAGTAATAAATGTCAACTAGAAGCGCAGTATGCAGAATATATTAAACGCTGGAAGGCTGGCTTAGAAACAGGGCTCGCCGGAGCGGCAGGTATTTCGAGATACATCCGTCGTTATTTACTTGATAAGTATGGAGAGCGGTGTCAGCAATGTAGCTGGCAAGAGTTAAATCCTGTAACAAGGAAAGTTCCTCTTACTATTGACCATATTGACGGAGATTGCTTAAATAACGTAGAAGCAAACCTTAGATTGTTGTGCCCTAACTGCCACTCGCTGACGCAGAATTACGGAAATCTCAATAAGGGTCGAAGTCAGCGGTATTATAGACGCGCGCAGGCAACGATGAGAAGACTTTTAGGGGACGTGGCATAGAGGTAAGGAAGAAGTAAGCATTCTGGGGCAGTAGCTCAGCTGGGAGAGCGCGGCGTTCGCAATGCCGAGGCCAGGGGTTCGATCCCCCTCTGCTCCACCATTTATTTCAACGGCTTAGGGCTACCTAACTGGTAGCCCTTTTTCATTGAGGATACTTTGGAGGACGGAAGAAGAGTGGCCGTCATAGCTTTAGTCAGGCGGACAGGTCGGAATCTTCTATCCTTGGAGAATGGCTGTGAACGTGCGGGAAAGTAGAAGAGCGCGCCTTAAACGATACAGGCCCACTTCAATTTCATGTCTGGCTCGCAGTCAATCTGCAAGCTACTTTTAACAGATGCTCATCTACGTATTGATTCAGCCGAAGCCTACTTTTCAATCAGTGTGTAAAGCTCATTCGCCAACTCGGGATTGCGACTTTTGAGAATGTGATATTGCAGGGTCGCCTCGTTTTTCATGTTGAGGTTGAGGAGTGCGAGGATGAGATTAAAGCGCGCCTCGTCCTGTGTGAAATGCTCGTCCTCGCTCTTCTCTCGAAGACGAAGTGCCTGCGTGAAAGCCTCTACCGCTTCCTTGTTCCGTTCGCTGGAGCCATAGGCGATGCCGAGATTGTAGTAAGCGGCAGCGTGCTCCGGCTGAAGGCGTATGGTCTCTTTGAATGACTTGATAGCCTCGTCCTGCTGACCTAATTCAATGTGGGCTACGCCCGAATTGTAATGGGCTGCGGGCGCGATTGCGTCGAGTTGAGACGCTTCTCTAAACGCTTCGATTGCTTTCGCGTACTCACCTTCATCCGAATAAGCGTTCCCCATGTTGAAATAGGCGAGCGGGTAGTCGGATTTGAGGCGCACTGCTTCCCTGTACGACTTGATCGCCTCCTTGTGCTGTTGCAAGTCGCCGTAGGCGACGCCCAGGTTGAAGTGGACTATGGGCTGCGCGGGGTTTAGTTGGAGCGAATGATTGAACGCCGCTATCGCTTCGTTGTACTTGTGAGCTTTGTAGAATGCCTCTCCCTCTTCGCGATACTTCTTGGCCTCTGCGGGCTCGCCGCGTGTGCCTGCTGCGACGATCAACCGGGCAGAAGCAGTCCGACCAGCATACCTTTCAAATCCACGCGAGCCCGCATTCGGTTTAGGAAGAGGGCGACGCACCCCGGTCGCAGGTGTTTTAGGAGTCTCCTTCTTTTGCTCCTGAGCAGTTGCTGTAAAGCTTATCGCGCAGAGCGACAGCAGTAAGAGCGATAGGATGAAGGCGAGCCGACAGCTTGTTGTGATTGATAAAGGCATAACTAAACCTCACCCGTTGATTTGGGAAGAGAATGAACTTTCAGTAATACTATATTTGAGCCATGACTCTAGGGGCTGTCAATCGTGGGGGAGCTTTTTTGGTTTTCAAGCTTCTTGCTTTTGACGGTGTAGATGGAGGTATTTGCACTCTTACCCTTAACTTTTACAGAGCCTAGCGCCTCCATCTCGTACGCATCGTCAAGCAGGCGTGCTGTGGCTTCACTGATAATTATCTGGACGCCGACATCTTTGGTCATGGATTCCAGCCTTGAAGCCAGATTCACAGCATCGCCGATAATCGTGTATTCGAGGCGCTGCTGGGCTCCGACGACGCCGCAGGTGGCTTCACCGCTATTGATGCCGACGCCGATCTTAAATTCCGGGCGGCCCCTTTCTTTCCATTCCTCATTCATTCGACTGACGCTTTCAAGCATCATCAGAGCGCAGTCAACGGCAGCCTGCGCTTCTACTCTTTCGCCCCGGTCCACGGGCGCGCCGAAGACGATCATCAAGCCATCGCCGATAAATTTGTTGATGTGCCCGCCGAAGGATGTGATGACCTCTTGCATGCGACCGAAGTAATCGTTCAACCACTCGACAACTTGTCCTGACGGGGCATGCTCGGAAAGCGTCGTGAAGTTGCGTATGTCCGTGAAGATCACCGTCACGACGCGACGCTCGCCCGAGAGCGATAGCTGGCCGCGCTGCTCCCACATCTGCTGTGCGACTTCCCTGGAAACAAAGCGCGAGAAAATATCCATGACCTGCGCGCGTTCTTCCTCCGTTTCGGTGCGCAGGACGCGCTCACGCGCATAACGCAAGCCCAGCCCGGCAGGAGTCAGCAGACCCAGACCAAGCCACGCGCTCGCCAGTGGCAGAATCAACCCGTATGCATTGAACACCCACGAAGCGATAATGAGCGAAGCGACGGCAATGAGGGCTACGGCGAGCAATCCACGGAATACCTTGAGCAGGAAGACGGCCAGCGCGGCCAATGCGAGCGGCAAAATCAGAGACGCGGCCTGCAAGCTGTAGCGCGGGCGCACGAGAGCACGACCAAACAGCATGGTTGCCAAAGCGTTAGCATGCAATTCTATTCCGGGAGTCCGCGCGGGAGGCACGCCTCTGAGATTCCGGTCAAGCATGCGCGCCAGTAAAGAGGGCTCGTAGAAAGGAGTCGGGAATTGATCCGGCGCATCCAGATTGGTCGCACCGATGAGGACTATGTGGTCGCGGAAAAAATCGTCCGGAATCTGTGCGTTCTTTTCAAACAGCACGTCGCGCGCAGAGATACGGCGAAAGGCAGGTGTGCGCCCGCGAAAGTCCAGTTGTAGATTCAGGTCTGTACGCAGCGGCAGGACACGATCATTAAAGAACACCTCGCCATCGGCAGAGCCCGTCTTGAGCATTGAAGACTGCTGAGCATAAGCGCCAGCCTCTTCCGTAGCTGCCTGTTCATCAAGGCCACGCTGCCGCAGCTCTGAAAACTTTTGCGCGTACTTCCCGGCGAGCAGGTGTCCTTCGGCCAGGCGGGTTGCGAAACTGAAATCCGGTGCACCTTCTCTGCGCGCGAGAAAGAGCTGCGAGCTTCGCACAAAGCCATCGCCGTCCAGCGGGAAGTCCGCGAACCCCGTGGCATACGCAGCATCTGTGAAAACGGGAAGAGGCTTCAGCTCATCGAATCCTCCGCTCCCTGTTTTTGTTGCAAGGACGACGTTGCCCGCTCTCTCTATGGACTCGATAAGTTGACGGTCGGCTGCTATGTCTTCGCCGGATGTGCCGCCCTCTTCGCTGAGGAACAAATCCAGACCGATGACGGTTGCTCCGCCTTCGCTCGCGCGGTCGACCAGTTGCGCATACCAGTTGCGCGGCCACTTTTGCATGCGCACACGAGACGCTTTGATCGAAGCCTCGTCTATCTCAATGATTGAGATGGGCTCACTTTGCCCACGCGTGCGCAGACCTGTATGTCGTGCGTCGCGTAATTGAAAGAGCAGGTCGAGCGCTCTGTTCTCCAACTCGGTCATCAGTCCCAAGGGATAGGAGGTGTAAGTACCGTCAGAGTTTTTCAGTGGGTACATCAGGAAGGCAACCAGAACACATATCGCGCAGGTCAGCGCAATGACGAACGCCCAGTAGCGGCGACGCAAGATATACATCACCAAACTGTTTTCTTTCAGCAAAGGCATACGCGGCCACTGTGCGCTAGATGACGGCTATGCATTACCGGCTCGAAACGAGAGAAAGAATAGAGATGATGGCTAATACTTCGATTACTTAAGCGAGGCGCAAATCCGCTTCGCCTCATTCATTCATGCTCCCCCAGTAGCCCAGAGGGATAAAGCTCGCCCAGAAGTAGGGATGATTCCAGTCTGCGCTTTTGAGCATTTGTAGCTGTACATGACGGAGCGCTTCCGCACGACCTTCGCCCGCCTGCAATCGCTTGTAATACTCAACCATCAACTCCTTTGTGGCCGCATCATCAACTTGCCAGAGGCTCATCAACTGGCTCTCCGCGCCTGCCAGAACGAGCGCTCGCCGCAGACCATATACTCCATCGCCATTCTTAACGTCGCCCACTCCTGTCTCACAGGCCGAGAGCACGACGAGCTTTGTGCCCCACAGGTCGAGCCCAGTGCCTTCAAGCGCCGTCAGCACGCCGTCCTCGCTCTCTCCGCCACGCCGCTGGTTGGCCCCTGTCAAAGCAAGTCCTGAGCGCAGCAGCAGGTTCTCGCTCGGAACTGCAAGGGATTGTAGTGTACTGGCCTGCCCTATCGCCAGATCATGCTGGGCGGCAGCCGCGTCTCTGCTGTCCGCTAAGAAGAATCCGTGCGTCGCGACGTGCAGGATGGCCGGAGCGCTCGCTTGCTTGAGCGCCGTCTCGGTCGCTCTAGCACCCGTGAGAAGCTCTGCTTTAGGCAGGATGCGGACGAGAGCTTTCGCTTCTTCGGCAGTGCCGGGTAAAGGAGCAAATTGTGCTTTGGTAAAATCGAACGAGCGGCGATTTGCTTCGTTCTGCTCACTCACGCTGCCGACAGCAGTGGGCGTGCTGCTCTGGTCAAAAGACGGATCGGCGAGGATGAGCGGTGCTTGCCTGCTCTGCGCGTGTATTTGCAGCCGCAGCAGATCGCGCCCACTGGTCAAATAGGTGATCGTGTAGCGTTCGACCAGATACTTGTTCTGCTCATCCACAAGGGCCTCGAAGGGAACTAGATTGAGCGTTCCATCGGGCGAAAGCAGCAGCATCGTCGCATCGCCGAGCAACCTTCGAACAGGGCGCATCAAACGCTCGTCGAGTGCTCTTGCAATGCGCTTGGTCTGCCCGCCCAAGGGATCACCGAGCGCGCCGCGCAGCCGTGCGACCTCAGCATCAATAGGCGCTGCTTCGCCGAGGTCTACCCAGGCGGGTGGGCCCACGCGCCGCAGCACGTAAGCGGCATAACGCTCTGCACCCCAACGCTGCTCTCTAGTCTTTGCCTGTTCATTAAAGCTGCGATACGACACCATCTCGACCAGTGCGGCATCAGTCGGAATCAGCGCTTGCACGCTCTCCATTGTGACCGGTTGCGACTGTGCGCGAAACTGCGCGCTGCGTAGGCTAACGGCTGCCTGCAAGCGCTCGCGCTCGGCTTCAAGTCTGTTGAGAGATTCTTTGTGTCGCGCAGGGTCTACAGTGTTGCCAGTACCTTTGAGCACCAGTTGGGCCAACCCGGAGTTGACCTTATCCAACTGCTCAAGCAGAGCGCGATCCTGCGGGTCTAGCCTGCGACGCAACGCGCCTATCTGGTCGCTCATGGCATCGAGCGCGCGCCCTTTACGCCGCAAAATCGTCGTCAATGCCAGACGCGCGGCGCGTATGTCCTCGGATGCGCGCTTAAGATGAAGCCAGACGGTGTAGTCTGTCTCCCCTGCAAGGGTCACCAGGTAGAGCAGCTTCTGTTGTTCCGAGCCCGTATTGAGAATGAGCGAGAGATTATGCTCGCGTACTTCATTGGTGCGCGTCAGGTACGTCAGGGCCTTCTCCTTTTGACCCATCGCGGCGTACATCAATGCCAGATTAGCGAGGACTGTCGCGACCTCCGGGTGCTCCGGCCCAAGCGCTTTTTCCAGAATCGCCTCTGCCTGCTGGTAGAGCGGTTCGGCGTGGCTGTAGTCGCCCCTTTTTTCCTGTAGCGCCGCAAGACTGTTAATCAATAAAGCGGAATTCGGGTTCTCTCGCCCGAGCTTCTTTTCGCGTATCGCCAGAGCGCGCACGGTCAACTGCTCCGCCCGCGCCAGATCACCCTTTTCATAATAGAGCACCGCAAGGTTGTTAAGCTGCGTAGTCAGATCAAGGTGGTCTGCGCCGAGCGCCTTCTCGTTGATGGCGAGCGCGCGTTGCAGGAATTTTTCTGCGCGCTCGTAATCTTTCAGCTCACCGTAGACTAGACCCAGGTTGGAGATGACAGCGGCAACGTCCGTATGCTCTGCGCCGAGCGTCTTTTCGCGTATCTGTAGCGCGCGCTCGAACATCTGCTCCGCGCGTTTGTAATCACCCTTCGTGTGAAGGAGTCGTCCGAGGGTGTTCACAGAAGTAGCAACGTCCGGGTGTTCTGCCCCCAAAGCCTTCTCGCGTATCTGTAGCGCACGCTCAAGCAAAGGCTCGGCTCGTAAATAATCGGCTTTACCCAAATATAGAGAGGCCAGGTTGTTGAGCGCCGTGGCGACCTTTGGATGAGCTGCACCGAGAGCCTTCTCCATGATCGCAAGGGCACGTTGGTAAAGCAGCTCGGCTTCTCTAAAATCGCCCTTTCTCTCATACAGAATAGCCAGGTTGTTGAGAGAATCGCCGATGTCCACGTGCTCCGGGCCCAAGACTTTTTCCCTGATCGACAGGGCGCGGCGTTGCAACTGTTCGGCCCTCTCATAATCGCCCTTGATGCTGTAAACACCGGCCAGGTTATTGAGCGTCGAAGCCACATTAGAGGACGATGGGCCGGCAGCTTTCTCGTATATCGCCAGCGAGCGCTCGTACAAGGCTTGGGCGCGCACGTAATCGCCTTTCTCTTTATAGAGCGTCGCGAGGTCGCCGAGCGTTTTCGCCACAGCCGCATCATCCTTGCCGAGCTTAGCCTTGCGAATCTGTAGCGCACGCTCCAACAGCGGTTCGGCACGGGCATAATCTCCCCTGTCAGCAAAGAGAAGTGCCAGATTGTTGAGTGCCGTGGCAACAGACGGGTCTTCCGCCCCCTGCGTTTTCTCCTTAATCTCAAGAATGTGCTTATAGGTTTCTTCAGCCCTTACGTGATCGCCCTTCTCTTTATACATCCTGGCGAGATTGTCTAAAGAGAAGATGTAGAGAGGATGCTCTGCGCCGAAAGCTTTTTCACGTATCTGAAGCGAGCGCTGCAAGAGCGTTTCGGCGCGCGTGTAATCGCGCTTCTGTAGATACAGCTCGGCGAAGCTGTCGAGTGTGATGGCGAGTCGCGGATGATCCGCGCCGTCGGCCTTCTCCTCAATCGCCACGACGCGCCGGAACAAGGCTTCAGCGCGTTCGTAGTCGCCCTTCGCCTTGTAGACGTTGGCGAGCCCGGAGAGCGGCGTAGAGTTGTATCGGTTATCCTCGCCGCCGATCTTCACATACATTTCCAGCATGCGATTGTAGAGTTGCTCCGCCCCTCTATAATCACCGGTGACATATTTGAGAAAAGCCAGAGGGCTGAGCGATCTGGTGATAGCGATGTGCTCAGGGCCGTATCTCTTTTCGTCAATCTTTAAGGCGCGCTCTATGAGCGGCACGCCCTTAGCAGCTTCACTCTTCTCGAAATAGAGCATGCCCAGATCAACCAGAGCCTTGGACACTTCGTCACTCTCAGCTCCCTGCGCCTGCTCGACTATCGAGAGCACGCGCCGAAGGAGTGGCTCAGCCTGCGCGTAATCTTTTTTAGCTTGATAGAACCGCGCGAGATTGACTAGCAGTGTAGACGTGCCGGGGTGCTCCGGCTCATTCAATTTCGCGCGAATCGCCAGAGCGCGTTGCAGCAGTGGCTCGACCTCTGCAAGGTCATTCTTCTTCAGATACATCTCCGCCAGAGCGTTGAGCAGAATTGCAACATTCAAGTGCTCTGCGCCCTCTGTCTTCTCCGTGATCTTCAGTGCGCGCAAATACATCTGCTCCGCACGCGCGTAATCTTCCTTAGCCTCAAACAGGTAGGCCAGGTAAGTAAGCGTCTCCACAACCTTGTCGTGTTCCGCTCCCAAACTCTTTTCAGCTATCGCCAGCGCCCGCTCCAATATCGGCAGCGCAGCATCCAATTCACGCTTCGACATGAGCTGCCGGGCCTGCTCGTGCAATCCCGACACTTCCCGCTCGACACTATCTGGTGAGCCCGGGGTCGGCGCGCGTTCCTGTCCACGCGCCTTGCCTGGCGCACAGAGCAACAGCAAGATCATCACGCATGCTATTACCGCAAACTTAGATTGTTCTCTCCACCGTGTGTTCATACCAGGCTCGTGCCATCAAAAAATTTACCAAAGGCAAAGCGGTTCATCTCTCACGCCAGGATCAAACTGCTGCGCGTGCGGCCGATTATCTTTATGACGAACGCATTGTACCCGAAAGCCCCCTTAATGCTGCGCCATCTGATGCCCCTTGAAGGATACAGCTATTGCATTTCCTTAGTAGATTGACTGCTGTCATTACACTAATTTGCCTGTTAAGACATCCTCAGCGTATAGCCTGATTCGCCAATTTTTTTTAGTCTGGCAACAATTTATTATCCGTATTGACAGCCATGCCCTTTTCTCTTTATCCGCATTCCTCCTTCGCAATGCGGAGGCCAGGAGTTCGACCCTCCTCTGCTCCACCAATCATTTTAAGAACTTCCAGGTTAGTCGCAAGGCTGGCTTTTTCTGTTTACGGCCTACACCAGCCTAAAGGCATGCACGCTTCAGTTGTCGTCGTCAGACAAAGATCAAGTATAAAAACAGGCCCCGCCTTTATCTCTGTCTCAAGAGGCGAAAGAGCAATGGGCATCAAAGCCTCACGGCCATGTTGATACCTCTGAGGGCAGCCCTTGACCGTGCTCAAGGTATGCCTTCGGATCATAAAAATCCCAATCGAATCTAATAACAACTCGCCTTCTTCTCGCTTACCTCACGTCAACGCGAATCCTAAATTGATTTTAGAAGGTCTCCGTATTTGAGCTTCCCCGCGATTTCGTCAAGATGACCGAATGTACTGTTTTGCCTCGCTCGTGGAGGCGAAATAAGTGCCGGAAAATGGGTTTTGAGGGTTGATGTTTTAAAGGTTTTTTGTTATAACAACGCTGGCAAACAAATCCCCCTTTTGAAATTCTAAAAACGGTCAACCGAATGGGCGAACTATTTTTGCAGCGAAGCGCCGTTTGAGCCTTAAGAGGCTGCACTGCGGTTCGCGTTTTTATGCTCCGACTTTTGGCCCACCGTCTGGAAATCAAAGTCTGTGTCCGTTGAACCGCTCGTAGACCAGGCCTATGGCCTGCCTTTCACCAATTTAATCAGTTCCAGTAAAAAGCCGTAGCAGGAGGCCCCATGAGAAATAAGTATTTGAAACGTATGAAACAGATCACATGGCTGGTCTCTGTGCTTATGGTCTGTCTGGGCGCGAGCTTTCTCGTTGGTCAAAACAGTCTGGCAGAGTCGGGGCAGAACCCGAGCCTGCTCAATAAAGTATCTGCTGATCTGCGAAAGAAGGCTGAGACTCGCGGCGCAGAGCGTGTGCGCGTCATCATTCAACCTGCCGGTGCTTGGGAAGCCGAGCTTGATTTCGCTCTTCAACTGTCGGGCGCGAGCAATATCCGTAAGTTCAAAAATTTCAAGCTTCATATAGTCGATCTGCCTGCCGCTGCGGCGGCCGCCCTGGCCGCTCGTAAAGATGTCGCCTACGTCTCTTTGAACAGAGAGATCAGGACGCTCGGACACGTCTCTCAGACGAGCGGGGCAGATAGTGTGCGGACGACGAATGGCACGACCACGAGCGGGCTGGACGGTACAGGAGTCGGCATCGCCGTGCTCGATTCGGGAATTGATCTGAGCCACAAAGTATTTCTGGATAAGAGCAACAATATTCGCGTCGTCGTCAATCAGGATTTCACAGGAGAGGGCCGCACGGATGACCCCTACGGGCACGGCACACATGTGGCGGCGACGGCCGCAGGTAATGGTCGTATAGCGAACGCCAAGTACATTGGAATCGCGCCCAACGCAAGTCTCATTAATCTGCGCGTGCTAGACGCACAGGGCGCGGGCACTGTCGGCAATCTACTGCGAGCGCTTGACTGGGTGATGACGAATCGCGCGGCCTACAACATACGCGTCGTCAATATGAGTCTGGGCATGCCCGCCATAGATTCTTACAAAAACGATCCCGTATGCAGGGCCGTGCGTCGCCTGGTGGATGCCGGGATCGTAGTCGCTGCGGCTGCCGGTAATAATGGCAAGGACGGCGACAATAATAAGGTCTACGGTCACGTACACTCGCCGGGTAATGAGCCTTCGGCGATCACTGTCGGCGCGACCAATACTTTTGGAACGGACGAGCGCGGTGATGATGTTGTTACGACTTATAGCTCGCGTGGACCAACGCGCAGCTTCACGACGGATTCGAGCGGCGTCAGGCATTACGATAATCTGTTGAAGCCCGATCTGGTTGCGCCCGGTAATAAGATCATCGATGCAGAGGCGGTTAACAATCTGATCGTCGCGCAGAACCCTCAACTGGATGCAGGCGTAAGCCCCGTCGATAATCGCCGGATGATGTATTTGAACGGCACTTCGATGGCGACGCCCGTCGTCGCTGGGGCAGCGGCTCTTCTTGTGCAAGCCAATCCGAGCCTCACACCTAATCTCGTCAAGATGATTTTGACGTACACGGCGCAGCCGCTCGCAGGGTTCAATATGTTCGAGCAGGGCGCGGGCGAAATAAATATCGAAGGCGCTGTGCGGCTAGCCCGTCTCGTTCGCACAGACCTTTCCGCAACGACGCCGCTCGGCGATCCCTTGCTCGTCACGGGCGCTCTGCCTGTTCAGCAAACGACCATCGCGGGTCAGACCTTCAGTTGGTCGCGAGGAATTATCCTCAACTACACGTACGCGACAGGCACTGAGCTGATCAGTAACTATCAAAAGATTTACAGCCTGGGAGGATTGTTCGGCGACGGTGTGATCACTGGTGATGGTGTGATCACAGGCGACGCGACGATGCTCTCCATGGGCGTCATCACAGGCGACAATATCCTGACAAGCAACGGTGTGATTACGGGCGACGGCATGATCTTTATGAGCGTCGGCAATTTGCTCGGCAACGGCACGCTCCTCGAAGAAGGCAGCGTGCTCAGCGATGGCGTCATCACGGGCGACGGTGTGATTACGGGTGACGGCGTGATTACCGGCGACCTGACACTGCAAGCGCAATCGGCGACCGTCAACGGAGACGAAACTCCCTCAATGCCAGCCGAGGCGGACGACGGCATTGACTATCTGGACTATTAACTGTTCCTTTGAATCCTACTCTCCCAGAATGATCTGACAGCCTTGAACAATCAGGATGAGGAGTGACATGCGATCTACGGCAGAGCTTGAGGAGTTACCCTCGGCAGCTTTTAGACGAGAAGCTGCGGCGGGAGATGCTTTGAGCGTTCGCGCCCTCAGTCAGGGCGAGGAGGCGTCGGTGCTGGACTTTCTCTCTGCGCGTCCCCTGCACACTGTCTATATGGCCGGTTTTATTCTGGACAACGGATTGGTGAGCCCGCTCAATCGCGGCACGTTTTATGGCTGTCACGACAGTTCGGGCGAGCTTCAAGGCATCTCTTTGATCGGACACGTCACGCAGATCGAGACGCGCACTCCTGAGGCGCTAAACGCTCTGGCCCGCGCGGCGCAGGGCTGCCCGTCGGCGCACGTCATCATGGGCGAGCAGGAGAAGATGAGGGCTTTCTGGAGTTGCTACGGCGAAGCAGGACAGACCCTTCGACTGGCCTGCCGCGAGCTTCTTCTTGAACAGTGCTGGCCCGTTGAAGCGGACGAAGAGTCGCCCGCTTTGCGACTTGCGACGCTGGCCGAACTCGAACTGGTCGTGCCCGTGCAGGCAGAGATGGCCGTCGCGGAATGCGGCATCAATCCGCTGGATGTTGACCCTGTGGGCTTTCGTGCGCGTTACGCCAAGCGTATTGAGCGAGGGCGCGTCTGGGTCTCTGTCAAAGATGGCGAGCTGACTTTCAAAGCAGACATCATGGCCGAAACGCCCCAGGCTGTTTATCTGGAAGGCATCTACGTCAATCCAAGGGAGCGCGGCAAAGGCTACGGGCGGCGCTGCCTGCAACAACTTGGCCGCCGTCTGCTCTCTCGCTCAAGATCAATCTGTCTTCTCGTGAATGAGAAGAATTCCGAGGCGCATTCCTTTTATCACCGAGCTGGCTACAAGCTTCGCGCTTATTACGAAACCATCTACCTGCAAAAAGAGGATGCGCGTTCTCTCTAGAGAGAGCGCACTGCTTAATCATCCGGGTGCTGGACGGAGGAGCTATGGAAAGAGAACGCCTGAGTAATCTGTATATGTGGGTGATCGTCGCTTGCGGCATGTTGGTGCTGCTCTTTTCCATCCAGCGCTTCCCTCACGCGCGATTGGATGTGCCCTTTGTTATCCTCGCCATGATGACGGTCGCGCTCAGCTCTACGCTCGTCGTGCGCATTCCTTACGTCACCGGATGCATCACTGTCTCAGATACTTTTATTTTTCTCACGATGCTGCTCTACGGTGGCGAGCCCGCGATCATGCTGGCGTTGATTGACGGTCTCTGCTCATCGCTTCAGATCAGCAGAAAGCCGCGCACGATACTTTTTAACTCTGCGGTCATGGCCATCTCGACTTTCCTCACCATCTGGGTCTTGCGCTTTTCCTTCGGGCCGATAGTCGATCTGGCACGCTCCGGCTATTCCGCCAATTTTCTTGTGGCCGTCTGCCTGATGGCGCTCGTGCAGTATCTGGCTAACTCTGGATTGATCGCCGTCGAGAAATCTTACAAGACGCGCCAGCCCTTCTGGGCCACCTGGAAAAAATTCTATCTCTGGACATCGATCACCTATTTCGCGGGGGCTTCGGCTGCCGGGATCATTGCGAAACTCGTCGGGGCGTTCGGCTTTTACGCAGTGATTATCACGACCCCGATCATCGCCATCGTTTATTTGACCTACCGCTCTTATCTGAAAAGCATAGAGGCGTCGCAGGCCAACGCGGCCGCCGCCGAGCGGCATGTCGAAGAGCTTAATCATTACATTAGCGAGCTGAAAAGAACGGAAGGCGAGCGCGACCGGCTGCTGGTGCGCGAGCAGCAGGCGCGCGCAGAGGCAGAGGCGGCCAGTGGCTTGAAGGACGAGTTTCTCTCGACCCTCTCGCATGAGCTTCGCACGCCGCTGACTTCTATCCTGGGTTGGGCCAATCTTATCAACACGAGCAAGCTTGACGGCGCAACTCGCGCGCAGGCCATGCAATCCATCGAGCGCAACGCGCACATTCAGAAACGTCTGATCGACGACCTGCTGGATGTCTCGCGTATCATTTCCGGCAAGCTGCGTCTGGACATGCGCGAGGTCAATCTTCATTCCGTCATAGAGGATGCGATAGATGTCGTGCGTCCCACGTCCGCCGCGAAAAACATCACGATCACGTACGCGGGTGATTCTGACATTGGGCCCATCTCGGGTGATCCTGGACGCTTGCAGCAGGTGGTCTGGAATCTGCTTTTCAACGCCGTCAAGTTCACGCCCGAAGGCGGTCGCGTGGAGGTGCGTGTCGAGAACGCAGACTCTCGCGCCAAAGTGGTGGTGACGGACACTGGTCAGGGCATCCCTGCGGAGTTTTTGCCGCGCGTCTTTGATCGTTTCCGTCAGGCCGACGGAGCTACGACCAGAGCCTACGGCGGTCTCGGGCTAGGGCTCGCCATCGTGCGCCATCTGGTCGAAGCGCACGGCGGCACAGTTCACGCGGAGAGTCCCGGCGAAGGGCACGGGGCGACATTTTCATTCACGCTCCCGTTTCTGGCCGTGCGTATGGAGACGAAAGAGCAAAGGCCCGTGCGCCGCTCACGCCGCGACATGCGTGCTCTTCATTCTTTGCCTCAGTTGAGCGGTGTTCGTGTCCTTGTCGTCGACGACGATTCCAGCGCGCGACAGATGATCAGCACAGTGCTGACGCAATCGGGCGCGGAAGTCAAATCCTGTATTTCCAGTAGCGAAGCCTTGGAGGCCGTCTCTCAGTGGAAGCCTGATGTCTTGATGAGCGACATCGGAATGCCGAATGAAGACGGCTACGCTTTGATTCAAAAGGTGCGAAGGTTAAAAGCGGAGTGCGGCGGGCTCGTTCCTGCGGCGGCGCTGACAGCCTACGCCAGAGAAGAAGATCGTACACGCGCCCTCACTGAAGGATTTCAGATACACGTCTCCAAGCCTGTCGAGCCCGCCGAGCTGGTGGCGGTCGTCTCCGGCCTCCTTGAGCAATCCGCTTATCTGAGATAAGCCCTGGTGCTACCTTTCGTCTTCAGGCTGCTTACGGCCTGAGGACGGGCGGGCGCGGCGCGACGACTCTGCGCGGCGGATTGCGTTGCAGCTCATCCAGCAGGTACTTGACCGCAGCTTCAAGCGATGGGTCTTCACCACGCGCGAGCGCTTCGGGTCGATCCACCACTTCAACATCGGGATCAACGCCCGTGCCTTCCACCGCCCACTGTCCTGAGAGATCGAAGAAACGGAAGGACGGCGTGCTTAAACTCCCGCCATCTGCCAGAGACGGATTGCCCGAGAGACCTATCAATCCACCCCACGTCGTCGTGCCGAAGATGCGGCCCAACTTTCTCTCGCGGAAGTAATACGGGAAAGCATCGCCGCCGGACCCTGCGTAGCCGTTGATGAGCATCGCCTTTGGCCCCGTGTGTGCGAACGCCGGCGTTGAATTGTCTCCCGTCCCGCGCGTCGTCCAGTAGCTGAGCGGTTTACGCTCCAACAACTCGATCATACGGTCCGGGATAAAACCGCCGCCGTTGTAACGATCATCTATCAGGAGCGCGTCTTTGTTCGCCTGCGGGTAGAAGTTCTTGAACAGTTCACGATTGCCTTCAAACGCCGTGTTGGGCACGTGGATGTAACCGATCCGCCCACCGGAGAGCTTGTCCACGAGCGCCCTGCGTGAAGCGACCCAATCCAGATAACGCAGGTTGGTTTCCGATTTGACGGGACGCACGCGCTCGTCGTGCGCGCCCGCCGTGTCCGGCCGATTGTTGAGCGTCAATGTCACGACGCGGTCGCCTTTGCCTTCGAGCAACTCGTAGAAGTTCTTCACGCTGCGCGTCGAGCGTCCGTCGACGGCGATAATAAGATCGCCCGTCTGAGCCTTCACGCCCGGCTCTGTTAAGGGCGAGCGAAAACTATCGTGCCAGTTCTCGCCGGGAAAGATATGAGCGACGCGGAAGTAGCCCGAAGAATCAGGAACGATCTCTGCGCCGAGCAGCCCTCCGTCCCTGCGTGTGACGCGCGGCGGATCACTGCCGCGCTCGACGTAGACGTGGCCCGCCATCAACTCGCTGCCCATCTCTGTCAGGATAAAGTTGAGGTCTTCGCGGTTCGCGACATAAGGCATGAGCGCTCCGTACTTATCGCGGATTGCACGCCAATCAACGCCGTGCATATTCGGGTCGTAGAACCAGTCACGCATGATGCGCCAGGCGTCCGTGTACTCCTGCGACCATTCAGCCTTCGGGTCTATCTTCATCGTCATGCCATCGAGCTTGAGTAGACCGTCGTCAGTCTTCTGGCCCGGCGCGACCGCCGCAGTACCGTAAGTGTCGCGCGCCTGAAAGACTATGCGCTTGCCGTCGGCAGAGAGATCGTAATCCTGTATGCCGTCGATGATCGTCTGTTCGGCCTTCGCTTCCAGATTGTAAAGCGAGAGCTTGCCAGTCCCCGTGAGATAGAGCACACCGTCTGGCGTCGCGGTCAGGTGACGGTAATTTGTGGGCGAGCCCGGGATGGCGCGCACACGATTCTCGAACCCGGCGAAATCTATCTTGACCACAGGCGTGGCAGCGGGCGTCGCGGGCGAGGGCGTTGCGGCGGGCGGCGTGGCCGTAGGTGTCGGCGAGGCTTGAGGCTCAGGGCTGGGCGATGCCGACGGCGAGGGCTGAGCTTTCGCGCCCTGCGGCGGCGGCGCTTGCGCTGGGTTCGGGGGCTGCATCAGCGGCGTCTCTTTCGTCTTCACTTTCTCCTCGTCGCTGCCGGGCAGAAAGAGTGCCGGGCCGTCTGCGGCGAGCAGCCCGACATAAACGCGCGTCGGGTTCGTATAGAGATAATTGAACTCCCAGCCGCTAAAGGTGAGATTGAAGTCGCGGTTTGAGAGAAAGTAAAGATAGCGCCCCTTCGGATCGAAGACGGGCTCCGTGTCGCTCGTCATCCCGCCCGTCAATTTCTGCGCGCGCCCGCCCGCGAGCGAATAGACCCAAACTTCCGAGAACTGGTTGTCGGCGGTTTTCGTGTAAGCGATCCAGCGACTGTCCGGCGACCAGGAGTAGTTCGTGATGTCATTGTTCGAGCTGTGGTCAACATCCACCGTGCGCCCGGTCGCGACATTCAGGTATCGCAGCCGCTGCTTTTTATCGCCGTAGGCGAGCATGGTGCTGTCGGGCGACCAGACGAGTGGAAAGCGCCAGACATCACCGTCGGTCGTGACGCGGCGCTCGTCGCCCGTGCCGTCGCTCGGGCGCACGTAAATTTCGTACTCTCCCGAACGGTCACTCAGGTAAGCGACGAAGCGTCCGTCCGGCGACCATGCTGGCGCAAGCTCGCGCACTCCCTGCGAGCTTGTCAGGTTGCGCACTTCGCCTTCCTTGGCCGGAGCCGTAAAGATGTCGCCGCGCGCGTCGAAGAGGGCGCGTGCGCCGCTCGGCGAAAGCGAGAAGGTTTGAATGTTCGGCTTGACGTTTTGAAAATAAGGGACGGTATCCGGAAAGTCTCCATAGACTTTGATGGGCACACGCTCTTCGCGGTCGCTTTTTGCGTCGAGCCGGTAGATGTATCCGCCCGCTTCGTAGACCAGCGCATCGCCCGCGCCGCTCGGCCAGAGCACGTCATAGTCCGTGTGGTTCGTCACCTTGCGCGTCTGCTTCGTCCGCGTGTCGTAGGCGAAGACGTTCATCGTCCAGTCACGGTCGGAGATGTAATAGATAGTGTCGCCGAGCCACACTGGCAACATATCCTGCGCGCGCGTCGTGGTGATCTGCTCCGAGGTGTTGCGCGCCAGATCATAAATCCAAACGTCCGGCGATTGTCCGCCGCGATAACGCTTCCAGCCACGAAACTCGTTCGAGATCGGTGTGAAAGCGACGCGTGTGCCGTCCGGCGAATAGCTCACGCCGCCCGCTTCTGTGATGGGCAGCTCTTTTTCCGTGCCGCCTTCTACGGAGACCAGATAGGGCCTGCCAAGACGGTCGCTGTAAGGAACACGGTTGGCGCGAAAGAGGACGGACTTGCCGTCGGGCGTCCAGCCGAGCACGCGATTGTCCCAGCCGCCGCGCGGCGGCAACGGGCCGACATCGTTGTGATAGGTGAGCTGACGCGGCTCTCCGCCGTCAACAGAGATGACGAAAATCTGGCGCGTGCCGCCGTACTCGCCGGAGAAGGCGATCCATCTGCCGTCCGGAGAGAACTTCGGAAACAGTTCCTGTCCCGGATGCGAGGTGAGACGACGTGCCGTGCCGCCAGCAACCGGCACAGTCCAGATGTCACCGGCGTAGACGAAGGCGATCAGATCATTGTGAATATCGGGAAAGCGCAGAAGGCGCGAGAAGTCATCGCTGCGACGTGGCTGTGCTGTAGCAGTCGTGATTAATCCGCAGAGAAATAACGCAGCGATAAAGAGAGACCTGGACATCTATATAGCTCCTTAGGAGAAAAAATGCGATTGATTGAATAACCCGTAGAATATCGTAAAGGGCCGAGCGCATCCGGGCGGGCGCTCGGCCCTCTGGCTTTATACTCTCAACGCCGCCCGATGGTTTCATTCGAGTGACCTGTGGGCGTCCGGTTTGCCTATAACAGCTTTCAGATGAATGTAAGGAACGTTGCACCTCACCACAGAGGCACAGAGCGCACAGAGGGAGCACAGAGAGTTAAATATCACTCAAGTCTCCGTGCTTCCTCCGTGTTCTCTGTGCCTCTGTGGTGAATGCCGCTTGCCATACACTCAAATGAGATTTGCTCTAAAGCTTCCCGAAACTGTTTTAGGCTTTAGCGCAGCTTCTGTGTCGCGCGATCAATCTCTGCGGCGACCCCTTCGATGACGCGTGCGATCACTGTGACCTGCTCGGTCGCTTCCACCCAGTTGCGCTGCTCTATCGCCTCGCGCACAGCGGGCAAGGTCTTCACACCATAGCCCGTATAAAAACCCGGCGCGTAGATTTGGTGCTTGAACCATGAACGACGCGGCAACCCTTCGCTTCGCGTCATCGCACGCTCGGTGCGTATCAGAATCTCGTCAAGAGCGCGCGCCGCATCGGGCGCAGGCAGACGACCCGCAGACACCATATTGTTCATCGCCGCGTCGTAATTGCGCGAGCTTTCCTGTAGGCGCACCAGGGCATTCTGGAGCGGCGCGAAATTGATAAAGGGGACGGGTGCTTCCAGCTTCGGCCCGACAAAGGGCTGTGTCGGGTCGGCGAATATCTCAAAGACTTTATCGTTGATGCGCTGATTTTTTTGCTTCGTCTCTTCGCGCATTGTGTCTGCGAGCTTCGTCACCTCTGTGATGTAACCTCCGATGGTCTCGGAAAAGTTCGAGAACGAGAGCGGCAGGACATCCGCGTTGGCAAGCCTGAGGACTGCGCGCCCAGCCGTCTGCGCCTGCGCCACCCCGTAATCAAAGTTCGGATCGCCGAAGCGCGTGTAGTGATCGAACGAATCATAGATCGAATGGTAAGAGCCGCCGTTGTCTTCGCCGCCGTAGCCCAGATTGAGCGCAGCGATGCCTATGTGTTGAATAAAGGGCGTAAAGTCCGAGCCTGAGCCGAGCGCGTCTATGCGCAGGTCTGCGCGCGTCGCCGCGTCGCGCTGCTCATCTGCGCTCCCGTTGACCAAAAGTTGCGCGCGTGCGCGCTGTGCGACAGAGACTTTCTTCTGAGGATCGACGACATCGCGCGCGACTTCGTTGATAAATTTTTCGAGCGTGTGCGAGCCGCCCACATAGAGAAAGCCGCGCCCGTTGGAATCGGAGTTAATGTAGACGGCGGCGTTTTTCCGCAGAAGGTCTGCGTGCGCCTCGACCCATTCGGTCGAGCCGAGCAGCCCCGGCTCTTCGCCGTCCCACGCGGCATAAACGATTGTCCGCTTAGGCTTCCATCCTGTCTTCGCCAGTTCGCCTATGCCGCGCGCCTCTTCCATCATAGAGACCAGTCCGCTGATCGGGTCCTGCGCGCCGTTGACCCATGCATCGTGGTGATTGCCGCGAATCACCCACTCGTCCGGCCGCTCCTGCCCGCGAAGCCGTGCGATCACATCGTAGGCGGGCACGGTATTCCAATCGAACTCAAGCTTGAGATGAACAGTCGCAGGGCCTGGGCCAAGGTGATATGGAATCGGTAAAGAGCCGCGCCAGCCTTCGGGAGCCATCGGCCCGCCCATCGCGCGCAGCAGCGGCAACGCATCCGCGTAAGAGATGGGCATCACGGGAATCCTCGTGATGGTCTGCGCTTCTTTCAGCCTGAGCCTCTTGGCATCCTTGGTCGAGCCGACGTTTGGCGTGAGCGGGTCGCCGGGATACGAGGGCATGTCCGCGACCGAGCCACGTTGCGCGCCAAGCTCGTTGCGCCAAGCGCCCTTCGGATAAACGTCACCCTGAAAATATCCGTCGTCGCGCGGGTCTGAGTAGATCAGGCAACCGACAGCGCCGTGCTCCGCCGCGACCTTAGGCTTGATGCCGCGCCAGGACCCGCCGTAGCGTGCGATGGCGATCTTGCCCTTGACATCTATGCCGCGCTCCGCAAGCGCTTCGTAATCCTTCGGCACGCCGTAGTTGACGTAGACCAGTTGGCCCGTCACATCTCCGTCAATCGAGTATGAGTTGTAGATGGGCAGTTGCTCCGCCGTCTGGTTCGAGGTCGCGTCTTCCGCAAGGGACGGTTCGGCGAGCTTCGCCGTAAATCTCTCGGGCGAGACCATCTCAAGCACGCGCGTCTTCGGCGTCGGAAAGAGGACGTTGAACTCTTCTATCTGTGTCTCATAACCCCATGAGCGAAACTGCGCGGCGATGAACTCGGCATTCTCTTTGCCGTAAGCAGAGCCGACGTGATGCGGGCGCGCCGTCAAACGTTTCATCCACTCACGCAGATTCTCTTTTCTCAAGGCCGCATCGAAACGCGTTTCCAGCGCACGCTCGCGGTCGCTCGTTTCACGTGTAAAGCCGAGCAGCGGCGGCTTGTCGTTCTGCACGGCCAGTGCGTTGATGACGAGGGCAAAAGACAGAAACGTAGCGGCGGGGATGCACAAAATATTCTGGCGCATGGAAGTTCTCCACGGACTTTAGGAATCTGGGTTGAATACGAGCGGGACACATTGTATCTCGAAAACCGGAAGAGCGTGAGCGCAAAGAAGCCGGACGGATTCGGCAAATAATCTTCAGCCTCTGCGGCTCACCTTATACGTACGGAGCGCGGCAAGAGTTTTACAGGCCCTCTACTGTTCACAAAATGGAACACCGAGGTGGAAGGGCAAACACGCTTAAGCAGTCGTCGAAGATGAGGAGTATAATGGTCGGAAACCAAACGGCGAATTGTGCGTATTAACAGTTGATCCAAATTCTCCATTTGGAATTGTTCCGGAATTTAAAGACATAAAAAAACTGTTTCAAGGAGTCTACCTACTATGCGTGCTTTCAATTCACGGCTCGTCGTGGCCGTTCTTCTGGCGCTTGTGCTTGGTCTGACCGCTGTCGGATTGGCGCAAAACGATAACTCCGGTCGCGGCTTCGACACTTCGCGAATGGATCAATCGGTCTCTGCCTGCACGGACTTTTATCAATTCGCCAACGGCAACTGGCTCAAAGCGACGGAAATCCCCGCAGCCTTCTCCAACTGGGGCAGCTTTAACATCCTGGCCGAGAATAATCGCAAGACGCTGCATGAGATTCTCGAAGAGGCTGCCAAAAAAACGAACGCCGCCAAGGGCAGCAACGAGCAGAAGATCGGCGATTACTACGCGAGCTGCATGAACGAGGCGAAGCGCGAGGCAGAGGGCGCTAAGCCTTTACAGCCGATGTTCGCCGCCATCGAAAAGATCAAAGACCAGAAAGACCTGCAAGCAGAGATCGCGCGCATGCACCACGACGCGATACCGGCGCTGTTTGGCTTCGGCTCTGTGCCCGATTTCAAGAACAGCTCCATGGTCATAGGCTTCGCAGGGCAGGGCGGATTGTCGCTCCCGAATCGTGACTACTACACGAACACGGACGACAAATCCAAAGAGCTGCGCGAAAAGTTTGTCCAGCACGTCGGGCGCATGTTCCAACTGCTGGGCGATGGCCCTGAGCAGGCCGCGAAGAATGCACAGACAGTGATGGCGTTTGAGATGCGGCTGGCGCAGAACTCTCGCTCGCCCGTTGAGCTGCGCGACTTGAGCAAGCAGTACAACATGATGACGCCGGCGCAATTGAAAACCCTGACGCCGGACTTCTCATGGCCCGACTACTTCAAGGGCATTGGCGCGCCCAATATGGCGCAGATCGATGTCGCGCATCCTGAA
>DATLMN010000367.1:0-45527 GCA_035537255.1 Pyrinomonadaceae bacterium | reverse complement strand
AAGATTGGGCGCATTCGTCATCGAAATACTTTTATGCTAAAAACTGAAAACTAAAAACTAAAAACTGAAAACTCTTATTCGGGTGACTATACTTGCAACGTTCGACGCTTGCCAAGCGTGCCTGGCTTCTGTTCTTTCTCGGTGCTTCCGCTCTTTACCTGTACGGCACGGGTCGCCTGCCGTTGATCGGCCCGGACGAGCCGCGCTATGCACAGATCGCGCGTGAGATGCTCGCGCGCGGTGACATGATTACGCCCACGCTCGGCGGCCATCCCTGGTTTGAAAAGCCCGCTCTACTCTACTGGATGATTATGGCAGCGTTCGGAGCGTTCGGCGTCTCGGAATGGGCGGCGCGTCTTGGCCCAGTCTGCTCTGGACTGCTCACGGCCGTCTTTATCTATCTGGCCGGGCACAGCGTCGAAAAAAAGAGTGACGCGACGAACGGTGGGGAAGCGCAAGGCTTCGGGCTGTGGAGCGGAGCGGCGCTTTTATCATCAACCGGGATGATCGTCTTTTCGCGCGCCGCGAGCTTTGATGTGATCGTGACGATGACGATTGCGGCGGCGATGGCCTGCTTTATCGCGTCCGAGGTGCTGACGGTTGAGAAGTCTCGTCGCTTACTGCTCGCGGGTTTTTATGCATCGGTCGGATTATCGCTGCTCGCCAAAGGTTTGATCGGCATCATTATTCCCGCCGGGGTGGTCGCCGTCTATTTTTTGTTGAGGCGCGAGTGGCCGCGACGCACAGTTCTTTGGAGTGTGCTGTGGGGCGTGCCCTTGGCGCTGCTGGTGGCGGCCACCTGGTACGGGCCGGTCACGTGGCGGCACGGCTGGACTTTTATAGACCAGTTTATTATTCAGCATCACTTCGCACGGTATCTGTCGAACAAATATCGCCACCCGCAGCCCTTCTATTTTTATCCACCGATTCTTGCGCTCTTCGCGCTGCCGTGGACTGCCTTTCTGATTGCGGCTCTCGCACGCGTGCGCCGCTGGAAGTGGCGAGCAGCGGATGATGCCTTAAGCAAGACGCGCATCTTTGCTCTCGCGTGGATGGTGTTGCCGGTCGCTTTCTTTTCGCTCTCTGGCTCGAAGCTGCCGGGTTATATTCTGCCTGCGCTGCCGGGCGCGGCTTTGTTGGTAGGCGAGCGGCTGGCGGCTTACGCGCGAGGAGAGGGACGCGAGGGCTTGCGTGCGATGCGCGCGATGGGCGCGACGCTCTTGCTGCTCGGCGCGGCGATTGTGGTTTACCTCGTTCGCGTCAATCAAATCTCTTTGACGAACACTCTGGCCGTCGCCTTGCCACTGATGTTTGTGGGCCTGTTCGCGTTGGTTCGTCCGGGTTTACGCCGCTGGTGTGCTGTGCTGGTCATTTCTGCGACGTTTGCTGCAACGGCGCTGGCGATAAACTTTGTGATGGACGAGGGCGCGCGCTCGGAATCCGTGCGCGACCTGCTCGCAGAGGCATCGCGGCGCGGCTATGCTTCCGTGCCCGTCTACGAGTTTTATACGGTCGAGCGCACGGCGGAATTTTATGCGGCTGATCGTTTGGAGCGCGACGCCTCCGGCGAGATCAGGTGGTTTAATGGAGCGGCGGAAATCGCGGACACTGCGCGCGAGCAGGGCAGCACGGCGCTGGTCATCGTGCCTTTGGACGGAGTCAAACAGTTGACAGATTATGACGTGCTCGAAACGGAAGTGATCGGCGACAACGGTCACGTCGCGCTCGTCAGGGTAAGCGTGCGCGAAGGTGAAAGATAAAAATTCCGGCTAGGCAGTGTTTCAACTTAGAGTCGAATATTGGGGATGAGGTTATTCACCACAGAGACACAGAGGACACAGAGATTACACGGAGGCTTGACCGCTTTTCTCTGTGTTGCCTCCGTGCGCTCTGTGCCTCTGTGGTGAAAGATGTTTTCATTCACATTCAAGGCTAATTGAATTAATACTTCCGGGTGTGCTTAATCGCTGAAGCAATTTCTCGTTCCTGAGCGCCTACGGGTTGGTGCGCAGCGTGCGGTCGAAAAAATCTATGACGCGGCGGTCGTAGGTCTCGCTCTGTTCGCCTGTCGAGGCGCGCTGGTTGATGCCGGAGAGCGGGAGGTCTGTTTTTACTTCGACCTGTGCCCCTTTGGGAAAGCAGGCGGCGAGCGCCGTGGTCGAATCGCGCAGGCCCGCTGCGTCCGCTCCGGACAACAGCAGCACCTGCCTGTCGGAGAGCGCAGCCGCTTCCGTGCAGGACGGAGTATTATCGTAGCCGCCCAGAAAATATAGACGCATCCCTAGCCTGGACATCCCTTTGAGCAGTCCGTTCTCCAGACCCAGATTCGCTCTCATCGCCGCATAGAGCATATCGTCCGGAGCGGCGGGTACAGAATCAAGCGCCAGCGCCCGCACACTTTCACTTGCACGTCCGGCGCGAAGCGCAGCGTATGCTCCCAGCTCGACTCCGTAAATCCCGAGCGCATTGCCGTTGACCAGCGGACGCCCCTGCGCTGACTTCAGAGAGCGCAGATAGTCTAGCGCGGCCGCCGCGTCCCCTGCCTCGCGCCCGCCCAGAGATGTCCAGCCGACCAGAGGGTCTGCGCCGTGCCCGCGCATGTCAGGCAAGAGGATTGTGTAGTTGGTCGTCTCGTTGAGCTTGACCGCGAGGTTGAAGACGTGCGAGCGATCACCGCCGTAAGCATGCAGGAGCAGCACGGCGGGCTGTCCTTCCGAGCCGCGCAGCAGCCACCCGCGCGCCAGTGTGCCGTCCGGGTTGGCCCACGTCTCGTCCGTCGCTTTGAGGCCGCGCGCGCTTAGTTGTGAAAAGGTTTCCGGCGTGACGAGATAGGCGGCACGCGGCGGGCGCGTCACCCTGTAAACGACCCATCCCATCACAAGCAACACGGCCAGCACCAGCACAAGCACGATGGGCAGGAATGCCTTGAGGAGTTTTTTTCCGGGCCTTCGTCTGGGCGACATCTCGTGAGGGATGAGGGATGAGGGATGAGGGATGAATGATTGAGTGAGCGTGTCAATTAATGCTTTCACTCAAACCTTTTCATCCCGCATCCCTCTGCCCTCATCCTTTATCTATCCTTTCTCTGGCTCGCAAATAATCTTCCGGGGTGTTGATGTTGGCGAAAAAATCTGTTGAGCCCTGTAAATCCTCCAGTTCGTGTGGCGCGACCCAGCGCGTCAAGACCCTTTCAAGGAGAGCGCGTGGGCGGCGCTCTCCTGCTGCTATCAACTCTGCTGCGCGCTTCTCGCACGCTTCCCGGCGATACAGGGCGCAGAGCGGCTGCGGGCGGCCATCTGTCTGAACGGGCACGACCGCGTCAAAGTTTCCGCGAAGCGAACCGAGCCGCACAAAAAGCTCTCGCGTCACGAAAGGAAGATCACAGGCCACCACGGCCGCCCAGGGCTTGCGGCAGGCGGACAAAGCGCCATGCAAACCTCCGAGCGCGCCCCACGCCGGATACACATCTCGAACGACCGTCAAATGAGTAGTCTGCGTTCCATCTGCTGCTCCCACGACGCTCACTGTTCGGGCAATGGCGGCGAGAGCCTCGGCAACCCTTTCGACGAAAGAACGGTGCCCGAGCTTGAGTCCGGCTTTGTCTGCGCCCATACGGCGCGACGCTCCCCCCACCAGGATAAAGCCTTCGATCTCCTCAAGCATAAATTGCCCGCACGGTTTGCGCTACGGATGAACGCGGGTAAGTACTATCAGCGCGAACGTTATCACGCAAACCCGTGCAGCGGCAAGAGAAACGTTTTCCCCCCGGCCTGCATCATAGTCCCGATTGAAAGATAAGGCACGCTCCGGGATTTTAGCCCTTCGGGGACGCAAGCCGCGCCCCGTCGGAGGAAGAAGAGGACAGGGCGAGCGTGGCCGCGCCTGAACTTGATAGACCTTGACCCTGTTGAAAGCCAAAGCTATAGTCATCAGTGGTGGCTTTGGCCCAAAGAGTTTCCCCCTGTCGCCCTCGCCTGCAAAAGCCTGGGCGCTCACCGTTCTCCTGTAAGATGGTTATCGAAACCCATCTGAAGACAGTTCCCAGAGGTTAATTAATGAAGAGAAACTTTGCAGTGTTGATCGCATTCGCTCTCTTGCTCGGCGCTCTCTCTGTGAGCGCCGCCGCCCAGCAGAGTCCCCAGGCCAATGCGAAGAAGGCGGACGCGCGCCTTTTCCCCTTAGAAGATGTACGCCCCGGCATGAAGGGCGTGGCCTGGACGGTTTTCGAGGGCACTGAGCCGCAGGAGTTCGGCGTCGACATCTTAGGCGTGCTGCCGGGATTTCCTGGCCCGCGCCAGTCCGCGATCATCGCGCGCCTGACGGGCGACCGCGCCCTGCGCACGGGAGTCTTCGCGGGCATGTCCGGCTCGCCGGTCTATATTGACGGTCGCTTGGTCGGCGCTGTCGCCTTCAGCTTTCCTTTCTCGAAAGAGCCCATCGCCGGAATCACCCCGATTCAGCAGATGATAGATATTTTCGAGCACGGCTCCGGGCGCAACGCTAGCGGCGCTGGACGCGGCAGCGAGCCGCATTCCGTCTCTTTCACGCAACTGGCCGCGACCGAATGGAAGCCGGTTTTGCCAAAGCCCGCCGTGACGGGCGCGCCTTTGCTCGCGCAGGTCTCCGCCGGCTCGCCTTTGATTCCACTGCTGGGCCAACAGTTTCAACCCATCGCCACGCCGCTGGTGTTTGGCGGCATCAGTCAGGAATCGCTAGCGCTCTTTACGCCGCAGCTTCTGGCGAGCGGACTGCTTCCGGTCGCTGGCGTCGGAGGCGCAGCCGCCATCACACCGCTTGCGCCCTCTAACGAAAAGACGCTCGCGCCCGGCACATCCGTCAGCGTGCAGCTTGTGCGCGGCGATTTTTCTATTGCGGCTTCGGGCACGGTCACGTTTCGCGATGGTCAGCGCATCTACGCCTTCGGACACCCGTTCCTGAGCCTGGGCGTCGCCGATATGCCGATGACCGAAAGCTCCGTCGTGACGGTCGTGCCCAACGCCAACAACTCTTTCAAGCTCGCCGTGCCGAGCCAGATGGTCGGATCAATCTCGCAGGACAGGGCCACAGGCATCTACGGCCAGTTGGGCCAAGCGCCGCGCATGATCCCCGTGCGCATCAACCTGCACACGAGCCGCGACCGCACGGAGGTCTACAAGTACGAAGTGGCGAGCGATACATTCCTGACGCCGCTTCTGTTGAACCTGACGATCTTTAACACGATCACTTCGAGCGAGCGCGCGATGGGCGATCAGACGATCAGCGTGCGCGGACAGGTCAACGTCAAGGGACAGCCGCCCGTCATGATTGATCGCAGGATTTCCGCCTCGGCCAACGCGCCTCTGCTGGCCGCCGGAAGCGTCGCCGTGCCAGTCTCTGCCTTGATGACGAGCGGCTTTGAAGGCGTGGAGTTGAGCGGCGTCACGCTCGACATCGCTTCGACCGACGTGAAGTATGCCGCGAGCCTTGAGCGCATCGCCCTGGATCGCACGGAAGCGCGACGCGGCGAGACGGTCGAGATTCAAGCCTACGTGCGCACCGATTCCGGCAAGCAATTCGTTCAGCGTATTCCTGTGCAGATTCCGCTGGACGTGCCGCTCGGCCAGTTGTTGGTCTTCGTCGGCGACGGCGCTGCCTTGCAGGAAGGCTCTGCGGCCAAGGCTTTCGTGCCGCAGGATTTGGGCCAACTCGTCGACGCGATCAACAAGATGAAGAAGAACGACAGGCTCTACGTCAAGCTCTTCCGCATCACTTCGGGCGCGGTCATCGGCACGAGCGAATTGCCGAACCTGCCGCCCTCCGTCATCGCCACCCTGAACAGCGATAGAACTTCCGGCGGTTACACGCCGACGGTGCTCTCGCCGATCTACGAAAAAGAGTTGCCGCCAGCGGACTTCGTCATCGCCGGACAGCAACTAATCGGGATTGATGTCGTGCGCTAAATAAGTCTAAGGACAAGCAAAGTCTAAAGACGAGCGCTTAAGAGTAAAAGAGGTGAGATGCATGGGTTGCGTCTCACCTCTTTTAGCTTTTGGGTTTTATACGAGGGGCGCGACGAGCGATAAAGAGGAAGCGCCGTTCGGATTCGGGGATATGCACGGCCCTGTAAGTGAGCGCATGACGTTCGAGCAAGGCTTCCAGCTCGTGTCCGCCGAAGAGCAGCAGCGTCGCCGTGGGCTGCGACCATTCGAGTATCTTGGGAAACATCTCCGTGAAGCGGTCTAGGGCGCGGCTCGTGATGATCTCAACGTCCAGCGGGGGCGTCGTCTCAAACCGCTCGTTGATTACTCTGGCCGTCACGTTCATCTCAAGCAGCCGCAGGGCTTCGCGCAGGAAGATACTCTTTTTCGCATTTGCTTCAAAGAGTGTTGCGCGCAGGACCGGCCGGACAATCGAACATGGAATGATGGGAAGGCCAGCGCCTGAGCCTAAGTCCGCCACGCGCGCGCGTGCCGTCAAAAAGGGAACGGCGAGGAGGGATTCCAGCACGTGGCGCGTCGCAAATTCCGTGGGCGAGCAGGGCGCAACCAGATGCAGCCGTTTGTTCCAAAGCATGACGTGCTCGTAATAACGGCGAAGATTCTCGACCTGCGGCGCTGTCAGCTCTATCCCATAGCTCGGGGCAAAGCCCGCGAGCGCGCTTGTAAATTCATCAGCCTGTGTGAGGAGCACTGCCATCCTGGCGTCCTAGCTTAACGAAACTTTATTCGATTTGCACGAGCGGAGCGCGAGGCGTCTACGCGTTTGATCTGCTAGAATTGTTACGGCGCTAGCGTAGCGCGATACTGGCCGGAGGAAAAGGGCAAGAAATGAGTTTGGCGATCAGATTTCGATTAAGTGGCTTTAGAGCAGTTGCAGTCGCTTGCTTTGCTTTGCTGTTGGCTTCGTCCGTGAGCACGGCGGCGCAGTCCAAAGGGCCGCGCTCTCTGCCCGCTATCAAGACGCGCGCTGAGTTCGATCAGATAGCGCGCACCTATGACGCCGACACGCCGTATCCTCTGCCGCACATCCTCTTCGTCATCGACCGCAGGGATAAGAACAAAATCTATTACGTCAACACGAAGCGCTACAGCTTTCATAAGGATTTCGTCAACGGCACTTATCTTTCATTAGAGCGCGGGCGAGAGTTTTTCGAGAACAACTACCTCAAACCGAATCGCCGTTTTATCATGGGCACGCTGGCCTATCAAACGCCCGTGCGCCGCTGGACATTCGAGTTCTGGGAGGGCGACCTGATACCCACAGAACAGATTAAGCTCACGAACGACATCATCAACAAAACCTTTTTCGAGCCGGTCGCTTACAAGCCGAACTCGATCCGTCAGGATGAGGCTTCCGCCGGGATCGCTGGCATGCAGCGCATCTCGCAGAGCGAGATTACAAAAGAGCAGGATTACCAGGCGCTCAATCAGGCGCGCGGCATCGGGCGCATTCACATCATCCCGAAGCTGGACGACACTGTCGAGATCGGCTACAACGAAATCCTGGTGCTCAACGAAGTGCCGATCACCTTGCCGCCCGTGGCCGGAATCATCGTCACACAGCCTTCGACGCCGCTCTCGCACATCAACCTGCTGGCCAAATCATGGGGCGTGCCCAACGCTTACATCAAAAATGCGCAGGAACTGTTTAAGGAGTACGACGGAAAGTGGATTATCTTCGAAACTAAGCACGACGGTTACACCACCAAGCACGCAGACAATAATGCCCTGAATGAGTACCAGAGGCGGCTGCGCGAGCGCACCGATATGATGAAGCCGCGCTTTGATCTGGCGGTCAAGCGACTGGCTAGCTTAAGGGAGCAGCGTGCGCGCTCCGTCCTCGCCTATGGCGCGAAGTCAGCCAACCTCGGCGAGTTGATGAAAGCGCAGCTCAAGGGCATCTTTGTGCCGGACGGATTTACGATTCCGTTCTTTTACTACGATCAATTTATCAAGGAGAACAAGCTCGAAGATAAGATCGGCGAGATGCTCGAAGATCAACGCTTCGTTCACGACCCGCCCTACAGGCGAGAGCGGCTGGCGCAGATGCGCGAGGAGATCAAGGCCGGGAAGATGAATGACGCGCTGCGCACGGAAGTCCTGCGCCGCGTGCATACCGAATACGCGGGTAAGGGACTCTTCGTCCGCAGCTCTACCAACAGTGAAGACCTGCCGAACTTTAACGGCGCTGGTCTCTACACGACCATGCCGAATGTGCGCGGTGATGAGGAGATGATCGAGGCGATCAAGGCCGTGTGGGCTTCGATCTGGAACTTCGAAGCATACGAGGCGCGCGAGCGCGCGGCCATTCCGCACACGATGGTCTACATGGCCGTGCTCATACAGGAGGGCATCAACTCCGACAGCTCCGGCGTGATGATTACCACTGACCCTTATGATCGTGATAATCGTGGCGCGATCTATATCAGCGCCAAGCGTGGACTTGGCATCAAGGTCGTCGAAGGCAAAAAGGTCGCTGAGCAGATCATCTTTCGCCCGCGCACCAACGCCGTCAGCGTCCTGACACGCTCCGAAGAAGATTCTCTGCTGACCTTTGACGAGCGCGGCGGAGTCCGCGAGATTCCGATCACGGGCGAGCGCGCAGTGCTCACGGATGAAGTGGTGCGAAGACTGGTGCGCGCGGCGAACAGCATCAAGAAGGTCTTCGGCGGAAAAGATCAGGACATCGAGTGGGCCTACATGCGCGGCCAGATTTACATCGTGCAATCGCGCCCCTATATTTCCGGAAGCTAAGCTGTAGAAGAGATGAATAATCGAAGACGCATCATATTCTGCACTGCCGCCCTGTGCCTTGTCGCTTTAGGGTTGTGCGCGTGCGGCAACAGCACGAGCGCGCCCGGTGTGACGAATCAGAATACGGTTTCAACAAATCAAACAACCGCTTCGCAGACAACCACGCAGAGCGCGCGCCCGCCGTCAAGCGCAAATTCGTCCGGCACTTCTGCTCCAACCGCTGCTGGCGGTGGCGAGTTCGTAGATACGTCTAAATACGATGCCGAAATCAAACGGCTGGAAGAGCGCGCGAAGAAAAATCCGGCCGACCAGACGACGAAAGTGGCGCTCGCCAAAGCCTACACAGATCGCGGCGACGCGCTGACGGGAGCACGCCAGTATCGCTCGGCGCTAGGCGATTACAGGCGCGCTCTGCGTCTGAATCCGAACGACGAGCAGGCGCGGCAGATGAGCGGCACGATCATCAGTATTCTGCAAAGCATGAAACGCGACGTTCCCCCGGAAGGCCAGGAGCCCCCACCCTTAAAACAGTGACAAGTGAAGAGTGACGAGTGGCAAGTAAGAATAAGAGTTTAGTTTGACGTTGATACGCCGTCAGGCAAAGATAGCTCCGTAGGGGCGACATGTTTACAGGCAAAATCAAATCAAGCCAAGTATCAAGCTCCGTAGGAGCGGCATGTGCTCGTGTTTCTAATATGTCGCTCCTACGGAGCTTGGTACTTGATTAATCTGATCGGCTATAAACATCTCTGCTCCTACGGAGCTAAGAACATTTTGAGACTCTTATCTCAAACCGGCTTTTATCTCGTCACTCGCCACTTGTCACTCTCCACTGCTCTCTTATGTTGATCATTCCGGCGATTAGCCTGAAAGACGGGCAATGCGTGCGGCTCACGCAGGGGCGCAAATCCGAGGTCAAGGTTTATGACGGCGACCCCGTGGAGATCGCCGGAGGGTTTGAAGCCGCTGGTGCGCGTATGCTCCACCTGGTCGATCTGGACGGCGCTTTTGGCGGCGGCAGCTCGCGCAATCGCAAAGTCATACGCCGTATCATGCGCTCCATAGAGATTCCCGTGCAGTTCGGCGGAGGGATGCGCGGTGTCGCCGACGTGCAGCAGATGATAGAGTTCGGCGCGGCGCAGGTCGTCATCGGCACGCTCGCCGCCGAATCGCCACAGACCCTTGAGAATTTCGTCCAGTTGTTCGGCTTTCGCATCTGCGTGCGGATAGACGCGCGCGCAGGCCAGGTCTTAGTCGAGGGTTGGGAAAAGCAGTCGAAGCTCTCCGCGCTTGAGCTGGCGCGCCGCGTGGCCGACGCAGGCGTTGATCGTATCGTCTACACGGACGTGGCGCGCGACGGCACGCTCGAAGGCGTCAATACTGAACAGACCTGCGCCATCGCACGCGCTTCGGGCCTCAGAGTGACCGCCGCCGGCGGCGTCTCTTCACTCAAAGAGATCAGGCAGTTACTCGGCGCACGCAGTTGCGGCGTCGACAGCGTTATCATCGGCAAGGCGCTCTACGAAGGACGCTTTACCCTACAGGAAGCATTACGCGTAGTCTAAATCTGAAGGAGCAAACAGTTTTCAGTTTTTAGTTTTCAGTTTTCAGAAAAGACAACCTGCTTTTACTGATAACTGAAAACTAAAAACTAAAAACTGATAACAGAAAAACAATCATGACTGATAAAATTTTTGTTGATGGATTGCTGGCGGGGCGCGTGGCGTTTGTGACGGGCGGCGGGACTGGGATTACGGGCGGTGTGGCGCGTGCGCTCTCGGAAGCGGGGGCGCGTGTGGCGCTCGTCAGCCGTAAGCTTGAGCATCTGGAACCGGCTGCGGAGAAGATTCGTGCCGCAGGCGGGGAAGCCATCGCCGTCGCCGCAGACGTGCGAAACATGGAAGAGGTCGAAAGAGCCATCGCTGCGACCATTGAGAAATTCGGTAAGCTCGACATTGTGGTCAACGGCGCGGCGGGAAATTTTCTCTGCGCGGCTGAAGAACTCTCGCCCAACGGTTTCGGCACGGTCGTTGATATTGATTTGAAGGGAACATTCAATGTCTCGCGCGCGGCCTTCGCGGAGCTGAAAAAAAATCGCGGGCAGATACTCAACATCAGCGCGACGCTGCACTATACGGGCACGCCCTATCAACTCCACGTCTCTGCGGCCAAGGCTGGCGTCGATGCGTTGACTCGCAATCTGGCGGTCGAGTGGGGACGCTACGGCATTCGCGTCAACACGATTGCGCCGGGGCCGATAGAAGATACGGAAGGAATGAACAGGCTCGTCCCGCCGCAGGTCAAGGATAAGATACTGCGTCGTATTCCGCTCGGGCGCTTCGGTCGTATAAAGGACATAGAACAGTCTGCGGTCTTTCTCTGCTCGGACGCGGCGAGCTTTATCAACGGCGCGGTGCTGGTCGTCGACGGCGGCCAGTGGCTCTCCAATAAGATTCTGGATTAAAAAAGTAAAGCTTTATGCTCCTTCTTCAGCCCGCCACATTCGAGGAGTTCGAGCGTGAGGCCGGACGTGGCAATGTCGTCCCGGTCGTGCGCAGTGTGCTCGCGGATTTGCAGACTCCCGTCGGCGCATACCTGCGACTGAGCGGTGAGTCGCGCTACAGCTTTCTTTTTGAATCCGTCGAGGGAGGCGAGCGCGTCGCGCGTTACTCTTTCCTGGGTACAGACCCACGGATGGTCGTGCGCGGGCGCGGAGATCAGACCATCGTCGAAAAGGGGAACGAGCGCGAGACTGTTCCCATGCGCGCGACGGAATTTGTGCGCGAGTATTTCCGTGATCGCGAGCTGGCGCGCCGTGCGGGACTGCCGCCGCTCGCTGGCGGCGCGGTCGGTTATCTCTCTTACGATGCCGCGCGCTGGTTCGAGCCTGTGCTGGCAGGCAAGGGCACTAAGGACACAGAGACAGAAGCGACCGATCTGGCCGTCTGGATGTTTTATCGCACCCTGCTTGCTTTCGACCGCGTGCGCCAGCAGATAGAGATTATCTCCGTCGTCCTGACGGAAGAGGCCGCTGGCAGCCGCACGCGCCTGCTAGAGCTTTACAACGGCGCGGTTAACGAGACGGCGCGTATCGAAAAGCTTTTACAGGAGGGCACACTGCCACACACGCGCAGCGCGCCCGCGACCGCCGAGACCAGTGCGAATCAGAATTCGTTCGAGTCCAACTGGACAAAGAAGGATTTCGAGGCCGCCGTGCGTCGCGTCAAAGAGCACATCGCCGCAGGGGATTGTTATCAGGTCGTGCTCTCGCAGCGCTTTGCCAGACAGGTGAGGACGGACGCGCCTTCTATCTACCGGGCGCTGCGCGCGACGAACCCTTCGCCGTATATGTACTTTCTGCGTCTCGGCGATGAGACGATCATCGGCGCATCGCCGGAGATGCTTGTACGCTGTCGTGGGCAGCGGCTCGATTACCGTCCGATTGCGGGCACGCGCAAACGCGGCGCGACGGAGACTGAAGACTGGATGCTCGGCGAAGAGATGCGCGCGGACGAAAAGGAGGTGGCAGAGCACACCATGCTCGTCGATCTGGGCCGTAATGATCTGGGGCGTGTCGCTGAATACGGCTCTGTCAAAGTCGAAGACCTGATGGCGGTCGAGCGCTACTCGCACGTGCAGCATCTGGTGAGCAGCCTTCGTGCGCGACTGCGCGACGGGCTTGATCGTTTCGACGCGCTCGCTTCCTGCTTTCCCGCCGGGACTGTGACGGGAGCGCCGAAGGTTCGCGCGATGGAGATTATTAAGGAGCTTGAGCCCGAGACGCGCGGCGTTTACGCGGGGGCTGTGCTCTACATGGATTACGCAGAGAATCTGGATTCGTGCATCGCGATTCGCACCCTTGTGCTGCGTGATGGCTTGGCGCTGGTACAGGCAGGCGCAGGCATCGTCGCCGATTCCGTGCCCGAACGCGAATACGAAGAGACGCTCAACAAGGCACGCGCCCTCTTTCGCGCGATAGAGCTGGCCGAGCGTGGATGGTGAAAGAGAAGGGATGAAGGATGAGGGCGGAGGGATGAGAGATGAAAGCAATGCTGATTTAACTTGGATGCTTTCCTTTTCATCCCTCATCCCTCCGCCCTCATCCCTGCTTTTGATGGCTGGCGGAAATTTATGTTGAACTTCAAATTCGCGCTTCTTTTATTCATCTTGCTCGCGGCGCTTGCCGGGTGCATGAGCAAGTCCAAGTCCGAGTCTGAGCCTTATCTCAGCCCGGAGCTGGCGCGGCGAGAGCTAATCCTGCGCGACATAGAGTATGACGAGAAGACTTTCGTGATTTATACCAGAGAAGGCGATCTGCGGGCCGTGAACCTGTTCCTCGCCGCCGGAATGAGCCCGAACGTCAAGAATGAAAACGACGAGACGCCCCTGCTGGTCGCCACGGAGCGAGGTCATCTCAGGATTGTGCAAAGGCTCCTGGCGGCCAAGGCCGATGTCAACGTCAGGGATAAATACGGCTTTACGCTTTTGATGCTCGCGGTGCGTAAGGGCGAGCTTGAGCTGACCAAAGCTTTGCTCGAAGCTCATCCGGACATCAACGCTCGATCCAAAGATAACGCGACGGCACTGATGTATGCTTCGTGGAATGAAACGACGGAGATCGCGCAGGCGTTGCTGGACGCGGGCGCAGACATACATGCCAGCGCAGGTGATACCGGGACGGCGCTCTACTGGGCAGTCTTTTTTAATCGCGCCGCGATGGCGAGCCTCCTGCTTGACAGGGGCGCAGACCCCAACGCGAAGAATAACAAGGATGTGACGCCGCTGATGATCGCCGCATCGCGCGGCAACATGGCGATGGTGCGTCTCCTGCTTGACAGGGGTGCGGACGCGCGCATTAAAGCCAAAGACGGCAAGACGGCTCTCGATTGGGCCAACTCCGAACAGCGCGCAGAGGTTGCGCAGTTAATCAAGGAACGCACAGAGGGCGCAGGGAAATAAGAAGGCAATGAACGGAAGCAGGGCTGCAAAGTTAAATGGGTCGTAAAGAACAGCGCGAGGGCAAAAGACGAATCGCCAGTGATCGTTGGCCTGTAAAATTATTGCTGGTGCTCGCGGGGCTCGCCGTCGGTCTGCTTGTTGTCGAAATTGGCCTGCGGATAGTCGGCTATTCGTTCCCGATATTTTATACGACGGACCTAGACAGAGGGATTGCGCTGCGTGCTGGCGCTGAAGGGTGGTACAGGCGCGAGGGTAAAAACTACGTTCGCATCAATAGCGACGGGCTCAGAGATGTGGAGCATACGAAGGCTAAGCCAGCGAACACTCTGCGCATCGCCGTCATAGGGGATTCCTATGCGGAGGCTTTTCAAGTCCCTTTGGAGAATGCGTTCTGGGCTGTGATGGAGCGCAGGCTTGAGCAGTGCGGAAAGCTCGCCGGAAAGCAGATAGAGGTCATCAACTTCGGCGTCTCCGGTTACGGCACGGCGCAGGAGTTGATCACCTTGCGCCGCAAGGTTTGGGATTATTCGCCGGACATTGTGCTGCTGGCCGTTTGCACGGGCAATGACATTACTGATAATTCGCGCGCCTTTAAAAAAACGGAGATTCCTTATTTCGTTTACCGCGACGGTGAACAACTGGTGCTGGATAATTCGTTTCAAGATTCAAGGACTTTTCGTCTACGGAATTCCGCCTTGAATCGCGCTGGACTCTGGCTTAGAGACAGCCTGCGTTTTGTGCAGGCCATACACGAGGCGCAGCTCGCCATCAAAACACGTCTGGCAGCGCGCAGGGCGCAAAGTAATACCACCGCCAATGCCGCCACTGCGACTACTACCGCCGCTACCGCTCCTTCTTCTGCGCTTGAGCGGAGCGCTTTGGCGACGGCTTCGGACATCGCTCGTTCCGAAGAGCTGGGGCTTGATAATCTAATTTACCGCGAGCCGGACGAGGCCGCGTGGAAGGACGCCTGGCGAGTCACCGAAGGCTTAATCACCCTGATGCGCGAGGAGGTCAAAGACAAAGGGGCAAAGTTTCTGGTCGTAACCTTGAGCAACGGCATCCAAGTCCACCCGGACGCGCAGGCCCGTCGCGCCTTTATGCAGCGCGTCGGCGCGACCGATCTCTTTTATCCGGACGCGCGTCTTCGCGCTCTGGGCGAGCGCGAGAATATCAATGTGCTCAACCTCGCCCCCGCGCTACAAGCTTACGCCGGGCAGCATAAAATCTTTCTGCACGGCTTTGACAAAAATATCGGCAACGGCCACTGGAACACGGAGGGCCACGCGCGGGCAGGCGAGTTGATCGCGCAAAAGATTTGCGAGGATTATGATAAGTGAGCAAACAGCACAAAACTTCTAAACGAATGGAAGGCGAAGGAAGAAATTAACAGGGATAGACAGAGATTGTCAGGATAAAATCAAAGCTCAGTCAAGTGAGTTGAGATTTTAAATTTTAGAATCGAAGCTTAATGTTTTCTTCCTGTTTTTTATCCTGACAATCTCTGTCCATCCTGTTTGATTATGCTTTAGTTATCTCGAACCTTCCGTTTTGTCGGGTGATCTATAAGGGGACATGAATTGATCGAAGGACAAAAACAGATGAGAAGAATTTTGTTAATCACTTCGCTTGCGATGATGTTTACGGCTGGCGCTTGCCAGACTCAGCAGAACGTCGCGAAGGTCGACGAAGGCGCGTACCGCCAGCAGATCGAAAAGTGGCACACAGAGCGCGCCGCGAGTCTGACCAAAGAAGACGGCTGGCTCAGTCTGGTCGGGCTCTTCTGGCTCAAAGAGGGAGAGAATCGCTTTGGCAGCGATCAGTCCAATGACATCCGGCTGCCGCAGGGTAAAGCGCCAGAGTTCGCCGGATCGCTCAAAGTCGATAAGGGCGTGGTCACGCTTGCGGCCGAGCCGCAGTCAGCGATAACGCAGAATGGACAGCCCGTCACTTCGCTCATCCTCAAATCCGATGCCGAGGAAGAGCCGACCGTGCTGAACCTTGGCACGCTCAGCTTCTATCTGATCAAGCGCGGAGACCAGCTTGGCCTGCGCGTCAAAGACAAAGAGAATCCTGCGCGCACCCATTTTGCCGGGCTGGATTATTTTCCGGTCGATACGAAATGGCTGATCGCTTCGAAGTTCGAGCCCTACAATCCGCCGAAGATGATTCCGATCACGAATGTTCTGGGGATGGTCGAAGATCAACCGTCTCCGGGTCGCCTGGTCTTCGACGTGGCGGGAAAAACTTTTAGCCTCGATGCCATCGCGGAGCAGGGAACGAAGGAACTCTTCGTGATCTTTAAGGACGAGACCAGCGGTAAAGAGACCTACGGCGCAGGACGTTATCTCTACGCAGACCCGGCGGACGCCAGCGGGATAGTTCGGCTCGATTTCAATAAAGCCTATAATCCGCCATGCGCCTTTACGGCCTTTGCGACCTGCCCGCTGCCGCCGATGCAGAATCGCCTGGCACTGCGCGTCGAAGCAGGCGAGAAGCAGTACGGAAAAGCGCATTGACGCAGGGCTGGTGCTGCGCATTTCCGAAACAGAGTATCCGTGTAAACGTTTTCTATAGTGCAGCGAATTGCGTGGAAGGTAAAAGCAGAGATGATAGAGTCCGACGAGGTCGATAAAGATAAGAACGAGACCGATCTCACAAAAGGTGGTGTCGGAGATGTGGAGACCGCAGGAGAGACGACTGCCGCGTCGGCGATCACCGGCCCTGTGGATGACAGGCCCGTGGGAGCGGACACGCTGGCCAAAGTGGACGACACACAGAAACCAAGCGATTAGAACTGAAGCCAGCTAAGGAGAGCAACGCTTATCATTCTCGTCATCGATAATTACGATTCGTTTACTTACAACCTCGTGCAATATCTGGGCGAGCTTGGCGAGGAGATAGACGTGCGTCGTAACGACGAGGTGACGGTCGAAGAGGTCGAGGCGCATTGCTGTCCGGATAAGATTTTGATCTCGCCCGGGCCGGGCACGCCGCGCGATGCGGGCGTCTCTATGGAGATGATCGATCACTTCGCGGGGCGCGTCCCGATTCTCGGCGTGTGTCTGGGCCATCAGGCCATCGGCGAAGTCTTCGGCGGGCGGGTTGTGCGCGCGCCCACTCTCGTCCACGGCAAGGCGACGGAGATTTGCCACGACGGCAAGACCATCTTTGAAGGTCTGGAATATCGTTTTCAGGCGGGCCGCTATCATTCGCTCGTCGTCGAGCGCGAAACTCTTCCTGATTGCCTAGAGATTTCCGCGACCACGCCCGACGGCATCATCATGGGCCTGCGCCACCGCGACCTGCGCGTCGAAGGCGTACAATTTCACCCCGAATCGATCCTGACGACCGAGGGCAAAAAGCTGCTCGCCAATTTTTTAAAGCGGTGACAAGTGACGAGTGACGAGTGAAAGCGGGTTCGAGGAAGAAGCGTGCAGGTGTTCTTAGCTCCGTAGAAGCAGAGATGTTTATAGCTGAGATATGACAAACTAAATTAAGCTCCGTAGGAGCGACATATTAGAGACACGAGCACATGCCGCTCCTACGGAGCTTGATACTTGATTGATATGATGGTCTATAAACATTTTAGCTCCTACGGAGCTATCTTTGCCTGACGGCGAACTCGCGTTGAACTAACTCTTATTCTTGCTTGTCACTTGCCACTCGCCACTGTCTTCTTATGACTAGACCGCCATGGATGTTGCCCACACCTGCGCGACGCGATGAGCCGCAAGCGGGTGGAAGCTTGCGCGCTCTGCTGCTGCGTTTGATGCGCGGCGAGAACCTGCGCAGAGCGGAGGCCGCAGAGTTGCTGGACGCATTGCTAGACGGCACTGCGACCGATGCGCAGATCGCAGCCGCCCTGGTCGCGCTGGCCGTCAAGGGTGAGACGGTCGAAGAGTTGACCGGAATGGCAGAGGCGATGCGTGCGCGCGCGCGCCGCATCGAGACGTGTCACACGCGCTTTATAGATACGGCGGGGACTGGCTCAAGCCACGCGAAGACTTTTAATGTTTCGACCGCCGCCGCTTTCGTTATCGCGGGCGCGGGGCTCGCGGTCGCCAAGCACGGCAGCCGCGCCGCCACCAGCCGCTCCGGCAGCGCGGATGTGCTCACGGCGCTCGGCGTTAATGTCAGCGCCGCGCCGGAAGCATCCACGCTCTGCCTGGACGAGGTCGGCATCTGTTTTATGTTCGCGCCGCTTTATCATGGGGCGACGGCGCGCGTCGCGGGCATACGGCGCGAGCTTGGAGTCCACACGACATTTAATCTGCTGGGCCCATTGACCAACCCTGCGGGCGCTCCCCGCCAGATCATAGGCGTCTGGCACGCGGCATTGATAGAGCCTCTGGCCCACGCCCTGCTTGCGCTCGGCACAGAGCACGCCTGGGTCGTGCATGGCTCGGACGGGCTGGATGAATTGACGCTCGCGGGCGAGACCAGTGTCGCCGAAGCGCGCGCCGTAAGTGAGATCAAAACATTTGAGATCAGCCCGCAGGATTTTGGATTGGAGCAATCCGCGCTTGAGCACCTGCGCGGCGGTGGCCCTGAAGAGAATGCGTTGACGATCCGCGCAATACTAACCGGCACACGCCGCGACGAGGCACGCGACCTCGTCGTCATCAACGCCGCCGCAGCTCTTTTCGTCGGCGGCGCAGCAGATAATCTCTACGCGGCTGCCCGCCTCGCAGAGCAGAGTATTGACGGCGGCGCAGCCATCGACAAACTTAACCGGCTGATCGAATCGACGAATAAATAAAGAGCTGTTTTTAAGGACGTGTGCTTTTGGAATCGATGGATTTTCTGACGGAGATTATCTCTCTTAAGAGAGAGCGCCTGTCGCAGACAAAAGAGCAGGTTGCAACGGATGAGCTTCGCGCGCGGGCGCTAGATGTGCGAGCGCTTGCGCAGCCGCACGCCTTCAGTGCTGCCATAAAAAATCGACCGGGCATAAATATCATCGCCGAGATCAAGCGCGCTTCGCCGTCAAAGGGCCTGATTCGTGAAGATGTCTCGCCAGCGTGGATGGCCGCTCAATACGAAGCTGGCGGCGCTACGGCCATCTCCGTTTTGACCGAAGAGGATCGCTTTCGCGGCTCGCTGGACGATCTGCGGGAAGTGCGCCGCGCTGTCCGTTTGCCGCTGCTGCGCAAAGATTTTATCTTCGACGAGTTTCAGCTTTATGAAGCCGCAGCAGCCGGAGCGGATGCGCTGCTGCTGATCGTCGCCTCGCTCGAAGAAGAACAACTCGCACGGCTCATTCACATGACAGAAGATGTGTTGATGATGGATGCGCTGGTGGAGGTTCATACACTCGACGAGCTTTTGAAGGCGGAGCGGAGCGGGGCGACGCTCGTCGGCGTCAACAATCGGAACTTGCGCACCTTCGAGGTCTCGCTTGATACTTCCGTCGAGCTGGCACAGGCTGCACCGCCCGGCCTTTCGCTCGTCAGCGAGAGCGGCCTGCAAAGCAAAGATGATCTCAGCCGCCTGCGTGCCCTCGGCTACAAAGGTTTCCTCATCGGCGAAACGCTGATGCGCGCGCGCGAGCCAGACCTTGCCCTGCGCGAATTGATCGAAGGGAAAAGCAACGATGAAGGATGAAGGCGGAAGGATGAAAGAGTGGCGACGTTGATTGAATCACTCAGCTAACATTGCCATGCTTTCATCTTTCATCCTTCCGCCTTCATCCTTGTTATTTATATCGTGCTGATTAAAGTTTGCGGGATTACGAATCTGGAAGATGCGCTCGTGGCGGTCGGGGCGGGTGTGGATGCGCTCGGGTTTAACTTTTATCCTGAGAGCCCGCGTTTTATCACGCCGTCGGATGCTTACAGTATCATCGAATGTCTTCCGGAGAATATTTTGTGCGTCGGCATTTTCGTCAACGAGAGGCCGGAGACCGTGGCGCGTATAGCGAATCAGGCTGGCCTCAGTGGATTGCAGTTTCATGGGGATGAGACGCCTGAATATGTGAGCGCGTTCGATGCCAACCTAGTCGGTAGCCGATTCCGTATCAAGGCCCTGCGCGTCGGCGCTGGCTTCAATCCTGAGATCGCTGTGCGCTATGAGACGGACGCGATTCTGCTCGATGCTTTTGACCGGCGGGCGCGCGGCGGCACGGGGCAGATGGTTGATTGGGAAGTGGCGCGGCGCACACGCGAGCTTGTGCCGAAGCTCTTTCTGGCGGGCGGCCTCGGGCCTGCGAATATAGAAGAGGCTATACGCGCGGTCGCGCCTTACGGAGTGGATGCTTGCAGCGGTCTGGAAGGCTCACCCGGTCGTAAAGATGCTGCGCGCGTCCGCGATTTTATACGCCTTGCCCGCGCCGCGCATGTTAAACCTTGACGCTTGCCCCGTCTGATCGGTTATCCTGTTTGTGTGAGCCTTAGACGAGCGGCCGAATCGCCCGAGCTTTATGTCTGGAAAGTCTCCTTGTCCCTGCTGTGTCCTCTACATAATCTTTTTCATCCTGATCGTCGTCGGCCGTCCTTTCAGTATCGAACTTTATGAGCGCCATAGCGAGAGCAGCCAAGAGCGGTGCAGGTACGCCCGCGCGTGATCAGGGTCGCGTCCTGCTGGTCACGGACAATCCACAGATGACAGCATACGGTGAAGCCCTTGAGAGCGCAGGCTTCACTGTCGTCGGCGTCGCGGGCGGAGCGGCCGCGCTCGTCTCTTTGCAACGCACGCGCCCGCACGTCGTCGTTGCAGACACCAATTTGAGAGGCATCAAGGCCGAAGAGCTGGCGCGCATGCTCCTGCAATCGCAGGAAGGTTTGCCGCTCATTCTGATCGGCGAGGGCGACGCGACGGGAGAGAGACGCAGCGCCGCACTCGCCGCAGGCGCATTCGATTACATAGCAGTGCCTGCGGAACTCTCTTTGCTCATGGCGCGCACGGCGCAACTGGTCGCGCTCAAGCAGACGCTTGATCGCCTGCGCGCAGAGGCAGACCGCGATTACCTGACGGGGCTCGCCAATCGACGACGTTTTCGCACGGCGCTCGGACAGGAAGTCGAAAGATGGCGGCGCTATCACGTGCCTTGCGCGCTGCTGCTGGTCGACATAGATTTTTTGAAGCGCATCAACGACACGCACGGTCATTCGGCGGGAGATGTCGTCATACGCCACGTCGCCAACGCCCTTGTAGAATTGTCGCGCGACAACGACACGGCTGCTCGACTGGGCGGCGAAGAGTTCGCGCTGCTGCTGGCGGGTGCAGATGACGAGAAGGCCATCGCTGCGGCTGAGCGCCTGCGCGATGTTATCTCGCACGAGCCGCTCGAAGGACTCGGCACAGTGACGGTCAGCCTGGGCATCGCGTCCTGCCCCATACACGCGCGCACCGAACGCAATCTTTACGCGGCGAGCGACGCCGCGCTCTATCGTGCCAAGCGAGAGGGACGCGACCGCTCAAGCGTCGCTCCCGCCATCAGCTAACCTTTCCTAAATATCAGCTTAAACAAAAAGAGGTCAGTACCGCCTAAGGTCTCTGGCGGGTGCTCAGCGTTGATAACCCGCCCGCTACCGCAGGCGGTACTGACTGCTTATAGCAATTCTCGCGGCTTTCTCTCGTCCTGTGTGTACGACCGAAGGCTTTTGCTTCGGGTCGAATGATCTTTACTTAAGGAGGCAAGGGAGATGTTTGGATTCGGGATTATACGCAGAGTGGCGCTTCTTTCCTGTGTGATGCTTGGGACGGCCGCGTTTGCCTTGGCCCAAAGCAATGAGATCGAGCCGGGAAATCGTGTGGGCAAGATCAGGCTCGGCATGACGCGCCAGTCCGTTCACCGCACGCTCGGCCAGCCGCAGGGCGTGTTTAGTCTACAGCGCGGAGTGGCAGGAGATTACTGGCATTCGAATGCTACGGGCGACGCTTTGCAGATCAGCTACAGGGCGGGTAAAGTGTTTCAGATAGAGATCACTTCAAACAGGTTTTCGACGCCCGAAGGTTTGACGACTGAGAGTAGTCTGCGCGAAGTCCGTAAAGCTTACGGGCCTCTGCGAAAGACCGCTTACTTTAGAGACAACACGGGGGGCACGACTGTCAATTATTACGAGGCTGCGGGACGCGGGATTACTTTTATGTTCGTCAACATGGACTCGACGACAGACCCGGGAAATTTCAAACCCTTTTCCATCATCGTCCACGCGCGCGGGCAGAGCGCCGTCACAGCCGACGAGGGAGACTCCGATAGTCATAGACTTTAAATGAGCCGCGAGCGAGTGAGTTTTTAATTCAGATGCGCGGTACACGGCGAGGGATAAATTGGGCGGGAGCGCAAAAACAGAACCGGACGCGCAGGGACACTGGGGGCCGTATGGCGGGCGCTTCGTTCCAGAGACATTGATGTCTCCGCTCGAAGAGTTGCGGGAGGCTTACCTTGCGGCTCGCGATGACGAAAGTTTTCAGGCTGAATTCTCTTCGCTTCTGAAAGATTATTCGGGACGCCCGACGCCGCTCTTTTATGCCGCGCGATTGACGGCAGAGGCCGGCGGCGCGCGCCTCTATCTCAAACGCGAAGACCTCTCTCACACGGGCTCGCACAAGATCAACAACGCGCTCGGACAGGTCTTGCTTGCGCGGCGCATGGGTAAGCGGCGCATCATCGCGGAGACGGGCGCAGGCCAGCACGGAGTCGCAACCGCTACCGTTTGCGCGCTCTTCGGGCTGGAATGCGTCGTTTATATGGGCGCTGAAGACATGCGTCGCCAGCGTTTGAACGTCTTCCGTATGCAACTGCTCGGCGCAGAAGTGCGCGAAGTGACGACTGGCTCGCGCACTTTAAAGGACGCGATCAACGAGGCGCTGCGCGATTGGGTGGCGAGACCTGCGGACACTTACTATCTGCTCGGCAGCGCACTTGGCCCACATCCTTACCCACTGATGGTGCGCGATTTTCAGAGCGTCATCGGGCGAGAGGCACGCGCACAGATACTGGAACGCGAAGGCCGTTTGCCGGACGTGCTCGTCGCCTGTGTCGGCGGCGGCTCAAACTCCATAGGGCTCTTTTATCCTTTTCTGGCGGACGACACTGTGCGCATGATCGGCGTCGAAGCGGGCGGAAGCGGGAACGAATTGGGCCAACACGCGGCGCGCTTTAACACCGGCGGGGGCGGCAGGCCGGGCGTCCTTCAAGGGACGATGAGCTACGTTCTTCAAGACGAGCGCGGACAGATCGCTTCGACTCATTCCGTCTCAGCCGGATTAGATTATCCTTCGATTGGCCCGGAGCACGCTTACCTGCATGACTTGGGTCGCGTCGAATATGTCTCTGCGACGGATGCGGAGGCGCTCAATGCCTTTCAGACTCTATCCCAACTTGAAGGCATTATCCCCGCGCTTGAATCCGCGCATGCTGTCGCGCACGCTCTAAAGATCGCGCGCGAGATGATAGCCACACAGGTCTTGATTCTTAATCTCTCTGGGCGCGGCGATAAGGATGTCGCGGAGGTTGCAGACCACTTGGCGGGAGAGCGGCCATGAGCCGCATCGCTGAGACCTTCGCACGTTTACGACGTGAGGGGCGGCGCGGCTTTATACCATTTATCACGGCGGGCGATCCCTGCCTTGAGATGACACGCGAATTGCTAATCGAGCTGGCGCATGCGGGCGCGAGCCTGATCGAGCTGGGCGTTCCCTTCAGCGACCCCGTGGCCGACGGGCCTGTCATTCAACGCGCTTCGGAGCGCGCATTGAAATATAAGTTCGGCCTAGATGAGATTATGGGGACGGTCGCCTCTGCACAAAAAGAGCAGCCAGTGCCCGTCGTCCTGTTCAGCTATTTTAACCCGCTGCTCAGTTACGGCGTGGATCGTTTGAGCAGGGAAGCGCGCAGTGCAGGGATTGACGGTGTGCTCGTCACAGACCTCGTGCCAGAAGAGGCCGCAGAGTTTAATGGCGCGCTTCGTGCGCAAGGGCTGGACATGATCTTTCTGGTCGCGCCGACCTCTACGGATGCGCGGCTATCGATGGTCGCCGAACGTGCGAGCGGCTTTATCTACGCCGTCTCGCGCGCGGGCGTGACGGGCGCGCGCGCCGACATGAGCCGCGATGCCGAACAGTTGGTTGCGCGCGTGCGCAGCGTTTCCGATCTTCCCGTCGCGGTCGGCTTTGGTATCTCGAATGCGGAACAGGTGGCAGATGTCTGGCGTTATGCTGATGCCGCCGTGGTCGGCTCTGCCATCGTCGCTGAGATCGAAAGACTGAAGGGTGATCCGAAGCTGGTCGAGCGCGTCGGAGAATTCGCGCGCGCTTTGATCCCCGCAGAGACTGGCTCATACGATAAAGCTGTGAGGTCAGGATGAAAAAACTTACTCTGGCTTTACTCTGTGGCTTGTTGTGGCCTTTTTTAATCCTCGACTTGATATTTACTTTGAACTGGATGGCCGGGCACTGGCTGGGGGAGCCCTTGGTACAGATATTTAACTGGCCTTACTATCTACTCGTATACATATTCCCCACGCCGCTGGCGATTCCCGGCAGCGATGTTCCGCGACCCGAAGTGTTCATAGCGTTTTGGCTTGTTCATGCTTTAAGTTTCGCCCTCCCTTTTTATCTGGCCTTAAGGTCGTTCGCCAGACCTAGATGGCGTTGATGATTGAGCTGTAAAGAGTAGAGAGCGTATGAGTGATAAAGGTCAATCAAAGGGAATCGAAGCGGGCGCGGCGGTCATCGTCGTGCTGCATAGCCCGCGCGAGAAATGCTGGGGCGTGCTCGACGAGATCAGCGCGGCTGGCGTATTCTTGCGCGGTCTCGACCTTGGCGCTTTCGACGATTGGGTGCAGGCGGTGGCGCGCGACGAGCCCTTTATCGGTTTGACTGATCTGTTTTTTCCTATGTGGCGAGTCGAGCGAATAGCGCGCGACGAGGCGGCGGGTGGTGTGCCTTCCCTTAGCGAGCAGTTTGAGAAGCGCACAGGCCGCAAAGTAGGAGATTTGCTTTAGCATCCCTGAAGAGGCTTGCATGGCTTGACCGGGGCGTGTTATACGCTTCCGACAACAAGGAGCGCGCCGTCTCACAAACCGATCCGGCGCGAAAAAGAGAGAAGGGCCGCTGGCTCCCCGGCGAAAACAGCTTTGCCGGATATGCCTTCCGGGCTGAAAAAAATAGTTGTTGCACGTGTGAAACGCTGTTCCATTCTCGCGGCGCTTGTGTTATACTCGCTTTCGATGTGGTGGCTTACTTGACCGCAGAAAAGCTCTGGATAATAAAAACGCTTGAGAAAAGGGATGGAAGAAAGAGATGTTTGTTATGGCAGATGATAGAGCCAGCGCTGATCGCGGGAAAGCGGTCGAAGCGGCGCTGCTGAACATTGAAAAGAAATTTGGCAAGGGATCGATCATGCGTCTGGGCGAGCGTGAAGTCTCGGACATACCGGCGATCTCGACAACTTCATTAAGTCTGGATGCGGCAATCGGCGTGGGCGGCGTGCCGCGCGGTCGCATCGTGGAGATTTACGGGCCGGAAAGCTCCGGCAAAACCACCCTGGCGCTGCATATCGTCGCCGAAGCGCAGAAGGCCGGCGGTGTCGCCGCCTACATTGACGCAGAGCACGCGATGGACGCCGAATATGCCGGCAAACTCGGCGTGGATGTCGACGGTCTCTTGATCTCGCAGCCGGATTCCGGCGAGCAGGCTCTTGAGATTGCGGAAGCCCTGGTTCGCTCCAACGGCGTGGACGTGATCGTCATAGACTCCGTGGCGGCGCTCGTGCCGCGCGCAGAACTCGATGGCGAGATGGGCGATAGCCTTCCGGGCTTGCAGGCGCGCCTGATGTCGCAGGCGCTGCGCAAACTCACGGCCATTGTCTCTTCGTCGAACACCTGCTTTATTTTTATCAACCAGATTCGCGAAAAGATCGGCGTCATGTTCGGCAGCCCTGAGACGACTACGGGCGGACGCGCGCTCAAGTTTTATTCCTCTTTGCGTCTGGACATACGTCGCATCGGCGCGATCAAGGACGGCGACCGCGCGGTCGGCAATCGCACCAAGGTTAAGGTCGTCAAGAACAAGGTTGCGCCGCCTTTCCGCGAATGCGAGTTCGACATCATGTACGGTGAAGGCATCTCGCGCGAAGGCGATCTGGTCGACTTGGGCGTCGTCAACAAGGTCATAGAGAAGAGCGGCGCTTGGTTCTCTTACAAGGGCGAGCGTCTGGGCCAGGGTCGCGAAAACGCCAAGCAGACTCTGCGCGATAACGCAGACCTGCTGAAGCGGGTCGAAACGGATGTTAAGGTCGCGCTCGGCATCAGTGTCCCCGACGCGGAAGCGGCCGCGAGCACGGAAGCTGCGGAAGCAACTCCGGCGACGGGTCGCAAGGCCGCCAGCGCCGACAAGAAATAAGCGCTTCTCTCACACGCGAAGCACGAAAGATTAAGCGTTCAGTCGCCTGTCAAAAGTGGCAATACGGATTGTCACGGGCGACTGGACGCTTATTTCTTTCTTTACAGCCAGCGCTCACTCAAAGCATAATTCGTCCGCAATTGTCACACTCCTTATCTAAAGCACATGGGAGAAACTATTTTAATCACAGGCGGCACACTGCTCACGATGGACGCACAGGATTCCGTCGTGACGGGCGACCTCTACATAGAGGACGGTCGTATTGTGAACGTCGGCCGCACGCCGGAGCAACAGAGCCTTGCCGCTGACGTAGTGATAGACGCGCGCGGCTCTGTCGTCCTGCCGGGCTTCGTGCAGACTCATCTGCATTTTTGCCAGACGCTTTTTCGCGGCGCAGCGGATGATCTTCCCCTTATCGACTGGTTAAAAAAGCGCATCTGGCCGATGGAAGCCGCGCACAACGCCGCATCCGTGAGGGCTTCGGCGCGACTCTCCGTTTGTGAGCTGATCAAGGGCGGAACAACCTCGGCGCTGACGATGGAGACGGTCAATCATACAGAGGAAGCCCTGCGCGTCGTCGAAGAAACTGGATTTCGCGCCACCGTCGGCAAGTGCATGATGGACAAGGGCGACGATGTTCCAAAGGCTTTGCATGAAGAGACTGCCGCGTCAATCAGCGAATCGCTCGCACTGATAGAAGAGTGGCACGGTCGCGCCGGTGGGCGCATACGCTGCTGCTTCGCCCCGCGCTTTGCCGTCAGTTGCACACGTGAATTGTTAACGGAGGTCGCTCGCCTTGCGCTTGAGCTTAAGTTGATGATACACACGCACGCCTCTGAGAACGTGGACGAGATCGCGATGGTCGAGCGCGAGACGGGAATGCGCAACTGTCTCTATCTTGATTCGCTCGGCCTCACTGGCCCACGCGTCGCGCTCGCGCACTGCGTTCATCTTAATGAAGAGGAAATTTCGACGCTCCAACGCACAGGCACGCATGTGCTTCATTGCCCGTCCTCGAATCTCAAGCTGGGTTCCGGCGTTGCGCCCATTAGCACTCTGCTTGAGCGCGGCGTCTCCGTCTCGCTAGGCGCAGACGGCGCGCCCTGCAACAATCGCCTGGACATGTTTACGGAGATGCGTACCGCCGCGCTCTTGCAAAAAGTCTCGCGCGGGGCGGACGCTCTGCCTGCGCGCAGAGTGCTTCGTATGGCGACGATAGACGGAGCGCGCGCACTCGGCCTGGACAAAGAGATCGGAAGCCTGGAAACGGGAAAGCGCGCGGACATCTCTATCATCAAACTCGATCACGCGCACACCACGCCGCGCCCGCCAGACCCGGTCTCGGCGGTCGTCTACGCCGCGCAGGCCAGCGATGTCCAGACCGTCATCATCGACGGCCAAATAGTCTTGCGCGACCGCCAGCTCCTGACCATGAATGAGCTGGAAGTGATAACGGAAGCCAACCGCGAAGCCGAGCTTTTACAGGAGCGCGCAGGTCTCTAAACTCTCCGCGTAAAATGTGGATTGGAATTTGATGAGGGATGTAAAAGATTCTTTATCCCCGTAAATGGCTGTGCCAGCTCAGGAGGAGCGATCACGGGGGGCGTGGTCGGCTTCCGAGCTGGCACGGGCGGGCACGATCGAAGTTCGGGCCTCGGATGGCTTGTCTTGCGACGTGCTGACGTTTGGCGTTCAGCCCATCCTCAACGCGACGCATTATACACCTCTTGTCAAAGCTGTCAACTTTTATTTGTGACTAATTCAACAAACCTGCGCGACGGGCCGTTCTTACAGTCGTTCCCTTAAATTTGGTTGTTGACCGGTGAAACCTGCTTGAAAGTTTCTCAAAAGATCAAGCGTTGGAAGCCGTCAAAGGCTGCACCCTGGCCGTTGTTTGCGCAAGTCCCTGGACTGCTTCCTGCGTCTCAGGCATTGAGGTTGCGATGTGCCCTCCGGTCGTTTCGGTCTTCAAGTGTCCGAGCAGTTCCTTCAATGTGCCTGTATTGTTCAGCTTTTCAGTCGCCACACAAACACCTGTTGAGTTTCTGTCATAAATTTCATTGACAGCCATAACAGATCATATTAGATTGTCGCGGTCGTACACGACGTATGCTACTCGACACGCTACTCGCGAAGGTGCGCCGGCTGCATCCACGCTAACGAAACCGCATTTCCGTTAGCCTCACGCGATCATTCAACCCCAGTAGACAGCGATTACCGTATGACCATTTTTTGGCTATGACCAGTTGCCCTTACACGACACATCAAAGCCGTCTGGACGTGCCGGTCGGCTATCTGCCCATTACTTATTGCCGTGAGGGTTGCGGTCGTACTTTCTTCATCTGCGCCCGCTGCCAGGAAGCGAACAGACCACTAACGCGTTATTGCAGGCAGTGCAGCGAACCCCTCTCCTTTGCAGCGGTGCAGTCCCAGCAGGAGGCTGTGCGCCCTCTGCAAGAAGGACGCAGCGAAAGCTATCGACTGAGCGAGTACGGCGTAACGGAGGTGCAGGCGCTCAAAACTTATAAGGGCCTGCTCATCGTCGTGGCCGACCAGAGCGTGCTGCTCTATGACCTGCATAAGATTCATGAGCCGCTCTATCAGTTTCATCCACCTGACAGGCGCGTTGTGCGCGGCGTCACTTTTGTCACGACTGATCTTGATGAGGAACTGCTCATCACCACTTCGCGTAGCGTCTATAGGCTTAGCCTGTTGACCATGCAGCCGGACATCGCGCCTGTGTACGAAGCAGCGGCCGGGCGCTACATCACGCAACCGGTCGTGTTCTGCGCAGGCCAATTGTACGGACTAGTGCTGGATGAGCGTGCGCAGTCTTCGCAACTCGTGCGCTTGCCCGGCGACGACGTGCTTTCGTTCGACGGCGTCGGACGCTCTCTCATACGCCTGACAGGGGATCGGTTCTTCTTTTCTACGCAGCATCAAGTCTTCCTGTATGATGATGGCAAGGTGCTACAGCAGCGACTCCCGGAACAACTTGCTGAAGCCGACGCGGCCTACAGCGAAAACCTGGACACAGTCTATCTGGTCGGCGAGAGCGGGTTGTGGCGGCTGTATATGTCTGGCAGTGAGTTGACCCCCGTCAGCTTACCGACACGCGTGCTCGGTGCGCCGCGACTGGCCGCGCAGGGGGATCACGTCTACGTCGCGCACGCGCAGGGCTTTCTCGTCCTGGACCCCTTTGGAGGCGTGCGATGGGACTCTGTGCAGCAGTTCATACGGGCAGAGCCCGACGGCCTGAACCCGCAACCGACGGAGCAGTACGTGCTCTTTACAGCGCTCGGGCTCAACGGCGGCAGCGACATGCGGATTCACGCTCTGAACAACTGGAATGATTTCAAGACGCACGTTTATGAACAACGTCTGCTCTGCCCGCCGTTGCTCACTCTTGGTCGCATTCTGAGCGCGAATGGCGGGGCGGGCGGGCCGATGCTCGGTTGCACGACTTAACTGACAGAGCGTTTCGCCCAGTTTTTTGTCAGCCCGGCCCCTTGCCGTCGCTTGCAAGTTAGATGGTAATGCTGTTTCCTGTGTAGTGAACTTTTTCCTCGCATCCCGACACCTTAAAGTACTAAGTTGATTTTCGTGTTGCCGCTCCTGGCGGCATCAGTGTCCCCGGTCATAGTAATGTCACATTCCCTCTGCCCCCCTCAGCGCGGACGCTTTATATGGCTTATCGGTCTGCTCTTTTGCACGCTGACGACCTGCGCGCAAGCGCAGACCGCCTCGCCTCGCCACCGCGTCCTGATTGATCGCTCCGGCAGCATGGAGGGCTTCTTCGCGACCGGCAAGATACACGACGTGCAGAGCCTCCTGCATGATCTGTCCGGGGCTGCGGGCGACGCTTATTACTTTATTGACAAAGACCTGGTGGCGGTCGGGCAGGAACCGTCGAACTACGGCAACAACACTTATCTGCGTGACGCGCTCGACCGTGCTCTAGCTCAACAGCCAGCGCCCTCCATTCTCTGGCTGATCACAGACAACCAGCCAAGCGTCGGCAACCAGACGGACTCCGACCATGACATTGCGCAGTTCTATGACCGCCTGCGTTCGGACGCGATCAAGCGGCTCTACTTCTTCCCGCTCAAGTTGGACTTCAAGGGAAAGCTCTACCGCGATGACGGCCACGCACTGCTCTCGCCCGGCTATGCGGGCAAGCGCGGGCTGCTCATCTATGCTTTGCTGTTAGACGAGCGGGCGCACGAAGAGTTCGAGCGGGTGACGACGGAGTTCCAGTCGCGCTACCGGTCGGCCGTCGCGGGCGACATGCGGCGTATTCTCATCAAGCCGCTTGAGCAGGACACGGTTACGGCGCGACTCATCTCCGGCGAAAAGTTTCGTATTGAGAATGAGAGTGAATTGGTCGCGGGCGAGTTCAACGAGGGCACGCCCATCAAGGGCGACTTTAAAATCGAGCTGACCTCGCAGCTCGGGCAGATGAAGATCAGCCGCGCCGACATAGATGTCCACGTGCCCGAAAAGTTTCGCACCGGCGACTTTACGGAATCCGAGATCAAGCCGAATTTTACGCCGCGTAATCTTCAGGACTTCGAGCCGCAGAACAAGCGCAACATTGAGGTCTCAATCAACGCGCCCGGCGTGCACATCAGGAACAACCTGCTCAGCTGGTGGAACTGTATCACGCATAATCGCGGCGAAATTACAGGGCGCATCCAGGTCATGATTAAGGTGCCGGGGCAGAACTTCGATGTCGTTTCCAATCTGGCGAACGAGTTCAGCACGTCGCGGGACATCTACAGTGACGCCGGCGAAAACGTGCAGTCGCGCATCTACAAGCTAGACGATCTGGTCAAGAAGATGATGCCGGAGCGGCAGGTCGACATTCGGCCGCGCATTGGCAACAGCGTCGACGGGACGATTCCCGTGCGCCTGATCGTCCGCTATCCGAAGTGGCCTGCCTTCCTGCTGATCGGGGCCATCGTCGCGCTGCTCCTGTTGCTCTTCCTCTTATCGCGTCTCTACGGTCGCCGCCAACTCTATCGCCTGACGTGGGACGGCGGGCGCTATCGAGCCTGCGAGGACTTCCGCCTGTGGCCGCTCTTTGGACAGCGCGTCAAGCTGGACAACAGGATCGCCGCGACGATCAAAAGATCTTTGAGCGGCATACGTGTGCGCGCGGCGGGCGGATACACCGTGGACGACACGCGTAGCCGTCTCGTCGATCCTGGCGGCACGGACTTTAACGTCAGCCAATCTTCCGACGGCGCTGGCGTCAACTTCTATTTTTCCAGCGTGACGGCTACGTTGCGGGGCGGCTCGACGGCGCGCGCCGACGGCGATGACATCTTCGGCGATGTCCCACGCGGCGCTGGCACAGGCGTCGGCGACAGCGGCGTTGGGCTCAAAGGGCAGTCGTCCGCCGCGCCGCCGCCGGTGCGCAAACCCACGACGGGGCGCGTCGTAAGCAGTAGTGGCAGCAACGGTGGAGACGACTCATCATCCGACGCGGCTGCCAAAGACGACGCCCCTATCGATCTCGACGATCTGTTTCGATAAACGTGAACTCTTAATTGTAAGGAGGAGCTATGGCCGCACATCTTTCTCTTATCCTCTGGCTCTGGCAGGATGAGCTTAATCGTTGGACACAATTCTGGATCGGCGAGACATACGGTATCGACTGGCTCTGGCTGTTCGGCGGCACGCTCTTTATTGGCGCGGTCGGCTACGGCATCTATTCCAGCATGCTCCCCGGCATGATCTCTGCCAACTGGCACCCGGCCACCCTGCGTAAGCTGACCTGGGCTCTCTGCTTCCTGCTCTGGATCATCTGGTTCGAGTACGTCTTCTGGCATGCCTTTGGCGGCCTCATGATGTATTTCCTGATAGCAGTGTGGGCCATCGCGGTCGTCATTTTCCTGGTCACTGGGCGCAGAACCAGCACAGCATAATTTTAGAAGGAGGCTTAGAGCATCATGTCAGAAGAACAGAGAAACATTGTTGACGGCGCGGCAGCCAACGTGCGACGTGTAGCCCCGACGATACTGATCGGGCTGGGCGGCACGGGGAAAGAGGTGCTCTTGCGCCTGCGCCGTCGCTTCTATGAGCGCTACAATATTTTCGGCTTCCCGACAATGGCCTACCTTTGGATTGATACGGATACACAGAACACCGACATCGATGGGCAGGCGCTCGATCACATCATGGAATCCGTCCTGTTCAGGCAGGACGAGCGCGTCAACGCTGAAATTCCCGGCGGCGCTTTCGCCGAATATTTCCGCAATCAGCGCTCGTCGCCACACATCTTCAGTTGGCTAGATCAGAAGCTCTCCGGGATGGGCGCGGTGGTCAACGGCGCGGGACAAGTGCGCCCCCTGGGTCGGCTGGCCTTTTTCCATTCTTACAACGACATTCGCAACAAGCTGGACGAAGCCTGGGCCAAAGTTCGTGCCGACGCGGCGCATCAGGAGATGCTCAACAAATACAGGATCGAAGTCGATGCCAACGCGCTCAACGTCATCCTGATCTTTTCGGTCGCCGGAGGCACGGGCAGCGGCATGTTTCTAGACATGACGTTCCTCTGCCGCGATGCTTTGCGCGAGGCCGATCCGAAAATCACAGGATACCTGATGCTCCCATCTGTGTTCGCCGACGCCATCAACGCCAACAAAAAAATCTTCGCCAACGGTTACGCTTCGCTCAAGGAGCTTGAGTATTACAGTTGGCGCAAGGATGTCGATCCCAGCGGCACGGGGGTCATTGACAAGGCCGCCGCCAGCGTCTCGAACCACGACTTTGTCGTCGATTGGGCGAACACGGGCTACGCGAAGCGGATCAAGCCAGCGCCAATCATGGCCCCTGCCTTTAACACCTGCTACCTCATCGACAATGTGACGCAGGGCGGAGGCGTCATCCGTCCGAGTGATAAGAAGTATCTTTGCGACATGATCGCCGAGAACATCTTCCTGAACTTCTCGTCCGAAGAATTCTCGCGCCATAAAGACTCCATCCGTTCAAACCTTGAGCAGTATCTGGGCAAGCCGCTCTACTACCACTACGATGGCTACGGCGCGGAGGGCGGATACACGGAGATGCTGTCGCAGCGTTTTTCGGCGATGGGCTTTTCGAAGCTCTTCGTCCCGGCGGATCGCATACGCCGCGCCTGCGGATACCAGTTGGCACTCGATCTGATCGGCCGCTGGCTGAAGCCGAACGATTTGTCCGAGATAGAATTGCAGCAGCAGTTGGAGAAACGTGAGTTGGAGAAGCTGGGGCTGCGCAGCGGTGTACCGACCGACGACTTTATTGTTGCGTTGCGCCGCGCGGGCCAGTCCACTTTCGATGACGAGATTCGCTCCGAGGTCAATCGCTGGCGCGAGAGCTTGTTGCAACAGGCCAGCACAGAGAAGAAGCCTGCAATCTACACGAACATCCGTAAGCTGTTGCAGGATTTCGCCAAGCTGAACTTCGAGCGTTCGGACGCGCAGCGCCCCGAGACCTGGGGCACTTACATGATTACGCTTGAGCAGAACCGCGAGCGTTTGGTGCGCGAGTTGTGCGGCGAGACCACTCCCTCCGGCGAGCGCAAGGCCGGCGCAGACGGACGGATTCTGGCGCGCGTCAAGGAGTGGCTCAAGGACGACCGCGTGCGGATCGATCAGGCCGCAGAGTTCTTGAAGGTGACAGGTAAGATTTTGGATCGTCAGGTTGACGAACTCTACACGAAAGCCAAACAAGCGGCCGACCGCAAAGTCTCCACGTCGCTTGAAGACATCAAGATCAAGCTGGAAATGGTGCGCGACGAGGAGAGCGGTTACATCGTGCAGCGCAAATCGCTCAGGGAACTCGTCCGGCAACTCTGCGACCGCATTCGCGAACACCTGATTGCGCGCATGAACAGCTTTATCCTCACCACTGCCATCGACACCATCCAAAAGTACGTCAAGCCGCACATCGGCATGGAGATGATCCGCAAGGATCATCAAGGCAAAGAAATTGCTGATCGCGAGGGGCTCATTCTGGAATTGTGGCTGCTGCGTGAGGAGTTATCGGGCGTGAACTCTGACGTGCGCGCGCGCTTCGAGTCATTCGAGAAAGTCGAGGAGCACCTCATCTACGAGAACCTCTACCAGCGCGGCATGTTCCGCGATTACTATAAAATCAAGCAGCAGGACGTGGCCTACCCTGTGGGGCAGAAACTGCCTGAGCTTGAGAGCCTTCTCTTCCAGCAGCTCGGCAAAGACAACCCGCACGACCTGCGCGAGATGATCAAGACGCAGGGGCGTCGAACCTTCCTCGGTAAACTTGACGATTTCTGCCACCGGCAATTCCAGCAGTTGGAGATCAACGCCAACGCGCTGGAGATATTCGTCAACACCTACGAAGACATGGCGGAGCGTCGTCGTCGTTTGCAGCGCTTCGTCAAAAACGGCTCGGTCTGGCTACAGATGAGCACCAAGGCCGGGAACTCGGAACAATTGAGGGGCAACCGTGCCGACGCGGCGCTCATTAGTCGCAGCCCTGTCACAGAGGGAAATGACGAGTACGATACGATCTATGACACCATACGATCTTTCGTAGGCGCTGCCGGCTACAGGCAACCGGACATCCGTACGACCAATCGGGCCGACGCCGTCTTCCTCTACACGGAGTACGCAGGGATTCCGCTGGCGTACGTCAACGGGCTTGATCGCTACTTCGAGGAGGCGTACCTGCCTTTGGTGCGCGAAGGGACGCCTTTGCACATTGACTATCACGAGGACAAGTTCACCGACATCTTGATCAAGAGCAGCGAAGAGGTTGACCGCACGCTGCGCGCCAACCAGGTCCTGCTCGTCGGCACGATCTTAGGCACTGTCTTAGCCAACTCGAACGGGGACGGGCAAGTGACTTTCGCCTTCCGCTCCTATCAGGATGGAGTCGCGCGCGTGCAACCGCTCGGCAGCAGACGAATCGCGGTCGAGACGTTAAAGCGAAATGACAGTCTGCTGAAATCGATTGATGCCGCGAATATTCGCCGCCGCATGCAGATGTCTCCGGAGGCGCGTAAAAAGTTCTGCACGGTACTGGCTTACCATACGATGGACGGCGGGCCGTTCGGGCCCGTCCACCGTGAGGGCGGTCAAGGCGTCGAGACCTATTTCTCGCCGGAGGGGAAAGCGCTGGACGAAGCTCGCAAGCAGGTATACGAGCAGATCAAGATCGATCTAGGGAAAGACGAGAAAGTAGATGAGCGGGCACAAGAAATGATCTCGCAGCTGCTTGATCTAAAGGATGACTTCAGCCAGGAGATCGTCATCGACAATCGGCGCATGCGCATACTGAAGGACGGCAACTAATCGCTGTGGGGCTCAGTCAGCGGCGCGCATGCATGCCGATGCCGTAAAGGCGCGCCGCCTGTTCCCGGATCAGTCCCTTACGAGACCCCTTTTGAGGAGAGAGCCATGCGCTGTCCGCATTGCAAAAAGTGGGAGATCACGGAAGCGGATATCTTCTGCGGCTGGTGTCGCACGAAGCTTGTAGATTTCGCGCTCTCTTTTAATCAGGATCACCTCTGCGTCAACGACCTCGTTGACGGTCTGACGCTCACACTCACACACGTCGGCTCGGTCGGCACGATTCGTATCGAGCGAATCGAATCAACAGAGTCCTGGCTTGTCCCGCACACGGAGCAGGTGGCCGACATGAGCGTTCAAGTGGGCAAGGATATGATCGTGCCCCTCGATGCTGATCTGCTCACTTTAACGGACGACTATCACGAGGTGCGCCTCATCGTCACCTCCAGCGTGGGCACGCGCGAGCAGATACTGGAAGTCGCCCCGCGCCCGAAGTTTCAGATCAACACCGGCGGCGAGCACACTGTCCTGCTGGACAACCTGCAAGACGAAATCATGAGCGGCTACCTGGCCGTGACGCGCGGACTCATCACGGTCGAGAGCCTGGAGACGGACGTGGACTGGGCGACGGTCGAGCTGACGCAGCAGGCGAGCCTCCCAGCCAAGTTAGACCAGCGCCGCGACAACCGGCTGGAATTCGTCTTTCGCGTTGATGAGCCCTACCTGCTCGCGGAGACGCAGCGCGGCCAGCAGTCACCGCCCGCCGAGTACAAGGGCACGCTGCTGGTCAAGCTGGCCGAGTTCGCCGAGCCGCGCAAAGAGAGTTTTCGCGTCAAGTGTTTTCTACCGCCGCTGCTCCATATACCGGAGGCCGAGGGCCCTATCCGCATCGAAGTCTTCGCGGGCAAGCGCGGCGAGATCGACCTCTCACTTCAGAACGGCGAGCGCGACGAGCCTGGACACGCCAACCTGCAAATTCAGGAGATCAAGATCGACGCACCCTGGCTTCAACTGAGCGGCGCGATCAACTACCCGCTGACTATCCCGAGCGGGCAGTACCACGGCCTCACGCTCATGGCCACGACGACAGACCTGAGCGAGGGCGTCCACCCGGCGCGCGTCACCTTCGTGACCAACACGCCCGGCGAGTTTCGCGAAAAGCACGTCCCCGTCGACATCGACGTGCGCCACATGCCCGTCTTCGCTGGCACGCTCGCCATAGACTTCGGCACGACCAACTCTTGCTGCGCCTTCATCGACGCGAGCACCTCAACCGACCTCACATTGATCCCGATTGGTGAACCCGGCGACGGTGCGGGCACGACTGTCTCGTCCGCCATCCTCTACCGTGACCTTTTCGACGGCGGCGACAAACACTACATCATCGGCGACGAAGCTTACGGCTTATCCTTCGATCCGTCGTTTGCGTTTAGCGCCATCCGGCAGGTCAAGCGCCGATTGGGCACGGACAAACCCTACGAGATCACCTTTCAGCTCGATCCGGGCAAGCGTGCCAGCTATCGCCCGCGCCAGGTCGCGACAGACATCATCAGGCGTATCCTTGAGCGCGCCGAAGAACGCGTCAAAGGACACATCGTCTCTTGCACCATCTCACACCCGTCGCGCTTCTCTATGCGCCAGATCGACGACCTCAAAGCGGCAGTAGCCGATTGCGGGATTGAGCGGATTAAGACTGTCCACGAGCCGGTGGGCGCAGCCATAGACTTTATCCAGCAAAAGAATATACGCGAGAGTTACGATCAATATCACCTGATGGTCTTCGACTTTGGCGGCGGCACGACCGACATCACATTGCTGCGCGTGCTAAACGAGCATCTGCCAAACGAGTTGACCATCGTCACGCCGGAGGTGCTTGGCGCGACCGGAGACCGCTGGCTGGGCGGCGAGAATGTGACCGATATGGTCATGGAGCTGGTGCAGTCGCGGTGCGAATCTCTGCTGCGTGCGCGCAATCCTGACGCGCTCAACGTCGTCGTGCCCTTCAACGCCGAGAATTTTACTGATCCGCGTCGCAAGCGTCTCGCGCAAGCGAATCGCAACTTCCTGCGCTCCTGGGCTGAGGCCGCGAAGATCGCCATCTCCACCTACGGCGACGAGCACCAGGATGCCTTGAACCGTAACTACTTGATTGACGGCGTGAACATCAGATCGCGCTTGCCGGAGTTTATCAGGCTCGCAGTGATCGTCGACAACATCGTCCGCGATGAGCAGTTCGAGCACGTCGATGTCGTCCCGCAGCAGGAGGAGATTAACGAGCAACTCCGTCCCAAACTTGAAAAGATCGCGCTCATGATGCAGCGGCTGGGCCAGAACAATAACGTCGAGTCGCCGGAGATCATCCTGCTTTCCGGTAAATCTTCTGCCTTGCCGCTCGTCCGCGAAGTTATGTCTGAGTATTTTCCTACGGCGCGGATTGAACGCCCCTCAGATTTAAAAGAATGTGTCGTGCGCGGCGCGTGCCAGTTGATGAACACCGAAACTCGTGCCGGCGTGGACTTCAACTTAAAGAACAGCGGTGCGATCAGCGCCACGACTTCGCGGCTGGGGTTGCGCGTGACGGATACCGGACAAGCGGTATTCCGCGAAGTGGTTGACGCGGGCGTGCCCATCGGCGAGGAGGGTTTGCGCTCGCCTGTGCGCGGCGTCGTGTTGAAGCGTGAGGGGCCCGTCCGGATTATGGAGAACACCAGTCTCGAAGACGAAATCATGTTGGACGGCCACCCCAATCCCAACATTACGGAGCTGAAAGTCTTCCGGCTCAACTCACAGCTATCCGACTGGGAAGAGAAGCATGGCCGTCAGATCACCGATCATGATTTACTCAAAGCCGAGATCGAGCTGATCGTCACGCCGAATCTGTTGGTCAGGCTGGTGGCGCGCGTGCCGGGCGTGGACGGTTCTCTGGAATTCGAGGCGGAGGCCGGAGGGTGATGAGATGAAAGGCGGGCGATTAGTCTTAGTGGACTGGACGCGCGGCGCGGCGCACGCTGGCGTCTTCGCGGAGAGTCTGCGCGGCTGGCAGTTAGAGTCCGAGCTGCGTCTGCCCGCGCGCCTCGCCGTCCGGCTTGAACAGGCCGGGGACGGGCTGCGCGTACTGGCGGGCGAAGAGGCAATGACAGTACGCGATGACGCAACCACGCTTATCTTTGAAAATCCCGCGCGTGACCTGCCGCGCATGGACGACGCGGAACTTCAGACTCTACTCCTTGGCGGCTTCTGGCGCGCGCTGACGAAGAGCCTGCTAGAGCGCGGGCTCTTGCGCGAGGGCGAGCAGGCAGCGGGTTACGTCGTGCCGCCCGCAAATAGCCCTCTGCCGATGCTGGAAAACTTTCGCGCAAGCTGTGCGAGTGCGCGCCCGCTCAGGCTGGTCGGCAGCGTGCATGAAGCTGCGGCCCTGGTGCTCGGCTTCCTTCGTTCAGAAGCTTTCAATCTGGAAGAGAGCGCGCCCGCTTCGGCCCTGCCCGTCACCGTTTGCCTGGTGTTGGCCTGTGACGAGCAGACGGTTGATGTCGTCTGCTTCGATTACGCGCTTCAAAGTCCAAAGCGCCACCGCATACTCATACGCGACTGCTTCCAGACGACGTGCGTGGAGTTGACAAAGCGCTTGCGAGATTGCGACTGGCTCGGCCTCTTCTCGCTGCTCGTGAGCCTTGAAGACCCGACCCTGCCTGCACAGTCGCAGTCTGCGCTAGATGCCTCACTGCAAGCCATCGCCAGCGGCGGCGTCGATCTTCAAGTCAGGCGGACTACGGCAGCGTCGCAGTTCAAGCTGAGGGGCGGCGCGCATATCGCTCTATGCGCCGCCGGGCGTGCGCCGGACGAGCAAGAGTACGACGTGGCACATGCTTGCCATATTGGTCTGCAAATAGATCAACAGCACTTCCAGCCCATCGTCGACAAAGATGAATGGGCACAGCTAAAGGAGTTCCCGCACTTCGCGGCGCAAGCATTCCGCCAGCGCGGAAGTCTTGGCAACTCCCTGCGTCTGAATCTCTACAGTGGCTACTCGACCCTCGTGGACGACGCCGTCCTGCTCGGTCATACGATGCTCTGGCAGGAAGAGTTGGCCCAACTGACAGGCCCAACGGCGCTCGCTGCGGCGTTGCGCCTGGACTCGCCGGGCAGCGGCGAATTTCTCCTCGGCCTGATGCCGGACAACCGCACGCTGCGCCAGCAAACCTTCACGCTCCCTGGATTAGTAGTCTGAGGCTGATTAACGTTCTGGTGAAATCTACGGCATTGATAGGAGTAAGTTTTATGGGCCGGAATAACAAGCAAGCCGAACTGATAAAGCGGCACAATGCGGGAACAAAGAGCAGCAGCATCCGTGCTGCGAAGGGCCGCCCACTGCTGCGACGCCATCTGCGCACAGGCTTAATGCTCTGCTTTACCATGATCGCGTTACACGGCCTTGCACTCGACGCGCCGGGGCAGAACACGCAAGCTTCGCCCGTGCCCAATACAGTGACTGTCGATGTCGCCAAACCGCCCAAGGAGCCTTTGCAATTTCGTTTCGCCAAGGAACCGAAGGCGGAAACGGCATTGGAGTTAAAGGGCAACGGACAGGACTGGAGCTTTGTTAACTTTGACCAACTGCCGAATGGTACTTTCATTAGAGCGAAGAATCAGCCTGAGGGGTACGAGGATTCTGAGGCCATTCTGGTGGGGAAGTGGTACTGGTTCAAAAACAGATTGCCCCTCATCGTAGACATCAAGGAGAGTGCGCGGCCTCCCATCAACATCTCTTTCTGGTTCGGCACTCCAAACAAGGATGCCGATAAACTGCAAGCGAAGGAACTAAAGCCGGAAGAGATGCGCGCGTTTATTGCTACTCATGAGATCAAACAAGTCGGGGACAAGATGTTTTTAGGACTTACTTGGGATGCTCCGGCAACAGCCGCTGCTTCGCCATCAGTGCCCGCCATCTCTCCCACAGTTTCGCCAACTGCTAGTCCGCAGACTGAATCAACCTGGTGGAACGACCCGTTCGGAGAGATTTCGCCATTTGGTCTCGTCATCATACTTGGCGGGCTGGCTCTAATCATCATAATTTTAATTCTCGTCGTATCTGATTGGCGCGCAAAGCACCCTCGAAAGCGACCGATCAGTCTTTCCAAGGGTCTTTCCAAACCTCAAGTGAAGCGAACACCAGCACCCGCTAAGCCGACGGCTGAGGCTGACATGTATGCTTCGCTTGGCCTTGAGACTGCCAGGGCGACGAACGAAGAAACGATGATATTTGAGCAACCCGCTGATGTGGCAGGACACGCACCGACATCACAGGAGACGGAGAGTGTAGATAATAACGATCTGACTTTGCCTGGACAGACGCAGCCTGCCCAGGAGGTTCATAAGAGACAAGTGCGCCCCGGCGATGTCTCCTATCCACCGTCCAAATCGCAGCCGCCTGCCGCATCGCCGACGCCGACGGCCACTCCATCGTCAGGTCAAGATGGGAGGAATTTAGTCGCACTGCAAGACAAAGTTAGACAGCTCGAAGACATGCTCAGCCGGAAAGTAGATCGTGATGAGAAGCTGACGCAGTCTGCTTGGACACAGGTAAACGGGATGCTGACGCAATCGGAAAACGGCACGCTCGCGCAGGTGGATAAGATGATCAGGCAGAGTGTCGGCAATGCGGTCAAGCCGATAGAAGAGTTGATGAGCGAGCATGCGGAGAATCTACAGAAGAAGCTGAACGAAACTGTGAGCAATTCGGAGAGAAGTATTGCGCGTGTGAACGCAGAGGAGGCGAAGGTCAAACAGCAGTTTGAAGAGCTGTCGAAGGCGCTGCGGGATGTGGAGACACGGATGCAAACCCGTCTTGACGCCTTGGAGACGGCTCTCGCCCGGCGAAGCGTGCCCGATTCGTTCTATTCCAGGATTCTGGGTGCCGCTTTAGGTCAGCATATAGAGGCATTGCAGGATGGTAACTTCGAGCGGCTAATGGTTGAGCAAGTGAATCAATTTTTCCAGAACGGCGTGAAGCGCGGCGAGGGACTACAAGAGGTGAGCACGCGAGCCGAAGGGATTACCGGCGCGCTGAGAGATGTGTCCGCCTATATTGAAAAGCTGAAACCACAGGCGACCGAAGAAGCCCGACCGCATATGCAGCGGTTTGAAAAATTCGTTGACGAATTGAACGGGCTGCAAGCGCAGTTGCAAAGCCGGCGCGGGATTATCGAGACGACGCTGCGCATTCCGGCCTCTATGCACTCAGAGGCTCGCCAGACTTTTCTGGATGAACTGGGACGCGGCATCAAGCGCGAGATTGACAAGCTGAACGAGCCGGAGAGCTATTTCGACGGCGAGCTGGAACGACTGATCACGGCCGATCTGATCGCCATCGTCGACATCTGCGATAAGAAGGTTACGCAGCCGGGCACGCGACCCGAATTGGAAGTCGCGCTCAAGCGGCTCTTCGATCAGGCGGGCCTGCGTCAGATACTGCCGCGCCAGGGCGAGCAATTCAAGGCGGCCGAGCAGGATTTGATCCAAACGGTTCCAGGCAGCGGAGCAAGTCTCACGGTTGCCAGGGTGATTACGCGCGGTTTCTATTACAAGCACGGCGACAACGAGACGCTGCTGCGCAAGGCCAGCGTCGAGGTCAATCGCTAGTCATACACTCTCTAAGCTCACGGCAACGGCGGCGACATAACCGCCGGACACAACTAATGAAGCCTTGGCACGCAAGAACAAAGAGCGACCGCCTCCCTCATCCGGGACGCATCCCGGCGCGCCATGACGGACGCGACAGCGCGCTGCTGCTGCTCGTCTCTATAGCCCTGCTGCTCTGTCTCTCACTCGACGCACCGGCTCAGAGAGAGCGCCCTACACCCGTGCCCAATACGGCGAACTCGTCATCTGTCGAACCGCCCGCCGCAATGCCAAGCCCTACGCAGCCCGAATCCTCTTGGTGGGAGTTTTGGACTGAGGAAAGGCCATCATGGGGCATCCTCATTCTGCTCGTCGTTCTGTCCCTATTGATCGTAGCCGTAATGTTCGTCAAAAATTTTTTTTGGGATATACGGTACCGCGCAATGGCACGCAGAAAGCCAGTATATAAACCGCTCATAAGGCGAGTACCTGTTACGCCGATGCCTGAAATAGATATGTATGCTTCACTCGGCAAGGACACCGCCAACCAGACCACCCCAGCGAAGATTCCCCCTGCACAAGCGTCTGACCAGGTGAAACGAACGACATCATCACGAGTGAAAATGGTTAAGGACGATGATGCGCAGACTTTACCCGGTATACAGCGCGTTCAAGAGGAACGTAATCGACGACCTGTGCTGGATGATGTTGTCCTCCCGTCGCCCGCTAGACCCTCGCCGCCCACCGACGCGCTGCCTGTCAGTCTAGACGGGAGGAATTTAGTCGCACTGGAACACAAGGTGGCACAGCTTGAACAGATGCTCAGCCGGAAAGTTGATCGTGCTGAGAAGCTGACGCAGGCTGCGCACTCACATGTGACCAGTATGTTGGTGCAGTCGGAAGATGGCACGCTCGCACAGGTGGACAGGATAATCAAACAGAGCATTGGCAATGCGGTCAAGCCGATAGAAGAGTTGATGAGCGAGCATGTGGTGTCCGTGCAAAAGAAGCTTGAGGAAACGGCGCGCCGGGTTGAGCAGGTGACGGGAGAGGGAGAGAAGGTCAAAGAGCAGTTGGCGGAGCTGTCGGCAGGGATGGAGGTGTTGGAGACGCAGGTGCTTCAGCAGGTTCATGCGCCGACGGGCGGGCAGAAGCAGGTGCGGGAAGAGATAGACCAGTTGAAGAGGCGCGACGAAGAGTATGCTGAGCAGTTACTCATATTCCTGGAAACACAGGTCGGTGAAGTCCGCCGCCACCTTGAGGCGATAAAGGAGCAACAGGCGAAACTTGAGGATAAACAGCAGACGCAGAACGCCGAACTGAAGAATGAATATGCTGAGGCCGCAGAACAACTGCGCAAAGAGATCGGCGAAGTCCGCGCGGAGCTTGAAGAGCTGCGTGAAAGTAACACGCAGACGCAAGTGCCGGATTCATTCTATGTCAGGACGCTGGGCGAGATCCTGGGACAGAACGTCGAGGCGCTTCAGGCAGGCAACTTCGAGCAACTGTCTCGACAGGTGGGCGAGCGGCTCAACCAGTTCTTTAGAACGGAAGTGCCACATGGCGATAAGTTGGAGGAACTGCGCACACGCACGGAAGCCGTCCACCTCGCCTTAAAAAATGTCGTCGCGCAGATGGCGCTGCTCAATCAGCAGGCAGCCGACGAAGCGAGCCCGCACTTGCAGCGTGTCGCGGCGCTTACCGAAGAGCTTGGCGCGTTACAAGCGCAGTTGCAGAGTCGACGCTTAAATATTGAGACCACACTGCGCATTCCCGTCTCGATGCACACCAACGCGCGACAGACTTTCCTGGAGGAGCTGGCGCGCGGCATCCGGCGCGAGATAGATAAGCTCAGCGAGCCGCAGAGTCATTTCGCGGCTGAGCTGAAGCGTGTCATCACGACCGACCTCATCTCTGTGGTGGACATTTGCGATAAGAAGATCGCGCACCCGGGCGTGCGTCCCGAATTGGAAGAAGCCCTCAATCAGTTGTTCGCACAAGCGGGCTTGCTGCCGATCATGCCCCGTCAGGGCGAGCCTTTAAAGTCTCTCGAGCATGATTTGCTTCAGATGGTACAGGGCGCGCCGGGAAAGAGTTTACGCATCGCTCAAATAGTTACGCGCGGTTTTTACTACGAGGAACAGGACGGCAAGACGCTGCTGCGCAAGGCCGTCGTCACAGTCTATCGCTAAAGGCTTATTCGACAGGATTACTTTAAGAAACTTTTTCGCGCACGTGTGCGGGGCTTGATCAAAGAATATATGGACGACAGCGTAAATAAGTTCGAGCGGTTTCGGCAGGAGCATGCGCGGCTGCACGACCCATCGCTGGTGCGCGGGGCCGTAGAGTTTATCCCTGTAGAGATGAGCGAGGTCTTAGCTGCGCCAAACCCGGGTGTAAAAAAGAAAAAGAAGCGGCATGGACTGCGAGCCGGTTGGACAGCGTCGTTAGCGCCGCCGCAGCTCGCCACCAGTCCTACTGTGGAACTGCCGGAGGCGGAGCGCCTGTTGCCGTCCGGCTTGATGCGTAAGCTGCGCACGCAGGCAGGGGCTGCACAAAAGACTGCGGACAGTAAGACTCCCGAGCAGACGCCGAAGGGCGAGCCCCGTATAGAGGTCGAGCCACAGAGCGTGACGCGCAGCCTGAGCATGTTTCAGGAGCAGTCTTTCGCGCTCGATGCGTCGGCAGCGCAGCAGGTGGACTTAATCTGGTACGAAGACCTAGAGTCTGCGGAAGACCGACACCAACAACTGTCGGCAGCTCGAAATCCTGCACAGGCAAGCACAACCGCGCAGGGCGAGTTGCAACGCGTGGTGATGGATCACACACAGGCGGATCGCTTTGAGACTCGTATAGGGATTGCAGACGGCGCTTATCTGTTTGCGTTTGTCGTAGACGGCTACATGCTGCCGGATGCGCGTTTCGCGCGGCGCGTGCTGCTGACTAAGCGCGGGCTATTCGCGCCGCTCACCCTCGCGCGCCGCGAGCAGGCGCTGACGCTGACCAACAAGAGCAAGGCGGACGAACGCATCCTGCTTGAACCGAGCGTATCCTGGATTGTCCCGGAACAGACGCAGCTCACCGTGCCCGCGCACAGCTCAGTCAAGATCAAGGTGAGCTTTCATCTGCCGGAGATGCCCGCTGAGTTCAATCAGGGTTTGTTGCACCTGAGCGTCGTGCGTGAAGAGGGCCCGAGCGTCGCGGGCGTCGTTCACTTCGCCGCGCAGGTGGAAATTGGTGGAGCCCTGCCGGAAATCTCTTTCTCGCCGCGCGAGTTCGGAGAGGTCAAGCAGGGAATAGACGAGCCGCATTTGTCCGTTGAGGTTTTAGCGCGCGGGCGCGGCCCTCTGACCGGCATGATCAGCCTCCCGCATTCAGGCGAGTTGGCGGACTTTCGCCTGGAAGCCGACATGGACGGCGGTGCTGCGCGCTTCGCTCATACTTTTAAGATTGAAAGCGCCAATCTTCCGCAGCCGCAGCCGCACCGAACTGAAGCCTCGCTCAAGGTCATGCTCATCACTGACAGCTTTTTGTCCAACTATCGCTTATGCCG
>DATLMN010000366.1:0-7370 GCA_035537255.1 Pyrinomonadaceae bacterium | reverse complement strand
GCCGGCTCGCACTCTCTGAAATTCGGCGGCGATTTTCAGCGCATCACTTCCACCTTTATAGACCTCTCGGACATTTCAGGGACTTTCAACTTCGATTCCGTCACAGATTTTCTGGCCAACCAGCCGAGCCGCTTTCGCCAGAACTTTCAGGCAGAGTCCCAGCAGCGCAATACTTACATGAGCATCTTTGTGCAGGACGAGTGGCGCTTGCGCTCGAACCTGACCTTGAGCTACGGGGTGCGTTACGAGCGCGAAACGATCATCGACGACACCAACAATTTCGGCCCGCGCGTGGCCGTCGCCTACGATCCTTTCAGCTCCGGCAAGACAGTGATACGTCTTGGCGGCGGCATCTTTTATAATCGCGCGCTGCTCAGAACGATAGACGATTTTACCTTGGGCCAACAGCAGCGTTTCTTCGACACCAACGATCTGGTCAACCCCACGACCGGCAGGACGCTGACGACTGCCGAGCGACGCGCTTTTATCGCCGCGAATATTCGCTTTCCGCAGGCGTTCACTGCCGATTCGCCAATCGCTCAATCGGGCACACTCAACACGACTTTCTCGCGCAGGCTAGACCCTGCGATACGTATTCCTGAAAGCTATCAGGCCAACCTTGGATTCGAGCGAGAGATCGGCCGCTCTCTGGTCTTTGAAGCGAACTATACTTACAACCGTGGCATACATCTGTGGCGTGAATTCAACGCCAATGCTCCGCGAGTGCCGAACGGTTTCAGCAGCCTGACGCAGTATCTTCTTTCGCGCGACTTTCCAAATTTCCTCAACGTCCCCGGCGGGACGCGACCGATTTATGATGCGTCGACGGCGGGCGATCTGGTGCGTTTTCGTCTGGCATCGCCAGACCCTACCAATAATATTGCGACGATTAACGAGTTCGGCATTCCCGTCACGCTGATGAATCTCAACAGCGTCAATTCAACGACGGTGCTTAATTCATCGCTGGACGCTCTGCGTGATCTGCGGCCGGACCCGACTCGCGGGCAGATAGAACAGTTGGCCTCCATCGGCAACAGTTTCTATCACGGCTTAACGCTTGAGCTGCGCAAGCGCTTTCGCCAGAACAAAAAGGGCCTGGGCTATTCCGTGCGCGCCGCCTACACGCTTTCGCGTCTGATAGACGACGGCATCGTTAATACTTCTAGTGCGGTGAGGGTCGGAGACTTTCGCAATGAGCGTGCGCGCAGTCTGCTTGACCGTCGTCATCGCTTCGTTTTTTCCGGGACGTTTGATCTGCCCTGGTGGCTGGGCAAGTTTCGTCTCTCGCCGATCCTGCATCTGGCCTCTGGCGCTCCGTTCAATATCTCGCTCGGCGGCGACGACCGCAATCTGGATGACGTGGGCAACGACCGTCCGAGCTTTACGGGCGATCTTTCCTTACTCAGGTTCAGAAATCCGGGCGATCCGCTTCCGCCTGCGCTCCTGACTGCCTTCTCTGTTCCGGTCGTCGGCCAGACGGGCAATCTGCCGCGCAACGCCGGTACGGGGCCGGGGATTTTTACGCTCGACCTCAACATCACGCGCGAGTTTCGCATGGGCGAGCGGATGCGTCTGCGTCCCGTCATCGAGATAGACAACCTGCTCAACAAGACTGTCTTTAGCTTTGGCTCGGAGTTTATAAACTTCGACGCATTGAGCGCGACGGCGACCGCTGCGGCCAGGCAGGATTTTATAGACACCTTTCTCGTCCCGACCAGAACCCTGCGCGCGCGCGCCATACGCATCGGCGTGCGCTTCGATTTTTAGAGCGGATAGGAACTGAACGTCAGGAACAATCAAGCTTTCAATTTCTTCGATTGAATCTGCTGATTGAAGCAAACAATTACGGGCAGCCGATTTGGCTGCCCGTAACTGTTTTGTGTGGCCGTCGTGTGTCGTCCTTGAAATTCAAGGCGTCGGTGTTGATACCTTCTGTGTTGCTCTAGCTCGCCACTAAGTTCACCCTAATAACCCCTGCGCCGAGCTTAGTGAAGCAGGCCTGGAAGCAATAGAGAACCGCTATCAGGTATGTGCCCACTTTTGCGCCGCGAGTCAGCAACACCACCTCGCGCGAGACGCATGATTTCCGTGGATTCTGTGGGTCGCACGGCGGAATGTCGTCGAAGCAAATCATCAAGTTGGGTTTGATGAGCACCGAAGGCGTTCCGTCGGGCAGGTTCGCGACCGGCGTACCGTCCGCGTTGAGCACAAGGATATACGCCGTGAAGTCATTCAACGCCACATTTGAATACGGGTTGCAGATGGTGATGCAGAGTATCTCGGTGTCCTCAGTTTCGAGCTGGTCTTGCGGCCCATCGCCCCAGCGCAGGTGTACGCACGGTTCAATCTTAGGCTCTTCGACCGTTTGACAGCTCTTGTTATTGCAATTGCCGGCCGTCTGATCGAACTGTTTCCCCGCACAAGACTTGTTAAGGAAGTCGTTGGCGGCCGCATCCAGTCTCTGGCAAAAGATGGAGGCGTTTGGCTGCTCGGCTTGTGCGAGGGCCGCGCGCATCGCCTGTTGCACGGGTTCTTCCTCACGGCTGGTAGTTTGCCTGGTACTCTTCGTAGCTTTCTTAGTGCTCTTTGATTTCTTAGTGCTCATTTTTTCTCCTTGAAGCAGAACGCTGCGGTGAACGGCACAGCGCAATTAATGAGTGGAGTCTGGCAGGGAGACGCTAAGAAAGGCCGGAGGCGGTATTCTAAGTGGTGTGTAGCAAACTGCGTTGAGACAGTCTGATCGGCCTGTCATTCTCCTTCAGCGAGGAAGTGTTTGCCAATTCATTTCAATAACGACTAATGGTAAGCAACCTTTATTCCAGTGATAAATAGCTTTGCAAGTCCTTTGAATCAACCTGCTTTGATAGTGTCAGCAATCAAACATGTCTACTCGCGTTGACACGCCGATCAAAAATGTCCACATATAGAGACACATTCTCTCCGGTAAATTGAAGCGGATTGCAAATGAACGTCTGGAAAGTTTAGATGCGGGCTATGCCCTCCGGCTGTGGTCATAGACTACAGCCGAAACCATTCTTCCTTATATTCAATTGCAGTCAGGAATTTTTAAGGCGAGCGTAATTCTTCTTCTGAAAACCGCAAGCGAGCAGAAAGTTTATTCTCTGCTCGCTTGCGGTTTTATTTTATTCGTCTGCGTTTTCTATTCGCCGTTCGTGTTTCTTTGGCGAGAGCGCGCATTTCTCGGGCTGCTCTGTCGCTCAGTACGTGGGCGCTTGGCTTGCTCGGCGCGCTCTGCTTTCTGCTTGTGGGCAGCGGGCGCTGCGCCGTGCAATCTGGCGCGCAAGCGTCGGATACGTCTTTGCATCCAGTTCGTCATGCAAGCTCGACCTTTCGTCCTGCACCTTCTGCGCTCTCCGGAAACGTATCCAGAAAAGCTTCGACGACGCGCGGGTCAAACTGTTTCGCGCTGTGCTTGCGAAGCTCTACGGAGGCCGCTTCGTGCGAGAGCGGCTGGCGATACGGACGCTGCGAGGTCATCGCGTCGTAGGTGTCCGCCACCTGTACGATGCGCGCCATCAGCGGAATGTCTTCGCCGCCGAGGCGGTGCGGATAACCCTTGCCGTCCCAGCGCTCGTGGTGATGCTGCGTGCGTATGCGCAGCTCCGCCGGAAGATTGAAATAGGAAGCTAGAAGCGCGCCAAACGTCGGATGCAGGTGCAGGATAAAAAGCTCCGTGCGTGTGGGCTTGCGCGGGCGATTCAAGACGACTTCGGGCACGAGTATTTTGCCGACATCGTGCAGCACCGCCGTAAAACAGAGTTTCCGCAGGCGCGCATCGTCGAAACCGTAGGCGCGGCCCACCGTGCGTGAAAGCCGCGAGACGCGCACGCTATGATAAAAGGTGTCAGGGCGCGCCACTTTGAAACGCTGGATTAAAGCTTCCGTTCCATCTGCCCCGCAGCGATGACCGAGCGTCTTTAAATTGGTTAAGACTTTTTGTAGATAACTTGCCCAACTCCCGTTGACCAGCCGGATGGTTGCTGCCCCCGTGGCTTCAAGGGTGATTTCGTCGTACATGCTTTCAGACTCCTCCGGTCAAAGACCATTCGTAAAACCAAAATGCGGGGGGGACTGCTCTGGCCGAGAAATCCTCACGCGGGCAAGATCAAAACAACCTTTGTGAGACGAACACGCTTCTCCTTGGCATCTACTGTGCCACATCTCACGGACGGGACAAACGAGCAGCGCAGATACGGGAAAGAAAGGAGATCAAAAACGAGGGCTTTTTACGTCAAATGATTAAAAGTAATCGCAGCAAAGTTTGCCGCGAAAACTTAAGAGATGGGTTTAAGCCCGGGCGCGAGCGGAGATTTGCCGCACCGTTGATGCAAAAAAACTCTCCGACTGATGCATGTTTCCAATCTATACGAAATGGTATTTGCGCGCCGCGAAAACCGCGCACTTGGCCCCTACGGCCATGAGCGCGCCAGACGGTTTGTGCTAAACTCTGGCCTGCCCCGACCTGTTAGCGCTCTCATTCCGCATTCAGAATTCAGAATTCAGATCAGACACATGAGCGACAGTTATAGAAATCCGGAACAGGACAACGAGATTGAATCGGCACTGCTCGACGCCGACCTTTTTCTCAAATACAAAGCGCCGGAGCGAGCCATCGTGACGCTCAGGAGCGCCTTGGAGCGAAGGCCGCGCTCGCTGCAACTGCGTGAGCGGCTGCGCGAGATCACTGCCGTTAAGCACCCGGAAGAGGCTGCGCGCCAGTGCCTGGCCCTGGCCAGTCTCTATATCGAGCGTGAAGATTTTGAGCGGGCGCAGGATCGTCTGCTCGAAGCCAAACATCTGGACGCGCGTATCTCCATCGCCTCGGGCCTGGAAGCAATCAGGCGTGCGCGTCGCCCAGGCATACAGATACATGAGCCGCTCCCGAGCGAAGCGACGAGCGTGACGCTGGCCGGAGACCTCGCGATCATCAGTATCTTCGACATCGTGCAGGTGCTGGAAAATTCTCGCCTGACGGGTGCGCTCGTCATCACCTGGGATGCTTATGCCGGACGCATACTCTTTAACGAAGGGCGCATCGTCGGCGCGGAGATGGGCAAGGCCGAAGGCGTCGAAGCCTTTCGTCACATCGTAGAGGTCACAAGCGGCGGGTTCGAATTCGAGAGATCAGCGCAGGAATTTCCCGTCACGATCAACACGGCCAGCAATACAAATCTGATCCTTGATTCCTTAAGGGAAATAGACGAAGAGAACCGCGAATAAAGTCAGTACCGCCTGCTTAAGCCGCGCGGGTGATGGTGACGCTACAACCCGCTCGGCTTAAGCAGGCGGTACTGACTTGAAAGCTTTCTTAATCTACCAGGACGCGCGTGTGCAGTGCTTCGGCGCGTTCAAAGGCTGCGAGCAGGCGCAGGAATTGCCCGTAGTTGCGGCTGCGCGTGTTGAGGCGCTCGCGCTCTCCCGCAGTGATGTCGTTGCGCAGCGCGAAGTCCAGGAAATCGTAGTAATCGCCCGTCGCCGTAAAAGGAAACTCGCACGTGTAGGTGGTCTGCCGAGAGGTCTCCGACTTGAACCCCGCGAGCATGTCGAACAGATTATCCGTGGTCAGGTGCGCTGCCTCGCGCGTGAACTGTATGGGCAGACGAAGCTCGAAAAACCTGAGCCCCTGCGCGGTCGTGACGCGCCGCAAATCTTTTGTCCTTTCGCCGTCGAAGGGAGACTCCGCATCGACCAGGATGCGCAGCAATCTGGGTTGGTCTTCGGTGTTAAGCGTATCGAGTGCGAGCTGCACGCGGTCTGCTAAGAACTTTTCAAACTGCGCTTCTATTGGGTAGCTGATACGGCCAAGGCAGCCGACCGCTTCGCCTTCGCTCGCGCCCTCCAAAGGCAGACAGGCCGGGCACGTCCTGCACAGAGAGGTCTGAGTCTGCACCTGCTCAATCTCCGTGCGCGCATCTTCGATAAAGCGCACCTTGTCGGGTGTGGGCGCGGCCCTATCGCCCGTCGTCAGGCGTGTGTGTATATTACTGAGGCGTCCCCACGCGCGCAGGTGCTCTTCCGTATAGCGCTCGCGAAGCTGACATGGATATTCGACGGCAAACTCTAAAGACAATTGCTTTACCCTTTAATCCCGGATTTAAACGCCCTCGGGGCGGACTTCTTTAACTTACTTAAATCACTAACACAGGGGGGCGTGGCAGGGCAAGTGTGTGCTCCTCTAAGTGTTCATGCAACAACGAACCGGTTTGCGGCGGCATCATATTTGAGCTTTTAACCTCGCCCAAGTATTTGACCTCGTCCGGCGGTCGGTGAAAAAATAGGCGCGTCTTTCTGAATCGGCCACGCGCGCGCACCGAACGCCAGTCCAGTATAGAGGAGCTTTAAAGTTATGACCCCCCAGCTTCCCCCCGGCCCGAAACGAAACTTCCTGGGCACTCATTTCATAGCCTTTCGCCGTAACCCCATCAATTTTATAAGTCGGATGGCGCGCGAATACGGAGACATCTCCTATTTCAGGATGGGCCCGCAGGATGTCTTCTTTCTCAATCACCCGGACTACGTACGCGAAGTGCTGCTCACGCACCAGCAGAATTTTACGAAAGGCCGCGCGCTGCAAAGATCGAAGCGACTGCTGGGCGAAGGACTTTTGACCAGCGAGGGCGATTTTCATCGTCGCCAGCGCCGTCTTGCGCAACCGGCTTTTCATCGTCAGCGCATGGCGGATTACGGCGCGGTGATGAGCGACTATGCCGTGCGTATGCGCGACGGCTGGCGCGACGGAGAGACTCTTGACATCGCGCACGAGATGATGCGCTTGACGCTAGGCATAGTCGGAAAGACCCTTTTCGATGCGGATGTCGAAGAGGAAGCTGACGAGATCAGAAAAGCGATGACCTCGCTCGTCCATCTCTTTAACGCGATGATGCTCCCCTTTTCAGAGCTTCTGGAAAAACTTCCGCTCCCGCAGAATCGCCGCTTTCAACGTGCGAAGGAGCGGCTCGATACGACCATCTATCGAATGATCGAGGAGAGACGGCGCAGCGGCAAAGATCGTGGCGATCTGCTGTCGATGCTTCTGGACGCGCGCGACGAGGAGGGCGACGGCGCAGGCATGACAGACCGTCAGGTGCGCGACGAAGCTTTGACGATCTTTCTAGCGGGTCACGAGACGACCGCGAACGCAATGACCTGGACGTGGTATCTACTCTCTGAGCACCCTGAGGTCGAAGCGAAACTTCATGAGGAGATCGGTAGTGTGCTCACCGATGGGCGGCCACCGACCTTCGCGGACTTTCCGCAGTTGCGCTATACGGAGATGGTGCTCGCTGAATCCATGAGACTGTATCCGCCCGCGTGGGCGATTGGCCGTCTCAGCATCAACGAGCAGGAGA
>DATLMN010000365.1:0-4076 GCA_035537255.1 Pyrinomonadaceae bacterium | reverse complement strand
TCTGTCTGGACGGGCTGGGCATCGGCGGAGAGAATCAGGTCTATCTAGACCTCTCGCACATCCCGGCGGAAACTCTTGATCGCAAGCTCGGCGCGATTCTTGAAATTTACGAGATGTTCGTCGGCGACGACCCGCGCCATGTGCCCATGCGAATATTTCCGGGCGTGCATTATTCTATGGGCGGCCTGTGGGTAGATTTTAATCAGCACACGAACATTCCCGGACTCCTGGCCGCTGGCGAGTGCGATTATTCGATTCACGGCGCGAATCGCCTGGGCGCGAACTCGCTGGTCAGTTGCGTCTACGGCGGTTTCGTCGCCGCGCCCGCCGCCATCGAGTTCGCCAAAAACGTCGAGCGCAACGGCGAGGACGGCTCAAAGATTTATGAGCAGGAGCTGAAGCGACAGGAAGAGATCAACGACAATCTCATCAAGCAGTCGGGCGCGGAAAATCAGTACAAGCTGCACGAAGAGATGGGCAAGTGGATGACAGACAACGTCACTGTCGTGCGCTATAACGATAAGTTGCAGGCGACCGACCACAAACTGCTTGAGCTGATGGAGCGCTACCAGCGAATCTCCATCAACGACTCGAACCTGTGGGCGACGATGGCACTGCCGCACGCGCGCCATCTGAAGAACATGCTGGAACTGGCGCGCGTTATTACGCTCGGCGCTTTGAACCGTAACGAATCGCGCGGCGCTCACTACAAGCCGGACTTTCCCAATCGCGACGACGAGAATTTTCTTAAAACCACCATCGCGGAGTATTCTGGCGAAGGCCCCGTCATCTCTTACGAGGCGGTCGATATTTCTCTGATCACTCCGCGCAAGCGCGACTACAGCAAGGGCAAGCAGGAGAAGCAGACCGCAGCGGTGGCGGGAAGCGCGAGCGCTTCCGCACTGCCTCCGAAAGAAGGCGCGCCGCAGGTTCCTGCGGAAGGGTGGGAGCAGAAGCCTAAAGATTTGACGGGCCCTGCGATTTGGAGCCAGAACAAGGAAGAGGTTCGCGATGTCAATCATGGCGAGGCCGAGACACGCCGCGAGCAGGGCAAATCAATCGAGGATGCAGGGGGGAAATCCGACAAGCTATGAGCGCCAACACACAGCACGCTGAAGCTAAAGGGAAAGAGGTTGCGCGGCGACCTGCGCCGAAGTCTGTCGTGATACGCATACGCCGTCGCGAAAAACCTGACTCGCCGCAATACTGGGAGACGTTCGAGATACCGTACCGCCCGAACCTCAACATCATTTCGTGCCTGATGGAGATTCAAAAAAATCCCGTTACCAAAGAGGGCAAGCAGACGACGCCTCCCGTCTGGAATATGAACTGTCTGGAACAGGTCTGCGGCATCTGCACGATGATCATCAACGGTCGCGTGCGTCAATCCTGCTCCGCGCTGGTAGACCAACTGGATCAACCGATCACGCTTGAGCCGATGAGCAAGTTCCCGAACGTCCGCGACCTGATCGTTGATCGCCACGCCATGTTCGATCATCTCAAGCGCGTACATGCGTGGATAGAGATAGACGGCTCATACGATCTTGGCCCAGGCCCTAGAATGAGCCAGGACGAAGTGTCCGAGCGCTACGCTTATTCACGCTGCATGACCTGCGGTTGTTGTCTGGAAGCATGCCCGCAGTACGAGGGCGATCAATACATCGGCCCGCAGGCCATCGCGCAGGTGCGTTTGATGAACATGCACCCCAGTGGCGAGATGACGCGCGACGCAAGGCTCGAAGGCATTATGCAGGAGGACGGCATCACCAACTGCGGCAACGCGCAGAACTGCGTCAAGGTCTGCCCGATGTCAATCCCACTCACCAAAGCCATCTACGAAGAGAACCGCGAAACGGTCGTGCACGGGCTCTTCGGCTGGCTGAAACATTAGCTCCTAAGAGACGCTCCTTTCAATCGCACGGCAGTGTTGTCCTCGCGTGTACTGACAACGGGACTTCCGATGCTCAAACTGTCGCGCCCAATCTTGCTTGCGCTGCTTCACTCAGCCTTGACGGCGACGAGTCTTCGCGCGCAGACGGCGGAAGTCGCACGCGCGGAGCTTGCGCGGCGCAGGCTTATCTTTGACCTCAAGAGCGAAGGAAGAAGCGCGAGACCATCGCCGGTTTTATTGACGCGGCGCTGGACGGAAAACAAAAGATAGTCGAGCTATATCTTGCGGCGGGCTTAGACATCAACGCCCGCGATCAATCCAATCGAACGGCACTTTTCGCGGCAACCACCACAGAGGAAAATTACCTGCTGCCGATGATGCTGCTCGGCAGAGGCGCTGACCCGAATCTCGCCAGCGAGTCTGGACGAACGCCGCTTTTGACGGCCATCATGTACGGCCAGCGTGACGCTATCAACGGCTGGCGCGCCGATGAATCCATGCGCCTGGCTCATCCACCTCAAGTTCGACCCCATGCTAGATAGCCTGCGCCTGGCCCCCAGATACGCAAACCTGCTGGCGCGCATCAACCTAGCCGCCTGAAGCCGCTTTTACGTCAGCCGCCGCTTTTTATCCCCAGCCTTAGAAAAATCCGCTTGCCATTAGAGGCCAACCCGTATAAACTTCGTTTAAGACGGAAGTGCGATTGCCGTCGCCGCTTTAACAAACTCTCCTCGTAACACACGCCGCTGGAGTTCTAACAAACAAATGATTGAGCACGACTCTGTCTTCGTACAGAATCAAGACGCGAGTGCGCGCGCCGCCGCCCCCTTGACGGCGATGGCGCGCATCAACGCCGCGCACTCTCCGCAGGAAATCCTTCAGGCGCTCGCGGCCGAACGGTCGCCCACGCTCATCCCCTTCGATTTTTGCAGTCTGGTTCTGCCCGCGTCAGACGGAACAGGTATACGCACCTGGCGCGCAGAGCGTGCAGGCAAGATTGCTAGCCCGATGACGACTCCGTTTGTGCACGGCGAGGGCGACCAGTTCCTCGCGGAGGTTTTAAGCAACGGCGCTGCCAGATTGATCGAAGCGGTCGAGCTAAAGGACGGCGCAAAAAGCGCCTTGGGCGGCGAGGCACAGTCTGCGCTCGCGCTGCCCCTCATCTTTGGCGGCAGATGCTTCGGCCTGCTCTGCTTTGCGAGCCTTCAGCCAGATGCCTACACGAACGAGGACGTTGAAAGAGTCGCAGGCTTGGCCGATCACGTCGCGGCGGTCGCGCAGGCTCTGCTGCTTCGCGAGCGCATGGAGATCATCACGGAGACAGAGCGCGAGATCACGCGGCTCAAAAGCGGTTTCGTCAATACGCTCGTGCGCGACATACGTTTTCCACTGACGAGCATGCTCGGGGTGCTGGAACTCTTCGAGTCCAAGCTACAGGCGCGCGAGCCCTTCGATATGGAGGATCGTCAGCTACTTGGCTCTGCCTTAGAGAACGGCGACCGTATGCGTCGCCTCCTGGACGATCATCTGGAGGTCGCGCAGCAGCAGGACAGGCCGCTCGCGCTCAGGCTGGAGGACGTCAACGTCACGGGCCTGCTCGAAGAGGTGGCAGAGCCACTGCGCGGCGAGGCTGCGCTGCGCGGCGTAGAGCTTAACGTCAACGTCGGTACGAGCATGCTCATGATGCAGGTGGATGTCAGGCAGGCGCGGCGGGCGCTGTGTCATATCCTGACGGTGGCGCTCGATGCCACGCCGGACGGCGGCATCATACAGATAGAGGCACAGACGATTACGGGCACGCGCGTCGGCGACGAAGGCCGACGACTGGTCGTCATCAACGTGTCGGACACGGGCAAAGGCATCCCGGCGGAAGAAGTGCCGTTCGTGTTCGATGCTTTCTGGCAGGCGAAGGATCAACGCACGAACGTCGTGCGCGGCGTCGGCCTGGCGATTGCCAAGCGCATAGCCGCGGCGCATGGCGGCAATGTCTCTGTACGCAGCCAGGTCTCTCTGGGCACAACCTATTCGATCATTTTGCCCGCGAGCAAGCCCGTCGCAGGTGAAGAGCACCAGCGTATTCTGATCGTAGACGATGTACCGGAGATACTCCTGCTGCTTAGCAAGCTCGTCGCGCGTATGGGTTACAGCATAGAGACAGCGCCGTGCGCGGACGACGCGCTCGTTA
>DATLMN010000364.1:0-24344 GCA_035537255.1 Pyrinomonadaceae bacterium | reverse complement strand
TAAACTTTGAAAGAGCCACAGAAAACACACTTTCGACCTCTGGAAAAGTTGGCCGCACAACTAAAATGGCTCGATTTGACTGTAACCATTGGCACTTAGCTTACGCCTCTGGTTACTTTTCTCCCTAATTACCTTTACATTTACATGCCGGAATTCAAAAATTGCAATAGTTGCTTGTTTCGCTTGCTTGACACCATCGTTCTCCTGTAACTTTACTGGCGGAAGAAGCGTCCGTCTTCCAGCTTAAATATTCTGACCTCGACACACTAAATACTGGCGATGGCATATCCGGGCGTCGCACGGATCGAGCTTCCGATTCTACAAGAACTCGTCGCCACGGGCGGGGCAGAGGACGTGCGTTTTCTTTACGAGCGGCTGGTCGGTTATTTCCCTCAACTGGCGACCGATGAGGTTCATGCGCTGAGCAATGGACACCGCGAGCAGTGGCGCAAGCTGGTGCAGCGGGCAGGGCGCATGCTCTCGGAAAAACGGCAGCTCGAAAGACGGCACGGCCATTGGACTGTGACGGCCGCCGGGCGGCAGCGGGCGAGCGCGGAGGGCCTGCAATTCTCCCTCTCCGATGGGCCAACTCAAGATACAGTCTCGGCGGCGGAATTGTCGCACACCGATGCGCAGCAAATGCTTCTTGACGTGGGCCGCGTGCTAGGCTATCACGCCGAGAGCGAGTTTGAGTATTACGATGTCGTCTGGCGTGCCAACGAGCTGAGCCCGCGCCTCAGTCATGTTTTCGAGGTTCAGCGTAAAGGGAACATCGACGCCGCGCTCGCCAAGTTAAAACGCGCCTATGAGACGCAGCGCTCCAAACCGTTTTTGATCGTCACGAGCGAGCGCGATACTGTGCGCGCGCAGAAACAGATGAGCCAGGCGCGCACGGGCGCTTTTCACGAGATCGGTCGCGTCACGGCGATCATGAGTTTCGAGCAATTGCAAAAGCTTCACCGCGCGCTCACCTCTGTCGAAGACCTGCTCGCGGAAATCTTCGAGTAATGACGGCCAACACCAGCACAACAACGCCTCTTTATAAACAGTATCTGGAGATCAAGCGACGCCACCGCGACGCTATCCTGCTGTTTCGCATAGGCGATTTCTACGAGACCTTCGACGACGACGCACGCCTTGTCGCGCGCGAGCTGGACATAGTGCTGACCTCAAAGCCTATGGGCAAGAATGTGCGCGTGCCGCTGGCGGGCGTGCCCTACCATAGCCTTGAACGTCATCTTGCAACTCTCATCGGTCGCGGCCATCGCGTCGCCATCTGTGAACAACTCTCTGCCACGCCGGTCAAAGGCGCAGCGGGACGCGGGCTGATCGAGCGCGACGTGGTCAGAATCGTCACGCCCGGCACGGTCATAGAGCCGGGACTGCTGCACAGTAAAGCGAACAACTTTCTGGCGGCTTACTGCACGGACGGCAATCGCGCAGGATTAGCTTATGCAGATGTGACGACGGGCGAGTTCGCCGCGACAGAGCTTGAAAGCGCCGCTGCCATCACAGAGCTGCAACGCATCGCGCCCGCCGAAGTGCTCATCCCCGCGAGAACTGCGGAAGCCACGAGCGCACAGCTTCCGGGCTTTATCACGCGTTTCGACGAACGCTATTTCGAGTTCGCGGCGGCGCGCCGCACCCTGCTCGATCATTTCCAGACGCGCTCGCTCGTGCCGCTGGGCTTGATCCGCTGGTCTTTGGCCGCATCCGCCGCCGGAGCGCTGATCGCTTACCTGCGCGATACGCAGACCGAAGCCGCATCGTCACTGATGCGCCTCGCCAGTTACCACACAGAAGGTTTTATGATGCTGGACGCGCAGACGCTGCGCAGTCTTGAAATCTTCGAGAGCGGAACAGCGGCGGCAGGTGCTGGGCCAACTTTGCTGTCGGTGATGGATCGCACGCGCACGGCGATGGGCGGAAGACTGCTGCGGCGCTGGCTGCGTCAGCCGCTGCTTGATAAAGAGGAGATCGTCAGGCGGCAGGAACACGTCGCATGGTTTATTGATCGCGGTAAAGATCGAGCCGAGCTTTTCGCCGCCCTGGAATCCATACACGACCTTGAGCGATTGTCATCGCGTGCGCGCGCCGGTCTGGCTTCTGCGCAAGAGGTGCTGGCGCTTGCCCAAAGTCTCGAAGCGATTCCGCGCGTGCGCGCCGTCTTGCAGCGGGAACACAGGGGCTTTGGTACATTGCTCGCAGCGCTTCCGCTTTGTGAATCGACGACGAAGCTGATCCGCAACGCCGTCTCGGATGAGCTGCCGCGAAGCCGTGACACAGGGATTATTCGGCAGGGATACTCCGCAGAATTGGATCAGCTACGCGAGCTGCTGCGTAATGGCAAGACTTATCTGGCGGAGATGGAGCAGCGCGAGCGAGCGCGCACAGGGATCAAAAGCCTGCGCGTCGGTTACAACAAAGTCTTCGGACACTTTATCGAAGTCACGCGCCCTAACCTGCATCTAGTCCCCGCCACGTACACGCGCAAGCAGACGCTCGCCAACGCCGAGCGGTTTATCACTCTTGAGTTGAAAGAGCACGAATCCCTGGTCGTCAATGCGCAGGAGCGCATAGCGGAATTGGAGGTGAGCCTGTTTCGCCGGGTCTGCGCCGAAGTCAGCAGGAATCGTCAGGAGCTGCTCGCTGTCGCATCGAGTCTGGCTTATCTGGACGCCATCACTTCTTTCAGTGAAGTAGGCGCGGCACATTCTTATGTTCGTCCAAAGATTCTGGACTCGGCTGAGCTGGTGATTAAAGGTGGCCGCCATCCAGTGCTCGAAAGGTCTGTCGAGGAGGGCACTTTCGTCGCCAATGATCTTGAGCTTGGTACTGACGGCGCGCCGCAGATCGCTCTGATTACCGGCCCGAATATGTCGGGCAAATCGACCTACCTGCGCCAGACGGCTTTGATCGTCTTGTTGGCCCAGACGGGCTCGTTCGTTCCTGCGCGTGAAGCGACTGTGGGCCTGTGTGATCGTATCTTTACGCGCATAGGTCTCTACGACCGGATCGGCAGCGGCGAATCGACCTTTATGACGGAGATGACGGAGACGGCGCAGATTCTGCATCACGCGAGCCCGCGCTCTCTTATTCTTCTGGACGAGCTTGGCCGTGGAACATCCACCTACGACGGCCTGGCCGTGGCGCGCGCCGTGCTCGAATATATACATAATCATCCGCAGATTCACTCCAAGACGCTCTTTGCGACGCATTACCATGAATTGACGGAATTAGCGCGACTGCTGCCACGCCTGCGTAACTTGCACGTCGAGATCGCGGAGGAGGGAACGGAGCTGGTCTTCCTTTACAAGATCAGTCCCGGCGTGGCCTTAAAGAGCTACGGCGTCTATGCGGCCAAGCTCGCGGGACTGCCGCGTCCCGTCGTACGCCGCGCAGAAGAGCTTTTAAGCGAGTACGAAACTCAGGCCGATGCGGCAACAGGCGGTGTCAGCAAAGGCGGCTCAGCAGCAGGACTTGGAAGCACTCCTCATGCTTCCTCACAGGAAACAAAGATTGCGCAGGCGCTCGCGAGCCTTGACCTGGACGCGCTCTCTCCCGTCGAGGCTATGATGAAACTCTACGAATTGCGATGGATGGCCGAGAAGGAAAAGACCGTGCGTGTGGTCAAGAGCGCGTGAACAGCCGGTTGATAAAGAATCAAGCGACAAGCCTTGAACGCATCATAAACCCTTAGCATTTCAAAGAGACATCCCGCCAGTCCGTTTATCTCAAACTGAAAATCAGTTCTTATCCCGGATCGGTGTGGATGTGTACGCGCGAGCGTGGTATCTCTCGCTCGATGGCGCGCAGCACCTGCACTGTGATGTCGTGCGCCTCCTGCAATCGCTGGTCGCGTTCGACCTCCAAGTGCAGGTCTATAAATTTCTGCGAGCCTGAGCGGCGTGTACGCAGATCGTGAAAGCCCAGCACGCCACGGTCGCGAAATTTGCTGACGATCTCAGTGATGCGCTCGTCAATGTCAGCGGGTAGCCGTCTGTCCATCAAAACGTCCATCGACTCGTGCCCGACGCCGACCGCAGAATAGAGAATATAGACCGCGATCATAATCGAGATCAGCGGGTCTGCCATCTGCCAGCCGGTTACGACGACGATCAGCAGCGCCAGGAGCGCGCCCGAGTTAGTAAAGATGTCTGATGCGTAGTGTATGGCGTCTGAGCGAAGGGCCAGCGATTCCGTCTCGCGCGCGACGCGCCTAAGTCTTCGCACCAGAAAGATACTGACCGCGATGGCGACGAGCATCGTGAGGATGCCTAAGCCTTCAGAGCTTGTCTGGTGCGGAGTGATCAGGCGGCGTATCGCTTCCCAGATCAGGAAAGCGCCGGAAGCCGCGATGACCAGCGCTTGAAAAAGACCCGCGAGCGATTCTGCTTTGCCGTGACCATAGGCGTGATCCTCATCTGCCGGACGGGCGGCGGCGCGCACCGCTATCAGATTAATCGTCGAGGCGAAGATGTCCATCGCCGAATCCAGCATCGATGCCCAGACGCTGATCGAGCCAGTCATAAAGCCCGTCGCGGTCTTGAGCACGATCAGAAACGCCGCCGCGAACATCGAAAGGCGCGCAGCCGCAGTCTTCGCTGCTTCTTCATGCGCCGCGTGAGCGTGCCTGTTCGTCTGATCGGTCATCGCCATGGTGTAGAAGAAATTATCAGTTAATGCGACGCCGTATTCAATGGCCCAGCGCGTCCGGATGCTCCGAGATTTCTTCGATGAAGGGAGCGCGAGCGCGCCAGGTGACGACCGCAACCCCCGCAAAGATCAACAGCGAAGCGATCCACGTACGCGAATTCCAGCTCTCGCCTAAGATCAGAGGCGCGAGCGCGAACGCGATCAGCGGCTGAAGATAAATATAGACCGCCACAGTGCTAGGCTCTACGCGCGCCAGCGCCCATGCGTTCAGATAATACGCGCCGACCGTCGGAGCGAGGATGATATACAATACCGCAATCCAAGCGCCCGCGCCCGCCGTTTCCAAATGCGTATCGGAGAGACTGTAGATGCCGACGGGCACTGTAATCAGGCTGCCGAAGACGAAAATCCATGTGATGACCGTGAGCGCGCCGTAGCGTTTGAGAATGTCTTTCGAGATGGCGATGTACGCGCCATATGAGAGGGAATTGGCGACCAGCAATAGATTGCCCAAGGTCTTCCCGCTGGAAAAATCCGCGCCCGTCGGATCAACCAAGTAGACGACTCCACCCGCCGCCAGCAGTATGCCGAAGGCTTTGCGAAAAGAGACGCGGTCGTAGCCGAGCGTAATACTAACCAGCAGTGTAAAGACCGGAATCGCCGTGCCAAGCAGCGTCGCATTGATCACAGAAGATGTCAGCGAGAGCCCTTTGACGAAGAGTAGTTGATTGAGCACCACGCCGAGCAGGCTGTAGAGCGCGAGCCGTGCATAATCGCTTCGTTTGATGGTTTGCTGACGACCGAATGTTCGTTGCAGGATAAGGAAAGCGATAGTTGCGCCGCCGACGCGAAAGGCGACCAGTCCGGTGCTAGGCAGCGTCCGCAAGGCGATCTTACCGACAATCGGCCACGTGCCGAAAAGTAACTGGACAGCGATCAGCGCAAAATGCGGGCCTGCGCCGCCGCGCCCAGTCGCGCCAGCCCCTTTACTCATTACGTCCCTTGCCGGGCCATCCGGCAATGATGCTCACTCTGAATATCATCTCTGTCCGTCTATCTAAAGCAGAAAATGGATCGTGATGTCGCTCACGATCCATCCAGGGCTTCGTTAGTCTATAGTCAGTAGCGCCTGAGCGCTGCCCCCTCATGCTCAGGCTAGAAGAAGAAACGGATTTTCGAGAAGCTTTTTGAAGGTCTGTAAAAACCTTGCGCCGGTCGCACCGTCGATGACGCGATGGTCACAGGACATTGTGACGCGCATGATTTGTCGCACCACAACTTCGCCTTCGCGCACGACGGGCTTTGGCGTCATCGCGCCGACGGCGAGAATGGCAGCCTCCGGAGGATTGATGACGGCCGTGAATTCGTCTATGCCCATCATGCCAAGATTGCTGATTGAGAAGGTCGCGCCCGTGTACTCTTCCGGCTGTAATTTTCGCGAGCGTGCCCGCCCGGCCATCTCTCGCACCTCCGCTGCGATCTCGCCGATGGGCTTGCGATCAGCCGCGCGCACGACGGGCGTGATCAAGCCGTCTTCGATGGCAACCGCGACGCCTATGTCCGCGCGCTCGTAATAGCGTATCACCTTGTCATGGAAGGAGGCGTTGACCTGCGGGTGCTGCATCAGACTGGCGGCAGCCACCTTGACGATCAGGTCATTGATGCTGACCTTCAATTCAGGATCGCTCTCGTTGATAGAGCGACGAACCTCTGCGGCCCTGTCCATCTCAATCTCCGTCGTCAAAAAGAAATGGGGCACAGGGCCGATGGATGTTACAAGGCGGCGCGCTATTGTTTGGCGCATGACGCTCATAGGCTCGTCGCGATAGGGTGGCGGGCCTTCCAATGAAATCTGACGAGAGGATTGTGAACCTGCTTCGACGGCTCGCAGATGGCGCTGCGGCGCTGAGGGCGCGGCTTCCTCCTGCTGCTCTGCTGCCGTGGGCTGCTTGCCGGAACTCATGGCCGCTTCAATATCGCGCTTGATGATACGCCCGCCGGGGCCGCTGCCCGTGACGGAGCGCAGGTTGATGCCAGCTTCCGCAGCCATTCGCGCTGCCAGCGGCGAGACGATCAGGCGCTCGCCCGTTTGTTGACCGGACTCAGTAGCTTTCCCAGCGCCGTTACCCGATGTTGAAGGCTTTGCGCTGGCGGGTGCTGCCTGTTGTGAAGATTCGGAAGATGAAGTGCCCGCGACATCGCCCTTGATCGGCTCGCCCTGAACGGTCGCCTGCGTGCGCGCTCCGTCGGGCACGACTGCGGCCAGCTCTTTTTGCGCGCCGTCCTGACCGCTTTCAACTGACTCTTCGATGCGCTCTTTGGTCTGGGCCGTCTCGGCCGGCGATTCGGCTTTGCTGAGAAGATCGGAGATGTCTTCATCGGGTGTGCCGATGATGGCAATGATCTGGCCGAGCGGAGCGCTCTCGCCCTCCTGGATCAGAATCTTTCGGAGCACGCCGGAACTGAGCGCCTGCATCTCCATCGTCGCCTTGTCCGTATCGACTTCGGCAATCGGCTCGCCGACGGAGACCTGGTCGCCCTCTTTTTTGAGCCACCGGGAAAGTTGTCCCTCCTCCATCGTAGGGGAGAGCTTGGGCATGACCACCTGCGTTGCCATTCGTTTTATCCTTTAAGAACAGTCAATGATGAAAGGAAAGCTAAAGGGACTTGTCCCACATGGATGAGCTTTCATCATCTATTATTCAAGATATGCGACTTCGCGTACTGCTGCGACGAGTTGCTCGACGCCCGGGATCGCCATCTTTTCCAGATTCTTCGCGTAAGGCATGGGCACGTCCGCGCCGGAGATGCGGCGCACAGGCGCGTCCAAATAATCAAATGCGCGCTCGTTGATCTCTGCGCTGATTTCCGCGCCCACTCCGCAGAACGGATGCGATTCTTCGGCCACGACCACGCGATTGGTTTTCTTGACGGACGTGATAATCGTTTCAATATCGAGCGGGCGAATCGTGCGCGGGTCGATCACTTCGCAAGAGACGCCCTGCTTTTCCAGTTCTTCGGCGGCCTTTAAAGCGACGGGAACCATCAGAGACCTGGCAACGATGGTCGCGTCCTTCCCCTCGCGCTTGACCTCCGCGACGCCGAGCGGAATAGTGAAATCCTCGTCTTCAGGAACTTCTCCCTTGTTGCCGTACATTCTCTCCTGCTCAATAAAGACGACGGGGTTGTCATCGCGAATCGAAGACTTCAAGAGTCCCTTGGCATCGGCAGGCGTCGAGGGCATGACCACTTTGAGACCGGGAAAATAGGCGAACCATGATTCGAGCGCCTGTGAATGCTGCGAAGAGACCTGATAGGCGCTGCCGCCCGGGCCGCGAAAGACGATGGGGATTTTGAACTGGCCGCCCGACATATAAAGCATCTTGGCGGCGGAGTTGATGATCTGGTCTGTAGCGAGGATCGAAAAGTTGAAGGTCATAAACTCTATGATGGGACGCAGGCCCACCATCGCCGCGCCCACGCCGAGGCCAGCGAAGCCAAGCTCTGTGATCGGCGTATCTATGACACGCTTATCTCCGAACTCTTCCAGCAGTCCCTTTGTAACTTTGTACGCTCCCTGATAGGCAGCGACCTCTTCGCCCATCAGGAAAACATTCTTATCGCGCGCCAACTCCTCGCGTAAAGCCTGGTTGAGCGCCTCGCGCATCGTCATCACGGCCATATGTACCTCAGTGACAAGTGGCGAGTGACGAGTGACGAGTAAGAACAAGACATCAGCTTGTCACTCGTCACTTGCCACTCGTCACTGCTTTGCATAAACGTCTGTGTAAAGTTCTTCGGGAGCGGGCTCAGGGCTCTCTTCGGCGAAGCGGGTGGCGTGCTCGACCTCTTCGCGCACTTTGTTTTCAATCTCTTCGAGACCCTTGTCGTCGAGCACGCCCTTTTCCTTCAGGCTCGCGGTAAAGAGCTTGATGGGGTCGCGCTCCTGATGTTTTTCGATTTCGGCGCGCGTGCGATAGTTGCCGGGGTCGCTCATCGAATGGCCCATAAAGCGGTAAGTGCGAACTTCAAGGAGCGTCGGCAGGTAATCTTTGCGCCCGCGCCCGACGGCGCGCTCGACGGCGGCGCGCACCGCGAGCACGTCCATCCCGTCGACGAACTCTCCGGCCATCTCGTAAGCGCAGGCCTTCTGCGAGACATCCTGCAAAGACATGGCGCGCTCAAGCGATGTGCCCATGCCGTATTGATTGTTCTCGCAAATATAGATGCAGGGAATCTTCCACAACTGCGCCATGTTCAGCGATTCGTGAAAAGCTCCCTGATTGACAGCCGCCTCGCCGAAAAAGCAGAGCGTCACCTGATCTGTGCCCTTGTACTTCGTGCCGAAAGCGACGCCCGTGGCGAGCGGTATCTGCCCGCCGACGATGCCGTGCCCGCCCAGGAAATTTACATCTGCATCGAACATGTGCATAGAGCCGCCTTTGCCAGCAGAACAGCCGCCCGCTTTTCCGTACAGCTCCGCCATGACTTCGTCCGCAGACAGCCCCTTGGCGAGGGCGTGCCCGTGCTCGCGATAACTGGTCAGCACGTAATCGTCCGGGCGCAGTGCAGAGAGCGCGCCCACGGCGACTGCCTCCTGGCCTATGTAAAGATGGCAGAAGCCGCCGATCTTACCCAGGCTGTAGGCTTCGGCGCTCTTTTCCTCAAAGCGGCGGATCAGAATCATCTGGTAGAGCAGTTTGAGCAGAGTGTCGCGGTCTACCTCTTCGATCTGATTCTTCTGTTCCTCTTTACGCTGTTCATGCTCTTTGGCCAGAACTTCCGGGCTGGCTTCCGCTTGCTCTTCCGTTTCGATAACGCCAGCCGCGCCGGACTGCTTGGGCTGTCTGCCGGATTTCGCTTGGGTTGCTTGTTTGTTCATAAGATTATTCTTTCGCCGTCCGCTTCCAAAGGGATCGCGCCCGCTCTCGCTGAAACGACACGTCCGCGCCGTGGACGAGCATGAAAATAGTGCTGTTAAAGCCCGATTCTGATGTGCCGGATTATACGCGAGAAAGCTTGCGGCGTGCAAAAGCGCCTGCTTACAAAAAGCGAAAGACCACGTCGCTTCGGCCGAAGCAACGTGGTCTTTCAGACTGGCTTAATTAACGCTTGTAGATTATCTGAAGCTGTCGATAGATGATGCGGTGGGTGCGGCGGCGAGCGTCGGGAGAACTTTACGCGCGTGCTTGTCACGCTGCATATTGCGAGCCGCAGTGGTCAAAAGCTGTTCGGTCGTTTCGCCGTCGGCGGGGAAGCAGGAGAAGCCCATGCTGACGCCTATGTCTACGGTCTTGCCCGTACGAACTGCGAACTTCTGTGCCTCGACGGCTGCGCGTATACGCTCCATGACCATCTGGGCCATCGTCGCCGATGCCATCGGCATAATGGTGACAAACTCGTCGCCCGCGTAGCGCGTTAGAATGTCCATCTGCCGCAACTCTTTCTTTATTACTCCGGCGATGCTTGTCAGAACGCGGTCGCCTATCGCGTGACCGTAGAGGTCGTTGATCTTCTTAAAGTCGTCAACGTCCATGCTGATGACGACCAGAGACTCGCGGTTCATGCGCTGACATTCGGCGAGCCGTTGTTCGAGCATCATGTAGAAGGCACGCGCGTTCGGCAAATCCGTCAGCGGGTCTGTCAGCGCGCTCTCTTTGGTCTTCTCAAATGTCAGTGCGTTGTTCAGAGCAGACGAGGCGTGCTGCGAGACGGATTCCAGAAGCCGCACGTGCTCTGTCGTATAGGACCTGATGCTGTTGGAGTAGAGCGTGATCGCGCCGAACGCGCCGTCCTCGCGAATCAGCGGCGAGACCAGCACGCCCTTGATCTCCTTGACGACCTCTTCGGGCACGCCGACCAGATCAAGCTCCGGCGTGGCGTTACACATCGAGCGGGCGTTGGCGATCACCCAACCAGTGATGCCGTCGCCGATATTCATACGGCGGCGCGCGAAAATCTGTACGTGCTCGCCCGCCACATGCGCGGCATGCGCTTTCCCAGTCTTTTCGTCCACGAGGAAGATAATGCACGTGTCGAAGGGCACGATGGCGCGCAGCTTATTCGAGACGAGCGTGACGGTATCGGTCAGGTTAAGCGAAGAGCCTATGGTCTGCGCGATCTCGTGCAGGGCGAAGACCTCGCGCTGCGCTTCTGTGATTGAGCGGAAGCCTGCATCGTCGCTCGGCGATCCCATGATGTCCGAAGCCAGCCCGGCGTCGGGCCCGGCTCCGTTATTCATTTCATCAGACTCTGAAGCGACCTGTTCTTGAATATCCTGCGCGTCGATCATGTTGTCCAACTCTTCGACGTGCGAGACGAACATGTCCACGATGCGCGGGTCAAAGCTCGACCCGGCCATCTTCTTTAAGAGGCCGAGAGAATCCTCGCGCTTCATGCCTTTACGGTAGGGGCGGTCGCAGCGCGTCGCGTCGTAAAAATCTACGACCGAGATAATGCGCGCCACCAGCGGAATCGCGTTGCCCTTGAGACCTTTGGGATAGCCCGTGCCGTCCCACTTCTCGTGGTGATAGCGAACGATGTCTTCGACAGGGTAAGGAAAGCCGACGCGCTTGAGAATGTCGCCGCCCACGGTCGTGTGAATCTTCATCTTGGCAAACTCGGATTCGGTGAGCTTGCCAGGCTTGTTGAGAATGTATTCGGGCACGGCCAGTTTGCCTATGTCGTGCAGGAGCGCGCCCGCGAGCAACGCCTGCGTCTCGGCTTCGTTGACGCCGAGAAGCTTGCCCATCTCCGTCGCATAAATCTGTGTGCGGCGAACGTGTCCGTGTGTCGTCTGATCCTTGGCGTCAATCGCGATGGCGAGCGACTCAATGGTGTTCATGTGCAGGATCGCCATCTCCTGTATGTGCGTGTTCTTCGCCGCTTCGGCGCGACGCACTTCTTCGACGCGCTGCTCGTCAAAGCGATAGAGCAGATAGACCATCCCGCTGATTAAAGCGCCCAAGAAGATAAAGGTGATGCCGCCATATTGCAGCCATGAATAGAAGAGCGCGGCGGACGCAGCCCCGCCGATTTGTGTGACCGAAGTCCAGACAAGGCTTTCGCGCGAAAGCGTCAGACGCATCTTGCCGCTCTCGATGGCGATAAAGGCGGCGGTCGCAATCGTGCTCAGGAAATACTGCACCAACGCGAGCACACACAGGGGCAGGAGAAGTTGATTAAGAGGAAGACCCTGCGCGGTGGTCGGAGCATCGACGAAGCGCTCTACCATCAGACCGTAGATGGAGGCCGCCGCAGAGGTCGAGATGATCGCCGCGCTGGTCGAGAAAATGGTGATGCGCCGATCCGCCGAGCGACACGATGAGATAAGCCCTACGACCGCCGCCAGGATGACCGCCGGCGCAGCCGTGTGCGCGGGCGCGACCGCATACATCATCGCGGCCAGAAATATAAAGGCGTCGGCGACAGACTTCTGACTCTGGCTGACCCCGTCTGCATTCGTCACAGAGACACGAAAACGCGTCGCCGCCAGCGTCAGAAGCAGCAAGACTCCCCACGGCGCAAGTCCCGTCCAACCCATCAAAGGCAGGCTCGCCATCGCGATCAGAGCAAAGACGAGTAGGACCACCGCCAGCGCAGCAAGTCCACACAATAGCGCCAGGCTTTTCCAATTTCCCTTTGGCATGGCTATAGAGATTCCCCTTAGTAAATGTTTCGGATTAGAGAGGAGTAAACGGGTGTCTTAGCACACCATGTTTTGAAGAAGAACTGAACAGGTTTTACGGACGGAGCGCGCCCGTTTTGTTGGCAAGTAAGCTGTAAAATCAGCTTGGCAATGTGTCAAACATGTTTGACACATTGCCAAGCATACAGCTTTTCCCCTTTAACGTCAAGTTTTTTGGTAATTTACGATCAAAATCAGTGCTTCCCGGGAGGCTGGACGCCCGCGAATCGACCAATTCACCTGCGGGCGAGGACTCAAAGCCCCCGTTTCCCGATCAGGGCGCGCCCGGCTGCTTTTTAGATTTTCGCGAACATGACGGGCAGGATAATCCAGAGGGTTTAAACATCACTCGCCCACAAAATTTCCATTTATTTCCGACTCTGCTAGTGCTACACTGCGCGCGCTTCGGAAAAGTCACAAGTGGTCTATTTCGATAGGGCTATGCAGAGAGAGTCTCCTCCTCTGGCTCTGCTGGCAGACGCCCACGCGGGTCTGTTTACGGGCAGAGGCGCTCGCGCCTGAATCCCTTCGGATGCGCTGGGGCAAAAGGGAGAGCGAGCGATTCGGCCTTTAAAGTTTTGGCTCGGACATCTGATATTGGATTGAACGTCCGCGCCCGTTTCAGTCTTGGACAAACAAACATGGCCCATGTTCTCGCTCTCTGCAAGAATTCAGAGCAGGGAGCGTCGTCGTGTGGCTCGGATTTTGGCGGAGTTGATGCGTGGACTCTCCCCTTAAAAGAGGGCCGCATCGCTCATAACAATCTAACCCATAAGGTACAGGAGAAAATTCGATGCGAAGAACCTTTGCGCTTTTTGCCCTGCTCGCCGTTGCCGTTTTCTGGAGCGGCTGCACGACCGAGAATACCAACGGTAACGCGAACACCACTGCAATCAACACTAACACTACGACGACCACGACATCCTCCAACGCTTCGACAACCGGCGGCGCGGCCAACACTACTACGACGACCACAACGACCAACGCGAGCGGCGCGAACGCCAACACGAGAAACAGCAATGCGGGCGGTGCGTCCAACGCCAATACAAGGGCTGGCAACACTTCGAACGGCAACGCTAGAAACGGCAACCGATAGACGGTAGCCTTGCCGAATTAAAATTAAAGGCGCGTTGAATTTCAACGCGCCTTTAATTTTAATCTCAGCGAGCGCATTGATTTCATTGCCGAACGAATTCGCTTTGAGCGCCGGAAAACCTTGAAACAAATCGCCCTCGAAGAAAAGCCCGCCTATGTCCTGATCACGGAAACGGAACGCGCGCGGAGCGCTCTAGCTCAAATCCCACAAGAGGCAATGATCGGCCTTGACACGGAGACCTACTGGAACAGCGCCGACAACAGATCGCACGTCTCGCTGGTGCAGATCGCGCCGCCCACGGGCCCACCTGTACTGGTCTTCGATGTACTCACCGTCGAGATAGAAGTTTTACGCCCTCTGATCGAATCGCCCACAGTGCGAATGGCGGCTCACAACGCGCGCTTCGATGAAGGGATGCTGATCGGAGCAGGCTTGAGGCCCGTTTCATTCATAGACACGCTGCGCATGGCGCGCGAAGCTTTACGTCTGCCCTCTTACAGTCTGGCGGGAGTCGTCGCGCATCTTTTCGGCATCGAGATGGATAAGAGTTTTCAGAAATCGAACTGGCGTCGCCGACCGCTCTCAAGAGCACAGCTACAATACGCCGCGCTGGACGCATACATCACCCTGCACGTCTACGAAGAGTTGCGGCGCATTCTTGAGGAGCAAGGGAGATTTAAGCAGGCCATGCGCACGGCAGCGCTCAGGCCCGCCGCACCGCGCGAAGAAACGGGCGAGCCGCGAAAGCGCAGACAGCCTCCGCCGCCGCTGCGTCCCCTGACGGAAGAAGAAAAACAGACGCTTATCCGTCTCAAAAAATGGCGGCTCGAGAAATCCTTCGCCGAGCGTAAGCCTGCCTATATGATCTGCCAGGATCGCACGCTCGAACAGATGGCGATTGACAGACCCGCGACTATCGAAGCGCTCCTGTCCATCTACGGACTGGGCGCTTCCAGGATCGAACGTTACGGCGAAGAACTGCTACATGCGCTCGCCGATGCGCTGAAACCAAAAGAGAACGATTCCGTCTAAGAAATTTTTCAGAAGGAGAGATTATGAGCGAAGACACTGAGAGTCTTGATGCCATTATCCGTGCCATGTATGAATCCGTCTCGGGCCCGGCGGGCCTTGATCGTGACACGCTGCGCGAGCGGTCTCTATTTATGCCGGGAGCGCATCTTGTCCGCGTAACGCTGACCGACGACGGCACGCCACAGGCGAAGATGATGGATGTCGATGCTTACTTAAAGGACACCGCCGAGTTCTTTCGCGAGAACGATTTTTACGAGATCGAGATAGCGCGTCGCACTGAAGTGTTCGGCCAGATCGCGCAGGTCTTCAGCACGTACGAGGCGCGGCATGCCCTTGACGATCCAGCACCGTTCAAGCGCGGCATCAATAGCATTCAGCTCTTTAATGATGGAAACAGATGGTGGATCGTGGGCATGCTCTGGGACAACGAGCGAGAGGGAAACCCCATGCCCGCAGAGTATCTGCCGTAAGTTGTGCGCCCTCGCGTAAACTTCAACATCAACACACGAGGGCGCACACAATTTATAAGATTCTCCGTAGAGAATTGACTAAAATACAGAGTCTATGTTGTGGCTCTACTTTTGCCGTTTTAAGCTGCGCCGCTCGCCTCGCTCAAGGTGTCTGCATCAAGTTGCTGGCCGAGTTCAGCCGCCGTCGTCACAGGTTTGCGGCAAGTGTAATGGTGACAGACATAGGCTGTGGCCTTTCCCTCGATCATGTTGCGCTCTCGCAGAAGCGGCACGGCTTCGGTCGCACGTGTGTCGCCTTCCGCCGCTTGCGCGATGACCCTGTTGGGCAAATAGCGCTGCCAGATTTCACGCAGCAACGCCTGTGTATCCGCCGCGTCGCGCACACCTATGACGGCGATCTCCTTGGGCGACGAGAGATAAAAATCGACTGCTCCGAGCAGTCTGCCAAACGCCGAAGGGTAACGCGTGGCCGTGTCGCGCATGAGTCTGAAGAGCGTCACGGCAAGGCGCGCGTACTCTTCATTCCCGGTCAGCACAGAGAGGTGCAGTAGAACTTCTGCCGCGACGGAATTTCCTGAGGGTGTGGCATTGTCGAAATAATCCTTTGAGCGCACGATCAATTCTTCGTGGCTCACGCCCGTGTAGAAAAATCCGCCCTCGTCACTGTCCCAGAACTCTTCAATCATACGATCAGTGATGGCGCGCGCTTCTTCTAACCAAAGGGTCTCGCCCGTCGATTCATAAAGGGCAATAAGCCCATCCGCGAAAAATGCGTAGTCCTCCAGATAGCCGTTGAGCTTTGCCTGGCCGTCCTTGTGGGTTCTCAAAAGCAATCGGTCACGGCGCAGCGAATCCAAGACGAACTGCGCGTTCTTTCGCGCGACGGCGAGGTAATCCGGGCGTTCCAGCACAGCGGCTGCTTCCGCAAAACTGGCGAGCATCAATCCGTTCCACGCCGTCAAAATCTTTTCATCACGAGCAGGCTTGATTCTTCGCTCGCGCACGGTAAACAACTCGCTCCGTCCACGCACAAGCGCTTCCTGCAAACACTCTAAGGTCACGCCCGCTTTCTTCGCCACCTCTTCCATAGAGCTTCGAACATTCAGGATGTTCTGGCCCTCAAAGTTTCCCTGCGGCGTCACGTCATAGTAAGCATTAAAGAGCGCCGCGTCCTCTTTGCCCAGCACCTGCTCTATCTCAGCGGGCGTCCAGACGAAGAATTTCCCCTCGTGTCCTTCGGAGTCCGCGTCCTGCGTGGAATAAAAACCGCCGCTACTATCGGTCATCTCGCGCACGACGTAATCGAGCGTCTCCGTGAGGATGCGTTTATAAAATTCATTTTTCGTCTGCTGGTAAACATGCAGGTAATGGCGCGAGAGCAGCGCATTATCGTAGAGCATCTTCTCAAAGTGCGGCACGAGCCAGCGCTCGTCCGTCGAATAGCGATGAAAGCCGCCGCCCAGTTGATCGTACATACCGCCCTCTGCCATACGCCTGTCCGTGTGCTCGACCATCTCTAAGGACTTCTGGTCATTAGTGCGCGCATAGTGTCGCAAGAGAAATTCGAGCGTCATCGCGGGCGGAAACTTCGGCGCGCGTCCAAAGCCTCCGTACCTTTGATCGTACCCGCGTGCAATCGTGCGTGAAATTTCGTCCAGCATTTCAACCGTAGGCATCTCGCCAGATTCACGCGCCGCGCCCATACGCCGCAACTCGCCCAGCATCTGCACGGCCGTCTGCGTCACCTCGTCCTGCTTCGTGCGATAAGCCTCCGCTACGCCCAGCAGGACGCGCGGGAAACCCGGCATGTTGTAGCGATCAACCGGCGGAAAGTATGTGCCGCCGTAGAAGGGAACTCCCTCCGGTGTAAGAAAGACAGTCATGGGCCAACCGCCATGACCCGTCATCATCTGCACCGCGTTCATGTAAATCTGATCAAGATCGGGACGCTCCTCGCGATCCACCTTGATGTTGATAAAATTATCGTTCATCAAGCGCGCAGTTTCTTCATTCTCGAAAGACTCGTGAGCGAGTACGTGACACCAATGGCATGCGGAATAGCCTATGCTTAACAGGATCGGTTTGTTCTCGGTGCGTGCGCGCGCAAGCGCCTCTTCACCCCATGCGTACCAGTCCACAGGATTATGCGCGTGCTGCAAAAGATAAGGACTGGTTTCATTAATCAGACGATTGGTGTGCTTGTGTTGCTCTGTCATATAGCCCCTCTTGATTGATCGGAATTTATAAGCATTCTACAGGCTTCACTCGCAGGTTGCTAATGGCCGGAATAATTCCGAAGGCTCTCACGGCGGCTATGGTGAAGGACGCGCACTTTGTTATACTTCTGACTGAATGGTCATTCATTTTTACTTGTGAGAGCAGAGGCTTGAGCCGTGTAGGGCCGAAGCCGTCAACAAATTGGTGTGGGAGTGATAAGCGTGGAGCGAGAAACCTTAGATATGGATGTGGTGTTCGTCGGCGCAGGGCCGGCGAATTTGAGCGGGGCGCTGCATCTGGCGCGGCTCGTGGCAGAGCATAATGAAGCGGTCGCAGGTGGAAGAAGAGAAGGGCAGCCGCTCGGCGAGATAGAGATAGGCGTGATCGAGAAGGGCGCGTCGGTCGGGGCGCATATTCTCTCCGGCGCGGTGATGGATCCGCGCGCGCTCGGCGAATTGATCCCGGATTTTGTCGAGCAGGGCGCGCCGCTTGAATCGCCCGTCAAGGAGGACTTTTTTCTCTATCTGACGGAGAAGCGCGCTCTGCGGTCGCCGATTACGCCGCCGCCTCTGAAGAATCACGGCTATTACATCGTCTCGCTCAATCGTTTGACCGCTTGGCTCGGCGAAAAATGCGAAGAGGCTGGCGTCAATATCTTTCCGGAGTTTCCCGGCGCAGAGATGCTCTACGACGAAGATGACCGCGTCATAGGCGTGCGTACGGGCGACAAGGGCATTGATAAGGAAGGGAAGCCCAAACCGAACTTTGAGCCGGGTGTTGATCTGCATGCGAAAGTGACTGTGCTCGGCGAAGGGCCGCGCGGCTCTCTGACTAAGCAGTTGACCGAGCGGCTTAATCTGAATGAAGGCAGCGAGCCGCAGGTCTACAGTCTTGGTATTAAGGAGCTGTGGGAGTTGCCGGATGATCGTTATCCGGCTGGGCGCGTGACGCACACGCTGGGCTATCCGTCGGACGCGAAGACTTATGGCGGCGGCTGGATTTACGGAATGCAGAATCGCATTCTCAACATAGGCTACGTGACTGGCCTTGATTATCGTGATCCGCTGCTAGACCCGCACGCGGAGTTCCAGCGTTTCAAGCAGCATCCGTTTCTGGCGAAGCTTCTTGAAGGCGGCAAGATGATACGCTACGGGGCGAAGACCATAGCGGCGGGCGGCCCTTTCGCCATGCCGCAGATTTATGCGGACGGAGTGCTGCTGGTCGGCGACTGCGCGGGCTTTCTAAATTCGCAGCGCCTCAAAGGTATTCACACGGCGATCAAAAGCGGCATGCTCGCCGCCGAGGCCATCTTCGAGGCGTTGCTGGCGCAGGATTTTTCCGCGTGCCAGCTCAAGCGTTACGAGCAACTGGTCAAAGAGAGCTGGGTGATGAAAGAGCTGAGGGGTGTCAGGAATTTTCACGCGGGCTTTCGTCACGGGCGCTGGCTTGGGCTGGCCAATGCCGGGTTGCAATTCATCACAGGAGGGCGTTCGTGGGGGCTCTTTGATCGTGCGAGCGCTGAGCCTGGACACGAAGCGCTCGAAAAACTTTCTGAATACGGTTATCAGGGCGACGCGATTGAGCAGCGTTACAATGGCCTGCGCTTTGACGGTAAGATCACCTTTAATAAGCTGACGGATGTCTATCACGCGGCGGTCGGGCATGATGAAGATCAGCCCGCGCACCTGCATGTGCTAGATACCAACATCTGCTCGACGCGCTGCGCGGAAGAGTACGGCAATCCCTGCCAGCGTTTTTGTCCCGCTGCGGTTTACGAGATGGTCGAAGGCGGCGAGGACGGCAAGCGCCGTTTGCAGATCAATTTTTCAAACTGCGTACACTGTAAGACCTGCGACATCATGGACCCGTACCAGATTATCAACTGGGTCACGCCCGAAGGCGGCGGTGGCCCTGATTACAAGGGGATGTAGCCAGGCAGTCGATTCAATTAACCAATCTTAGACCAATAGCAAGCGGCGTCCTCCGCTTGTATTCGGAATTGTTGAATCGTAGGAAGTACGGTTTCGTACTTACAAAATTTACTGGCTGTGTATAATCGGCAATATTCGAAACAGGTCGTTCGTTTTAGCTGCCTCTCCCTCAGGCTCGACGACCAAAGCCTAGAACAATTTCCCCGCAACTGAAAGTGCTGCGTAGCCAAAATTCAAGGAGGGTCAGTTCATGAAAGTTAAGCTCAGTAACCTTTTGTTCTTCATACTGTCGGCGTACGTATTCGTGGCCGTCATCTATGTGTTTACGCCCGCCACGGCCGGCCAGAGTGACAGAGGGCAGTGCCAGCAGCGATGCACTCAGCAGTATCAGCAGTGCAGGTCAACCGCCAATGCTAACCGGAAAACATGCAAGACGACTTTTGATGCCTGTAAGGATGCGTGCAGGACGGGCGGTAACACCAACGGTAACGGTAATACCAATACCAATACCAACACGAACACCAACACCAATACGAACACGAATACAAACACAAACAGCAACGGCAATACCAACAATAACGGCAATGGTAACGCCAACACCAACACGAATACGAATACCAACACGAACACCAATAACAACAACAGTCGCCGCCCCCACTAGGCTCTGATTGTCGTTCGTGCTGTGATTGAAGCCCCTGGTTCGACCGCGCTGCGGCTGAGCCGGGGGCTTTGCTTTCCGGACATAGACTGTGACAGACCTTTGAGATAATCTCCGAGAGTTCTTCCGGCAATCGGGATAAGATAGCTATTGCGCGCTCGCGGACTCATGCGCGCTATCTGTTTATGAAGCTCGCGGCGGAATCTCAACAGTTGATCGAAGCCTTCCTGCGCGAGAGATTTCGTCTGGCGACGCTGAAGCTTCCCCCAGTCTTTATTTATCACGGAGGCGTCGCGCACTTTCTGACAAAGACATTTCATATTGGAGCGATCACCTTCGGTCGCCATATCTTCGTCGCGCCGAAACTGTTGACGCGCGACGGTGACGGGAAGCTGTGCGTTCCGGGCTGGCTCATCGCGCACGAGTCGACGCACGTCTTGCAGTATCAACGCGAAGGCTTTATAGGATTCCTGATCTCTTACTTGAAAGGATACTGGCGTGCTTTGCGAATGGAGAAGAGCTGGAATGGTGAAGCGCGCATGAAAGCATACCTGGCGATCAAAGAGGAATGCGATGCGCGGGAGTCTGAGACGGCGTATGCCGTATGGGTGGTGACTTTTCATCGCCACCCATAACGCCTGAAAGCTTTCGTGAGGGACGCAGGTGAAGCGTAAAGCCTGCGTCCTTCGCTTTCACTTCTCGCTGTCGTCGATGCTGAAAGGGACTTTGCCGCGCTGTACTTCTTCGAGGGCGATCCGCGTCGGTTTGTGTTTCTGCGGAGCAATATCAATGCGTGGTCGCGCGCCGCGTTGTAGCTGCTTGCTGCGTTTGGCTGCGACGATGATCAGACGATATTTAGAATCCATCTCAGGTTGAACGGCCTCCTCTGCAAGCTCTTCGACTTCTTCATTTACTTTTGCCATATTTGCTCTCCGGCCTCCGCAATAGGCTTTTATAAAAATATCAATCCGGGTAACTTCCAAGGGGACGCTCGCCCTCAAGGTTATTCAGTATCGTCTTGAAACGTTGCCAGCACGCGCCTTGCTAAATGTTCCTGACGCTCGCGCCGCGCCCTCTCGGCGTAAATGATTGCTGCCAGTTGACGCGCCGCGCGATCCGCATCGTCGTTGATGACGACATATTCGAACTCGCGATAATGCAAGACCTCGCCGCGCGCATTGCGTAGGCGCAAAGCTAAATCCTGCGGGCGCTCCGAACCGCGTGCCGTGAGCCGTGCGCTCAGGACTTCAAACGATGGCGGCAGGATAAAGACGCTGATAGAATCCGAGACTAGCGAGCGCACGCTCTGTGCGCCCTGCACGTCTATCTCTAAAATAATGTCGCGTCCTTCCGCCAGTTCGCGCTCGACCTGCGCGTGCGCCGTGCCGTAAAGATGCTCATGAACGTTGGCCCATTCCAGAAACTCGCCCGCGCGCACCATTCGTTTGAAAATCTCCGGCGTGACGAAAAAGTAATCGCGCCCGTTGACCTCGCCCAGACGCGCCTGACGAGTCGTGTACGAGACAGAATAGCCAAGATTCGGCACTTCGTTCAACACACGGCGAATCAGCGTCCCCTTACCGCCGCCGGACGGGGAACTGACGACGACGAGCCGCCCGCGCGGAACAATCAGCTCATCACTCGCGCGCAACTCTTTGGCCTTGTTGGCTTCACTCAACATTCTGAACCTGCTCGCGCAGTTTCTCTACCTCCGCCTTGATGGCGAGCGCGGCCTCTTTAATCCCCATCTCGGTCGATTTAGAAAGCACTGTGTTGGCTTCGCGGTTCAACTCCTGTAGAAGAAAGTCCAGCCGCTTGCCAGTCTCGCCCGCTGTGTCTATGGTCTCGCGAAATTGCGCTAGATGGCTTTTGAGGCGTGCGATCTCTTCGGAAATATCGCTGCGATCAGCCAGGTAAGCGACCTCCTGGGCCAACCTGCCCGGATCAATCTCCAAGCCCTGCCCGTTGCGTGCCATCATCTCGCCGATCCTTTTTTGCAGGCGCGCGCGATAAGCGTCGACCAGATTGCTCGCGGCCTCTTCGATGACGGGAACGTGACGCGCGATCTCTTCAAGGCGCGAGCGCATCTCTGCCGCCAGCTCTTCGCCTTCGCGCAGGCGCATCTGTTCCAGCTCGTCCAAAGCTTCGTCTATGGCGCGCTCCACACCGGCAATCATCTCCGGATGAATCCCGTCGCGCACGGGCTGCATCGCGCCGGGAAGGCGCGCCAGCACATTGATGTCCGGCTCGCCCGCCACCTTGAACTCCTGCTGCATGGCCCTGAGCGCTGTGATAAAGCCTGCGATCAAGGGGCGATTCAATTCATAAGCCACCTCGCCCGTCCGCTCGAAAGAGATATTGGCGTCTACGCGACCGCGCGAGAGCCGCGCCCCGATGCGCCGCTTGACGACTGCTTCAAGCGAGGAAAGCTCCGCGCCGAGCCGCAGATGAACATCAAGGAATCTGTTGTTGACGGTCTTGAGATCGACGGCCACGCTAAAATTCTCGCCCGTCGCCGCGCCGCGCCCGAATCCGGTCATTGATTTCATAAGCGAGTAGTCAGTAGTCAGTGGTCAGCAGTCAGCAGTCAGCTAAAAAGACGGAGCATGTTGTTTGTTTTAGCTGAGAACTGATTACTGATTGCTGATTACTAAATTGTCCTCCTCTTCGTCGGCGAACTGTAGCTCGTATAGGCGACGGTAGAGACCATCGCGCGCGAGCAGTTCCGTGTGTGTTCCTGTCTCTGCAATGCGCCCGCGCTCTAAGACAACGATGCGGTCTGCGCGGCGCACGGTCGAGAGCCTGTGCGCGATGACAATCGTCGTTCTGTTCTGAATAAGATTGGCGAGCGCACGTTGAACGAGGCGTTCCGACTCGGCGTCCAAAGCGGAAGTCGCTTCGTCTAGAATAAGCACCGGCGCATCCAGCAGGACGGCGCGGGCAATCGCCAGACGCTGCCGTTGTCCGCCGGAAAGAAAGATGCCGCGTTCCCCCACAATCGTCTCATAGCCAGCGGGCAGTTCCTGTATAAAGTCGTGCGCGAAGGCCACGCGCGCAGCCTCTTCAATCTCTTGATCTGTAGCATCGGGCCGCCCGTAAGAGATGTTGTGGCGCACGGTGTCGTTAAAGAGCACCGTCTCCTGTGTGACGAGGGCGATCTGGCGACGCAGGCTGCTAAGTTTAGCGTCGCGCAAATCCGTGCCGTCCCAGAGCACTGCGCCCGTTACAGGATCATGAAAGCGCGGCAGAAGTTTTGTCAGCGTAGATTTGCCGCCGCCGGATTCTCCTACGAGCGCGACCATCGTCCCCGCAGGGATACGCAAAGAGACGCCGCGAAGCACAGACCGCGTCTCGTTCGCATAACCGAACGACACGTCGCGCAACTCTATCTCTTCTTTGAGCGGCGCAAGCTCTCTGGCCTGCGGCTTCTCCGGAATCTCCGCGTGCTCGTCCATCACCTCCCAGACGTGACGCGCGGCGGCCAGCGCCTGCTCCATACTGTTCGAGAGACGCGACAGTTTGCGCATGGGATCGTAGCTGCGGAACAGAAAGAAGAGAAAGGTGAGAAACTGCGCGGCGTTCATACGCCCTGCGATGATCTCTCGCTGGCCGAAGAAGAGCAGGAAGACGACCGCCAGCACGCCTATCATCTCGATGGTCGGCGGTGAAAGCGCGGCGATCTTGGCAGAGCGCAGGTTGGCGCGCACGATCTGCTGCGCGACCTCTGTAAAGCGGCTGCTCTCACGCCCTTCCGCGCGATACGCCTTGACGATTGCCTGATTGGCGAGCGCCTCCTGCGCCGTGTCCGTCAAAAGCTTGTTGCCTTCAAAAGATTCTCGCGCCAGATTACGCAGCGATTTTCCGAAGCGCGCGGTCAGGACGGCGATGATGGGCGCGATCATGAGCGAGCCCAAGGTCAATCGCCAGTTGTAATAAAAAGAGGCCGCGAGAAAGGCTATCAGCGTAAAGCTCTCGCGCAGCATATCGCGCAGCGTGGCCGTGACGGCCACTTCAATCGCCGCCGCGCTTGAGATCAGCCGCGAGACAAGGTAATTCGTCCGATGCCGCTCGAAAAAACTGGCCGATTGCGAGAGCACGTGGCTGTAGAGGTCTTGACGCAGGCGCATCACTGAAGCCTGACCGACGCGCGCCATCAGATAGCTGGAAAAGTATTCGGCGATGCCCTTGACGGCCGTAAAGATGATGATCATCACGGCAATTGAGCGCCACGCGGCGACACCCGAAGCGGGAATAAAATGTTGCAGTCCGAAGAGCGTCGGAGTACGCTGTCCTTCTCCCTGCGCGAAGGCCTGATCGAAGATCGGCACGATGAGTGCGCCCGTGGCGCTCTCCAACAGCCCGACCAGGATCATCGCAAAGGTCGCCAGCGTAAATGTTCCCCAATGAGGCTTGAGATATTTTAATAGTCGCCGCAGATCGTGCATCGTCACTCGCTTCGGCGTTCGTGGCCCGTTGTCTGTCAGAGGTAGGAACCGACGCCCGTTATCGGTAAATCGAAAATATACTTAGGCTTAGAGCGGCGCGTCAAGGCCGCACGTGCTCACTTGCGTGAGATGTGCCGAACTAATTGATGGCC
>DATLMN010000363.1:0-4921 GCA_035537255.1 Pyrinomonadaceae bacterium | reverse complement strand
TTAAGCGAGCTGCTGATCGCCGCGCTCTCAAGCCTGACGCGCGACGGCTCGCTCTATCGCATGGATTTACGGCTCAGGCCGGACGGGCGCAACGGCCCGACCTCGACGGGCGCGATCAGTTTTACGGATTACCTGCGAGAGCGCGCGCTGCCATGGGAATGGCTGGCCTACGTCAAGCTGCGCGCCGCCGGAGGCGACATGGAGTTCTGTCGCACGGTAGAGGAACGCGCGCGCCAAATCCTGCACGAAGCGGCACGCCTCGCAGGCACAGAGACTTTGCGCACGGAGACGCGCCGCGTGCGCGAGCGCCTGGAACATGAGAAGACCAGGGCGCGCGCTGCGGCCTCTGGCGGCGCAACGGATATAAAGTACGGGGCGGGCGGGATGCTGGATGTCTATTTCGCCACGCGCTATTTGCAGTTGCGTGATTCTGTTCCTGACGAGCAGGCTGATCGTTCGACGCGCACGACGCTTGAACGTCTGCACGCGGCGGGCGCGCTCGATCAGGAAGATTACGCGGCGATGCAGGATGGCTATGCGTACCTGCGCACGCTGGATCACTACCTGCGCCTCATCGTCGGGCGCTCGACGCGATTGCCCGCGACGGATCATCCTGCTCTTGGAGACATCGCACGCTCGATGAAGTTTGCTTCAGCCGCTCAACTGGTTGAATCCCTCGCCACACACATGACGAACATCCGCGCTGCTTACGACCGCATCACCATGAGGGGTGAAGGGAATTGAGCAGCCTATGACTTATCGAGTGCGTTACCTGATGACGAGCAGTAAGACGCTACAGGATAACAAAGAGGTAGTTGCGCGTGGTGTGCTTGGCGGGCTTGTGGGCCACTTGATCAAGTGCGCGGTGTTATGGATTATATTAACTTTCGTTTATCCCTCCGACGTGGGCTACAGTCTTAACATTATGCTGCTCGTGATATTTGTGATTGCGGGACTGCTGCCTGCAACCATGCTTGGAGTCATCGCTGCGATGATTATTCGAATCGTCACTGTCAGACGAGGTCGAAATATCCGGGCATTAGGCAGAGTAGCTATCGGCATATTATTCATGGGAATTATATCGGGGAGCGCATTCCTTGCTGCGAAGTATTTCAGCCCTGGAATTAATGAGCACAAAATTTTATCGTCAGCCGTCCTTGCGATAGTTTTTCCGGACCTTGGAGTGGCCGTGGGAGCAGCGGTGGGCATCATAAGCGGGAAGCAATACGGGCCGCAGTAGAAATGGCAGAAGTCTGACAAACAATCATTGGACACGAATATCGTAGCTCAAAGCAAGCGCTGATTTATCCTCTCTTTTACACATCTCGCAGAGCAGGCTCGGTCGCTTCGTACCAGCATTTCGTACACCATCTGTGTCGCGCACGGCGCTCGTCCGAAGCGTAGTCGGCAGAGGCGGGCAGGCGGCGCGCAACCTCCCGCTCCTCTTCGCTCAACTCGTCAAAGCGGCACAAACGACCCTCGCTGCAACGCGGGCATCTGTCGCTCTTTTGCTCTTTCATCGTCAAAGCGATTTCCTCATCCGTTCTTTCATCACAAGTCAGCTTTTTATCTGCAAACTATATCACGAGACGATCACGGCTTCGGCGGCTTTTACTCACGCGAGGCGCAAACCTTCCTGACGATTTGAGAAACGGGGCACAGGCGCGGTAACATCAAGGACGGTACTTATTAAAGCCAGATCAAAATCGAAAGCCCGCTAACTGATGCTCCAAAAACGCCGCCTCGCGCCGCTGCTCTTCTTGCTCTTCTTCGTATTCGTTCCACTGATTCGCGCGCAGCGTGACGATTCGCGTTTCGATTTCTACGCGCGCGGCCCATATCGCGAGAGCGTGCCGCGCCCGCAAAGCATCCTGCGCTTTGAGGTCGGCGAGTTTCACACCAATTACGCTTTGATGGAGCGCGTCATCTACGCCACACAGCAGGCCGCGCCCGACCGCGTGCGCGTCATCGACATTGGAGAGACCAACGAGCATCGCATGATGCATCTGGTCGCCATCAGCGCGCCGGAGAACATCGCGCGGCTTGACCAGATCAGGGCCAACATCGCGCGCCTCAGTGATCCGCGTGCCACCACTCGACAGGAAGCCGAGCGACTGGTCGCAGAGATGCCCGTCATCGTCTGGCTCAATTACACGATTCACGGTAACGAGTCCGCATCGTTTGAAGCAATGATGCAGGTCGTCTACCAACTGGCCGCATCGGACGAGCCCGCGACGCGCGAGATTCTGAAAAACTCTGTGGCGCTCATCAACGTCTGCGCTAACCCTGACGGTCACGAGCGTTTCGTCTCCTGGTACAACGCGAACGCTGTCGGCGACCCTAACCCGCTGGCGAACGAGCACCGCGAGCCCTGGTCTGTCTACGGTCGCCACAATCGTTACCGCTTCGACCTCAACCGCGACAACATAGCCTCCACGCAAGCGGAGACGCGCAATGTCGAGCGCGCCTTTCTGGAATGGAATCCGCAGGTCTTCGTAGATCATCACGGGCAGCCGACGCAGTATTTCTTTCCCCCTGCGGCGCTCCCGGTCAATCCGAATCTGCCACAGGCAGAGACGGCGCGCTGGCTGACCACCTTCGGGCGGGCCAACGCCGCGCAGTTCGACGCGCACAACTGGGATTACTACGTGCGCGACGTTTACGATCTGTTTTATCCGGGATACTGGGACAGTTGGCCCAGCCTGAACGGCGCGACGGGCATGACTTACGAGACGGACGGCGGCGGCTTTAAGGGCATCAACTGGCGGCGCGATGACGACACCATCGTGACGCTGCGCTCAGGCATTGCCAAGCACTTCGTCGCCTCGATGACGACATTGGAAGTGGCGGCGCGTAATCGCGAAGCTCGGCTCAACGATTATTACCGCTTCAAACAAACGGCCATCGAAGAGGGCCGCACTGAAACGATGAAGCGCATAGTGCTTCGGCCCGGCAGCGATCCCGCGAGGGCCGCCGAGCTGGTCGAAGTTCTTAGACGGGCGGGCGTAGAGGTCGGCGTGGCGCGTGAACCGTTGCGTTCCGAGAGCGCGCATGATTTTACCGGCACAAGTAGTGTACGCGCGCGCACGTTTCCTGCGGGCTCTTATGTCGTTGAGCTTGCGCAGCCGCAGAAGCGGCTCGCCAAGGCTCTGCTTGAGCCGACGACGGATCAGGACGCAGCATTCCTGCGCGAACAGCTCGCACGCTTTGCGCGCAATGAGCGGCGCGGCAGCAATGCCGCGAAAGAGGAATACGGCTTCTACGACATAACGGCCTGGTCTTTACCGCTCGCCTTCGGCGTCGAAGCATACTGGACGGAAGACACTGGAAACGGGCGCGGCGTTGTCGCCCTGGATCAGTCGGCGTTAAAGGCTGCGAGCGAAGGACAGGTCGTGGGCGGTCGCGCAAGCATAGCTTATATTATTCCTTATGAGCGTAACGGTGCAGCGGCGCTCGCATATCGTTTGCAACGCGAGGGACTGCGCATCGCGGTCGCAACTCGTACATTGAATGCAGGCGGGCGCGACTGGCCGCGCGGCACAATGGTTGTCCGTGTCTCGCGTAATCCTGATCGCTTGCACGAAGTAATCGCGCGCCTCGCACGCGAGACGGGCGCGGAGGTGACGGCCGTTAACTCCGGCTTTAACGAGACGGGCGAGACGGGCGTAGGCTCTGAGAATGTTATCTCACTGAAGCCGCCGCGCATCATCGTGGCGGCGGACGACCCCGTGGATCAGACCAGCTACGGCGCGATCTGGTGGCTCTTCGACCGCTACGGCGTGGACTTTACGCCGATGACGATCACTTCCATCAAGCGCGCTGAGCTTGATCGTTACAATGTCATTATTCTGCCGGACGGCTCTCCGGAGCGCTACTTCGCGGCCTTCGGCAAGGGCGGCATAGAAACCCTGCGCGGTTGGTGCGAGCGCGGCGGCACGCTCGTCCTCATTAAGGGCGCAGCCGTCTTCGGCGCGCTCAAGGATGTCAATCTCACTTCGTCTCGTCTGGTCGGAAGCGACGAGGACGATCAGAAAGATCAAAAGCCTGAAGAGCGCACGGAAGCGAGGCTGCTCTCTTCGAGCGCCACACCGCCGCAGAGCACCGTCGATACGGGCGCGAGCCCGAAGGTGGAAGCCGGAACTGTTGCCGGAAGAAAGGGACGAACAAGCGCACAGCAGCAGCCGACGCAAACGGCGACCGAGCAGCGACGCACGGAAGCGGATCAGACTGAAAAGCTGGAAGGCGCGCCGCCGGTGTTGCCGCCCATCGCTTCGCCCTCTGCGCGACCGGGCCGTGTGCCCGAAGCCGTGCCCGGCGCAATCCTTCGCGCCACGGTTGATCGCACGACCTATCTGACATACGGCTACGAAGACGTGAACCTTCCTGTGCTGGTCGCTTCCGGTTACTTCTTTCGTCCGTCGAAGGAGGGCACAAACGCCGTCGTCTTTAGCGAGGACGATACGCAGGCGCTTCGCATCTCCGGTTTCGTCTGGCCGGATAATACAGAGCGGCTGCTCGGCGGCACGGCTTACATCATCGAAGAGCCGACGGCGCGCGGCCACGTCATACTGTTTGCGGAAGACCCTAACTATCGCGGCATCTGGCGCAACGTCACGCGGCTCTTCTTCAACTCTTTTCTCTTTCCATCAGCGTTCTAACAACGAAGGGATGAGGGCGGAGGGATGAGGGATGAATAAAAGCATTCAAGAAAAGGAAGCATTGCTTTCTTGCTTCATCCTTCATCCCTCATCCTTCATCCCTTGAGGTATTGCATGTTCAGGATCAAGGCAGAATACAGCGAGCAGATCGAAGTCAAAACGAATATCGAGCGGGCGCGGGAGTTCTTTAACAACCTGCGTAACATCGCAGACCTGATGCCTGGCATAGAGGGCATCAAGAGCGAAGCGGACGGTATTATGCG
>DATLMN010000362.1:0-19475 GCA_035537255.1 Pyrinomonadaceae bacterium | reverse complement strand
CTTGGGCTGTTCGCGCCGGGGGCATCAATATATTGCGGACTACATCTTGTGCCGGCTGGCGCGGCAGCATACAACAACTTGTCAAAAAATACTACTGAAACGATTGCGAAATTTAGAAACGAAATGCGTCAGGCGCGCCGTAGAGCCGCGCCGTCCCATACCTGCGCGCGATTCCGCCGTTTGCGCGCGTTGCGCAACGAGCGCAAGGCCCGCCGCTGCGGCCCAAGCGGGACTTTGAATATCCTCAACGAGACCGCCGAAGCGATCTCTTTCCGGATACCCCGGACGCACGGGCGCATCGAAAACCTGTTCGGCGATCTCGCACATCCCGTCAAGGAGTGCGCCGCCGCCCGTCAAGACCACGCCGCTCGACAACTGGCGCTCCCATCCGCTTTCCTTGATCTCGTCGGCGACGTGCATCAAGACCTCTTCGGCGCGCGGCTGTAAGATGTCGCACAGGATTTGTCGCGAGAGCTGGCGCGGCGCGCGTCCTCCCACAGAAGGAACTTCGACAAGCTCGCCTCTCTCCATCTCGCTCAAAGAGGAGGACGAAGCGCAGCCCACAGCGCGCTTGATCTTCTCCGCTTCGGGAATAGGAGTGCGAAGGCCAAAGGCAATGTCGTTCGTAAAGTGCGAGCCTCCCAGAGCAAAGACGGCCGTGTGCTGCACAGCGCCGCGCTGGTAGATCACCAAGCCTGTCGTCTCAGCACCTATGTCCACAAGCGCCGCTCCGAACTCTTTATCGTCATCCGTCAGGGAAGCTTCCGCCGCTGCCAGTTGTTCAAGCACCATGTCCGCGACTACTAATCCTGCGCGATTGACGGCGTTGATGGCGTTCTGACGCGCCGTGACGGGACTGGTGACGATATGCACTTTGACGGCGAGCCGCGCGCCGATCATCCCTACGGGGTCGTTGATTCCGTCCTGATCGTCAACGATAAATTCCTGCGGCAATCGATCCACGATCTCTCGTCCGGCGGGTAGTTGGATCGCGCACGCGGAATCAATCGCGCGGCGCACATCGTCCGGCGTGATCTCGCGGTCGCGGCCAGAGACGGCGACGATTGCCTGCCCGTTAAAACCCATGATGTGCGAGCCCGCCAGATTGATCACGACCTCTTCGGTTTCGAGCCCGCTCATGCGCTCGGCATCTTCGACGGCACGCTTGATGGCATCGACGGCGGCCTCAGGGTTGACGATCACGCCTTTGCGGAGGCCGCGCGCTTCCGCTTCGCCGATGCCGACGATGTCGATCAGTCCGCCATCGCCCGCCTCGCCGACGATACACGTCACTTTGCTGGTCCCGATGTCGAGGCCGACCGTATGTGACGCGCGTTTAGCCATAGAACTCCTCTCCCGAACTGTGAGTCTCAAAACTTTAAATCCCGGATTTCAAATTCGAGATTTAAAATGCTCCGTCTTCAAATTCCACCCTCACAATAAAATGTCAGGAAGGCTCATTCGATTTCACATCGAATACGGACGCCTTGATTTATCCGACGCGGCGCGGACGCGTCTCGCCCTTCGGCTTGTCCGATTTTTTATCTTTAGCCTCGCGCTCTTTCTTGCGCCGTTCCTTCTCTTCTTTACGCGTAGCCGCAGATTCTCTCTCACGCGCACTGGGCTTTTCTCTCGCGGCCACGCGCTCGTCGCTGCGTGCCTTGACTATCTCGGCGGCGTCCGCGTTGTTAGCGCCGCTGTTATTGCTGCTGCTCTCGCCTCCTGCGCCCGCCAGTTGCGCGTCCGGACGGAGTCCGACGACGAGGTGGCTGCCCTTCTCGACGCCCTGCGAAGCGTCTATGTACATAATGAAAGGCCCGCGCGGCGTGTTGCGCTGGTTATCAAGCTCAATGAGAGCGCGCTTGAGACGGTTGCCGAAATCCTCTCTGCCCAAGCGGACCTCGATCTGCGAATCGTCGCCCGCGAGTTGCGCGCGCACATCGCGCAGGTCGTCCAGATTGACTTCGCTGACGCGCTCGCTCAAGCCCTGCGCCTCCCACTCGCCCCGCATCAATTCATACTTCTGCATACGCTCGCGATTGGCAAAGCGCGCAGCGCTCGTTTCCGCCTCGTCCAAGCCGCGTATAAAGAATGGCGGCATCACGTCCGTCGGACGAATCGCGCCGAGCATCACTGCATCCGTATCCACCCAGACGAGGCGACCGCTAGCGGTGCGCACGATGGCAGTCGGCACACGCTCCGTGACGCGCACGCGCAAACCATCCGGCAGCACGCGCGAGACGACGGCCGTGCGTACCCAGGGCATTCTTTGCAGCTCCGCGCTGATTCCATCAAGGTCTGCTTGCCAGACGCCCGTCTGTGCCACGGCACGTCGCACGACTGCCTTGATCTCGTCCGCTGAAACCCGCGAAGTGTTGTTGACCTCGACATGGCGCGCCTGAAAGAAAGAGGCGGAGGCTGCTGCTCGATAGCCAGCGAAGATAAGCAGGCCGGTGATGATCGCGAGCAGCAGCTTTCCGACGACCGGAAAGTATAGAAGCACGCGGCGCAGTCCGCTTCCGCCGCCGCTCTGTTTGCCGGAAGAGCCGCGCTCGCGCCGCGCAGGACGCTGCACCATTCCGCCAGCGCTCGCCTTACCGCTTTGCGCGCCGCTGCGACTGCTTCCTCTGGGTGTGATGACCTGCTCTCTCACTTCTCTTCTTCCTTCAAAGGCTCAGGCGCGGCAATATCCGTTTCTTCTTCGAGCGGCGCTTCGGCGCGCCACAACTCCACTTCGTATTCCAGTTCTATGCCGTGCTCTCGACGCACACGCTGCCTGATCTCTTCGGCCAGCGCGAGAGCGTCAGCGGCCTGTGCGTTCTCGCCTTCGGTGACGATAAAGTTGGCGTGGATGGGCGAAACGAGAGCGCCGCCTCTGCGCTCGCCCTTCATGCCCATCTCATCGATGATCTTGCCCGTACCGACCGGACTGCCCGGAGGATTTTTGAAGAAGCAGCCGGCGCTGCGCGCGCCATGCGGCTGCGTCGCTATGCGCTTCGCCTTGGCCTCTTTCATACGCGCGCCGATCTCCGCCGGATCGTCCGGCGACAGGTGCAGAGTCGCTCCCAGAAGCAGCTCGCCCTCGCGAAAAGAGGTATGGCGATAATCCCACTTGATCTCATGGCCGGGCACTTCGACGACGCGGCCTTCGCGCGCGACGCGCACTACTTCAGTCACAGTCCCTATCTCGTGGCCGTATGCTCCGGCGTTCATCCACAACGCACCGCCGACGGTTCCGGGAATACCACCTAAGCCCTCTATGCCCGCGAGGCCGCGCCGTCCGGCGTCTATGCACAGTCGCGGCAGAGAGTAACCGGCGCTGACAGAGACGCGCTCGCCGTCGAAGTGCGCTTCGCCCTTCAATTCTTTGAGAGAGACGACGACGTAATGATGATCCGCATCGTCCGCCAGAATATTGCTGCCGGAACCGAGCGCGCGCCAGGCCACTTTGCTTTCGTCCAGAGCATGCACGACCGCTGCGGCCTGCTCTTCCGTCTCCGGCGAGATGACCCAGTCGATTGCGCCGCCGACACGTAAACTCGTCAACTCCGCGAAGCGCCGACCACGTTCGGCCCTCACACCCAAACGGGCGGCGATCTCTTCAATCGCGCGGTCGCGCTCTGTGAAATTCGGTTGTGGCTTTAACTTACTCATTAATACCCTTGCCCGGCTCGAAGCTGAAACTGCAAAGCTGCTATAAGATTTCGGCATCAAGCGCTCGCCCCCTGCCCGCGCAGCAACTCTAGAAGCTGTTCGCCCGCGCGATAGACTGGCCCAGCTCCAAGCGTGATGACCAGATCATTCGGGCGCGTCTGGCTGCGCAAGACCTCTGCGGCGGTGTCGAGCGCGCCGATGTAGTGCGCGTTCTTGTGGCCGTAACGCTTGATCGCATCCGTCAGCACCTCTGACGTGACGCCGTCCAGAGGGTCTTCGCTCGCCGCGTAGATGTCCGTCACGAAAAGCACGTCGGCGTTATTAAATGAGCGCGCAAACTCTTCCATCAAATCTTTCGTACGGCTGTAGCGATGCGGTTGAAAGAGCACGACCATGCGCCGCCCCGAAGAGCCTATCTTGGCTCCGGCGAGCGTCGCTTTGATCTCCGTCGGATGATGCCCGTAATCATCGACCACCATCACGCCCTGTTCTTCGCCCTTATTCTGGAATCGCCTCTCCGCTCCCGCGAACTCGCCGAGCGCAGCGGCGATCTGCTTGAACTCGACTTCCAATTCAAGCCCGACCGCAATCGCCGCCAGCGAGTTATAAATGTTGTGCAGACCCGGCACGCGCAAAGCGACCTCGCCGATCACCTCGTCGCCGCGCCAGACAGTAAAGTTCGAGCCGAATCCTCCGTTGAAACGAATACCGTGCGCAGAGATGTCCGCCTGCGCGCTTAAGCCGTAGGTCACGCGGCGTCTTTTGACGCGCGGGATGACGGCCTGCACGTGCGGGTCGTCCAGACACAGGATCGCCGCACCGTAGAACGGAACTTTGTTGACGAAATCCTCAAAGCTGTCGCGCACGTCCGTCATGTCCTTGTAATGATCCATGTGCTCGCGGTCAATGTTGGTGACGACGGCAATCGTCGGCGTCAACATCAGAAACGAGCGGTCACTTTCATCCGCCTCGACGACCATCAGGTCGCTTTTGCCAAGCCGCGCGTTCGACTTGAAGGCGTGAACCACGCCGCCCACGACGAACGTCGGATCGAGCCCTGCCCGCCCGAGCACAGTTGCGACCATAGAGGTCGTCGTAGTCTTACCGTGCGAGCCCGCGACGGCGACCGAATTGGGCTTAAGCCGCATCAACTCCGCCAGCATCTCTGCGCGCGGAATGACGGGGATGGAGCGATGACGGGCTTCCACAATCTCAGGGTTGTCGTCGCGCACGGCGGCAGATCGAACCACCACATGCGCGTCGCCCACATTCTCCATCCTGTGCCCTTCGGCAAACTCGACCCCAAGTTTTTCAAGGCGCTTTGTCACACTCGAACTCTTCAAATCCGAGCCGGACACGCGGAAGTTGAGATTACACAGCACCTCCGCGATGCCGGACATGCCTATGCCGCCGATGCCGACGAAATGAATATGTTGAATGCGACGAAACATCTTTCCATTTTGGATTTTGGATTGCCGATTTTGGATTAACGAATGGATTGAATGACCTATGACTATTTGTCTTTCAATCCAAAATCCAAAATCTAAAATCCAAAATTTACTTCACCATCTTTTCCATCAACTCCACCGTGGCGCTGGCCGCGTCTCCGCGTGCGAGGCTGCGGCTTGCTTCTTCCATGCGCGTTAGCTCTTCCGGCGATTGCACAAGCCTTGTGATCTCTGCGGCGAGACGCTCACCCGACAACTCCTGTTGAAGAATCATGCGCGCCGCTCCCTTCGCCTGAAGCGCCTCGGCGTTCTTGCGCTGATGATCGTCCGCCGCAAAGGGGAACGGAACCATGATCGCCGCTTTTCCCGCCGCAACCAGCTCTGCGCTCGTCGTCGCTCCCGCGCGAGAGATAATCAAATCAGAAGCCGCGAACGATAAGACCATATCGTCAATATAGCGGCGCACATCAGCGCTCTCTCCCCAGCCCGCCGCTTCGTAGCCCGTGCGCACCTTCTCGAAGTCGGCTTCGCCCGTCTGGTGCGTGATAAAAAGAACGTCACGCGAGCCTTGCATGTGCGGGAGCGCGGCGATCATCGCTTCGTTAATGGCGCGCGCTCCCTGCGAGCCGCCGAAGACCAGGACGGAGAATCTTGCGGCGTCGCGCGCCTTCGCGGGAATGTCAAAGAACTCGCGGCGCACAGGGTTTCCCGTCACCACACCCTTGCCGCGAAAATATGGGAGCGCCGCTTCAAACGAGACGGTCGCACGATCTACGAAACGCGCGAGCACTCTGTTAGTCCAACCCGGCAGCGCGTTCGATTCCATCACGAGCGTCGGCACACGCATCATCACCGCCGTCAAAAGCACAGGCCCGGAGACGTAACCGCCCGCGCCGATCACAATGTCCGGACGAATTTCGCGAATCAGACGGCGCGCTGCTAAAAAGCTTTTTGGCAAAATCAAAAGCCCGCGCAGGCGCGCTCCCAATCCGACGTTCTTCAATCCGGCGCTTTCAATGAGCGAAAGTTCAAAGCCTGCCTGCGGCACGAGCCGCGTCTCAAGACCACGCGCAGTTCCGACGAACCGAACCGTTGAGCCAGGATCGCGGCGCATCAACTCTTTGGCGACCGCGATGCCCGGATAGATATGGCCGCCCGTTCCTCCGGCGGCAACCAGCACGCGCATCCCTTTAGCTCCGCGCCTCTGGCTGCCAGGCCACCGCCGAAGACCTCGGCGCAGAAACGGCAGCGGCACTGCGTACGGGCCGTCGCTGCTCCGTGTTTTCCAGCGCGGCCAAGCCCTGCGCGCTCGTCGCTCCCGCGTACTGCGAGATATTCAACAGGATGCCCACACCCACCAGAGTCGGCACGAGCGACGACCCGCCGTAAGAGATAAATGGCAGCGGTATGCCCTTCGTCGGCACAAGCGACAGCACCACGCTTATATTAAAGAGCGCCTGCGTGACGATGGCCGAGACGACGCCCAGGCCTAGCAGCATCCCGAAGCGGTCTGGCGCAAGCAGCGCCGCACGAATCCCTCGCCACAAAAAGAGGCCGAAGACCATGATGACCGTCAGCGCGCCGAACAATCCAAGCTCTTCGCCCACGACGGCAAAGATAAAATCGGAATGCGCGAAGGGGAGAAAAAACATCTTCTGCTTGCCCTGCGCAAACCCCAGCCCGTTTAATCCTCCGGAGCCGACCGCGATCAAAGACTGCACCACCTGAAAACCTTTGTCCTGCGGATCGGCCCAGGGGTTCAGGAACGTCACCAGTCGCTGCAAACGCCAGGGCACAAAGATCAACAATCCAACGAGGCCGACGAGCGCGGGCGCTGCCGCCATTCCCAGATGAAGGAGTCGCGTGCCCGCCGTGTAAGAGATGACGACGAACACCACCATCAACATCATCGCCGTTCCCAGATCAGGCTCGGCCACGATCAGCAGCGCGAGCAAACCCGTCACCGCAATAGAGGGCACAAAAGTTTTCCAGAAAGAGCCCTCCTCGCCCGCACGCTTCTCGAAGAAGTAGGCCAGAAAGAGCGTCAGCGCGAGCTTTGAAATCTCTGACGGCTGAATAGAGAAGCCAGCGAACTTGATCCAGCGATGCGCTCCATTGATGCGCGAGAATCCGAAGACCGCGACCAGCATTACAAGAGTCAACGCCAGCAGCCCGTAAATAATCCAGCGATTGCGCAGGCGCTGGTAATCGAACTGCATCGCCGCGAGCATCGCGCCGAATCCGATCAACGTCCAGACGGCCTGCTTGACAACGTAGTGATACTGGTTGCCGTTCTCCTGCGCCGCCGTGACAGCCGACGCGCTGTAAACCATGACGATGCCGAACAGCGCCAAGCCCGCCGTCGCCGCGAACAACCATTTATCCGACTGTAGCTTTCGTGCCATAAAACTTCAGTGACGAGTTAAGAGTGACAAGTGACGAGTAAGAACGAAACCTTTAACTCATTACTTGCGCTCTGTGATTAGCTGCGCTCTCTTTCATCTCCGCAACCGCTTGCTTGAAGACTTCGCCGCGATGCTCGAACGATTTGAACATGTCGAAGCTCGCGCAGGCCGGTGCGAGCAGTACAGTGTCGCCTTCCTCTGCCGCAAGGTATGCGCGCTTCACAGCATCATGCATATCCGTGGCCTGCTCGCTCTCCGCCACCTCTCCCAGTTCCCGCTCTATCGTCAAGGCATCCTCGCCGATCAGGATTAGCTTGCGCGCTCGCTCCTTGAGCAGTGGCGCGAGCGGCGCATACGGCGCTTGCTTGCCGCGCCCGCCGAGGATAAGGACGATCTTGCCCGGCTCATCACGGAATGCTTCGAGCGCTTTAAGAGTCGCGTCCACGCTCGTCGCCTTAGAGTCGTTGTAGAAACGCACTCCCGCGATCTCTGCCACATGTTCAAGACGATGCTCGACCGGACGAAAGCGCCTGACGGTCTCGCGCATAGATTCAGGAGAAGCACCGCACGCCAGCCCGGCGGCCAACGCGGCCAGCACGTTCTCCACGTTATGCAGCCCGCGCAGAGCGATCTCATCGCGCGTCAACAGCACGCGCTCGCCATCCTTTGTGCGCGAGACCAGCTCGCGTCCCTCGCGCAGGTAAAGCCCTTCGTCCAATTCCCTTCGCACGCTGAAGAACACCGTGTGCGCGCGCAAGCCCTTGGCCCATGAAGCAACAATCTCGTCATCGGCATTGAGAACAGCGACATCGCCCGCCTGCTGGTTACGAAAGATGCGGTGCTTGGCTGCCGCGTAATCCGTCAGACTCTCGTAACGATCCATGTGATTGGGCGTCACGTTCAGGACAAGCGCCACCTCTGGGTGAAAATCCACAATCGTTTCCAGTTGAAAGCTCGAAAGCTCTGCGACCGTCCAGCCGTCATCGCGCGAGGATTCAACCATCGAGACGAGAGGCCGACCGATGTTGCCTCCGACCTGCACGTGCAGCCCGGCATCCTTCAACAATTCTCCGATCAGAGTCGTCGTGGTCGTCTTCCCGTTCGTGCCCGTAATGGCGACCATGCGACCGCGAAGGAATCTAGAGGCCAGCTCGACCTCTCCGATCACTTCCGCTCCGGCGCGATCCGCATAGCGCGCGGGAATAATTTTCGTCGGCACGCCCGGACTGATGACGACCAGCTCGACCTGATCTAGCAGCCACATAGGCACGTCGCCCGGCACAAAGCCGACGCCCATATCTTTGAGCGAGCGCGCCTCTTCCGACCATTCGTTCAGAGGCTTCAGATCGTTGAGCGCCACCACAGCGCCGCGCTCTGCTAGAAAGCGCGCGCAGGCCACGCCGCTGCGCGCCGCTCCCAACACCAAAACTTTTTTGCTCTTAAGCTCCAAAATCTCTCAACCGCTCAACGAACATCGAAACGTGACTCGCGCGCTAACGCAGCTTCAAAGTCGAAAGACTGAGCAGCGCGAAGAGAATGGCTAGAATCAAAAAGCGAAACACGACTTTGGATTCACGCCAGCCCTGTAACTCGAAATGATGATGCAGCGGCGACATCTTGAAGATGCGCCGCCCGGTCATCTTGAAGGAAGCGACCTGTATCATCACGGACATCGCTTCGATGACGAACACGCCGCCGACCATCAACAACACGAACTCCTGTTTGGTCAGCACGCCGATAGTCCCTATCGCACCGCCGATGGCCAAGCTTCCGACATCTCCCATAAAAACTTCAGCGGGCGGCGCGTTGTACCAGAGAAACCCTAAGCTTGCTCCGGCCATAGCGCCGCAGAAGACCGTCAGCTCCGCGACCGCAGGGTTATGCGTGAGCCCAAGGTAGCCTGCGAAACGCAGGTCGCCGATCACGTATGTCAATCCGGTCAGCGCCGTCATCGCGATAAAAGTGACGCTGATCGCCAACCCGTCCAGGCCGTCCGTCAAATTCACAGCGTTGGATGAGCCCAACAGCACGGCGACGATAAAGATGATGTAGAGCCAGGGCCCTATGTAACTGACGCCCGACGGCTCGGAAGTAAGCTTGAAGAACGGGATGTTGACGTTCCATGCATACTTTCTCGAAAAGTAGAGCGCGGCCCATACGACCAGAGCGATGGCCAACTGCGCGGCCAGTTTTTGCTTGCCTGTCAAACCCAGACTGCGCTGCTTAGCCATCTTGGCGTAATCATCGAAAAAGCCTATGGCGGCGAAGCAAACGGTCGCGAACATCACTATCCAGACATAAAGGCCGTCGAGCCTGGCCCACAACAGCGTCGAGATAATGACCGAAGCAATGATCAGCACACCGCCCATCGTCGGCGTGCCGCGCTTGGCCATGTGCGCCTGCGGGCCTTCCTCGCGAATCTGCTGCCCGACGTTCCAGTTCTTCAAAGCCTGTATGACGCGGCCTCCGAACACCAGCGAGATCAGCAGCGCAGTGATCGAAGCATAGGCCGTGCGAAACGTCACGTACTGAAAAACGTTGAGCGCCTTGACGAGATAAGCCTCGCTGTCCTTGAGGCGATTAAAGAGCAACTCGTAGAAGATGTAGTAGATCATGCCTTCAGCGCTTCGCTTTTCAGTTTTCAGTTTTCAGCAATCAGTTTTCAGTAAAAGCATTTTGTCTTCGCTTAAAACTGAAAACTAAAAACTGAAAACTGCTTTTCACCCTCGTTCATCTCCGCCGACGACCGCGAAACGGTCACGCAGGCTTGCCACCACACGATCCGTTGCGACGCCGCGCGAACCTTTGATCAAAACCAGATCGCCCTCGCGCACCTCTTCAAGCAGTGCAGCCGCAGCTTCGCTTGATGTCTCGAAAAACCGCGTTGCCTCTTCGGTCAGTCCTGATTCACGCGCGCCCTCTACGATCTCGCGCGCAGAGCCCTGCACGCCCCAGACTAGATCAATCCCGGCCTCTGCCATCTCGCGCCCGGCCTCTCGATGCATGCGCGCGCCTTCAGGCCCAAGCTCAAGCATTTCGCCCGCGACCACCAGACGACGGCGTGCGCGCGTGCCGCCTTCAGCGATGGTGCGCACCATCTGTGAGAGCGAGCGCGGGTTAGAATTGTACGAATCATCAACGACCGTAAACCCTGCGGCGAAATCAAGCACCTCGCCGCGCATGTGCGGCGAAGTGACCGAGCGCAGAGCGCGAGCAATCTCTTCCGCACCGATCTCGAAACAGGTGGCGACCGCAGCGGCGGCCAGAGCGTTCATCAAATTATGGCGACCGGGCATCGGCAACAGCGCTTCCGCTTCGCCGAGCGGTGTACGCAAACGAAAACGGCTGCGCCCGAGCGTCGCTGCCTCGATCTCTGTCGCCATCACGTCCGCCTGATGCTCTATCCCGAAGGTCAGAGTTGGCCCATCATGCAGGGTGCGCATCCCCATCACACGCTCGTCGTCTGCGTTGAGGATGGCCGTGCCCCCTTCTTTGAGTCCCTCGATCAACTCCGCCTTCGCCGCAGTGATGGCCTCAATCGTGCCCAGGTATTCGAGATGGACGGGCGCGACCAGCAATTCGACGCCGATGTCCGGCGGCGTGATCTTGCACAGGCGCGCAATCTCGTTGGTTGGCGACGACATTCCCATCTCCAGCACGGCGACATCGAACTCGTCGGGCGTGCGCCCTTCCGTGACCATTTGCAGGACGGAGAGCGGCAGCCCCAGACCGTTGTTATAGTTGCGCTCGCTTTTGAGCACGCGCCGCCCCTTTGAGCTGAGCAGGTGCGCCACTATATCTTTGGTCGTCGTCTTGCCCGCACTGCCCGTGATCGCGACCACGGGACGCGCCCACTCTTCGTAGACTCTGCGCGCAAGCTGCTGTAAAGCGGCTATTGCATCATCGACCAGCAAGAGCTTTGGCCGCAAAGACTCTAAAAGAGCATCACCCTCAAAGCGCGAGACGCGCGCCACGCAGGCCACTGCGCCGCGCTCAAAAGCCTGCGGAATAAACCTGTGCGCGTCGACGAACGTCCCGTTGAAACCGGCACGCTCGTAATCCGCTTGCGAGAGTGCAAAGAACAGCTCGCCCGCCGCCGTAGAGCGCGAGTCAATCGAAAAGCCCTTGATCTCTTTATCAAGTAACTCCACGCCGACCCCTTCGGTCGCCGCCGCCATTAAGTTCGCCGCTTGTCTGATATTCACGCTCTGACGGTCACATCCTCTGTACTCAATCTTGCGCGTGGCGGCTACACCCGGTCAACCGCCGATGCCTGCGCAGGCTTCGTCCAACTCTTCGTCATTATCACGACTGTCGCCTGAATGCGCCTCGTAACCTTCTTCCACCTCTTCTGTCCGCGCACGCCCTTCATCAATCCCCTGCATCGTCGCCGCATCATCGCCCGCTTCCGTGCCGCGCGCATCACACGCACATGTATCTCGCGCGACCCGCTGACGACGCAAACGCCTGCGGCAAGAGATAATCCTTTGTCTTACTTCATGACCCTCGCGCGCGCTCTTTTCCTGGGGGAAGGTTCTCATTTTGGATTTTAGATTTTGGATTTTAGATTATCGCTTACCGATCTTGAATCTTGTAATTGGAACTCTGAGCCTGCGCTCGCCCGCCAATCCAAAATCCAAAATCTAAAATCCAAAATGGTCAGTCTCCTCTGCCGAAATCAATTCGCACGACCTGACCGGACTCGACCTCTGAGCCCGCCGCCGGGCTCTGCTGGACGGCGTGTCCTTCGCCGCGCGCCTCCAATTGCAAGCCTAGTTGCGAGCAGATGCGCACAGCATCGCGCAGACTGCGACCGCGCAGGTCAGGCATCAGCACGCCGCGCCGCGTCGAAGCGGCATAGACCACCTCGCTCGTTGCCGTGCCACGCGCCGTCGTCTCGACCTGCGGGAGCGTCGCACGGCGCTGCTCACGCTCGCGCGCAAGCTCTTCGCGCACTTCCGCCGAGATGGCGGCGGCGCGCGGCGTCTGTGCGATCAGGTCTATCGCGCCCGGCACAGGTTTCATGTCCGTGTCCGGCGCAACACTCAGGGCAGGCAGCACCTGCTCTGCGATCTCGCGAAAGACCGGCGCGGCCACGTCGCCGCCGTGATAAGCGCCGCGCGGCTCGTCAATCACGACGATGATGACGACCGAAGGATTCTCTACGGGCGCGAAGCCGACGAACGAGCCGATAAATTTCGTCGAAGAATAAGCCTTCGTCGCCGGGTCTATCTTCTGCGCCGTGCCCGTCTTGCCCGCCGCCGTATAACCGTTGAGCTGCGCCTGCTTGGCCGTGCCGTTTACGGTCACGCCTTCGAGCATGCCGCGAAGAGTGCGAGCGGTCTCGGCGCTCACCACGCGGTGCTGTTCCGGGTTCGCTTGAAAAACAAGAGTGCCGTCCCCCGCGCGTATCTCTCGCACGAGATGCGGTGTGATGCGCACGCCGTCGTTCGCCAGCGCGCCGAAGGCCGAAGCCATCTGCACGGGCGTGACGCCGACTTCCTGCCCGATGGCGATAGAGCCCATCGAAGATGGTTGCCAGCGCGCGACCGCACGCACCAGCCCAGCGGTTTCGCCCGGCAGCTCGACGCCCGTGCGCGAGCCAAACCCAAAGCGCTTCATCATCTCGTACATCGGATCGTCGCCGACGCGCAGGCCCAGCTTGATCGCCGCCACGTTCGATGATTTCGCCAGCGCCTCCGCGATGGTTAGCGAGCCGAACGATTTATGATCGTGGACGACGCGACCCGCGACTGTGATCGCGCCCATCTGACAATCGATGTGATCTTCCGGCTTAACCAGACCCTTTTCGATGGCCGCCGAGTAAGCGACGATCTTGAAAGTCGAGCCGGGCTCGTAAATATTCTGTAGCGCCTGATTGACGCGCGCTTCTGCTGAAACATTGCGCGCGTTGTTCGGATCAAACGTCGGCGCGTTGGCGAGCGCAAGGATTTCGCCCGTGCGCGGATCGAGCACAATCGCCGTTCCTGATTTGGCCTGCGCTCTTTCGACAGCACCGGCGAGCGCCTGTTCAGTCCTGTACTGAACGACCTGATCGATAGTCAGCACGACCGATTGGCCCGGGCGCGCAGTCGCTTCAAAGCTGGAATAAGCGCGACGGTGCGCATCCGTCTCTATAAAGACTTTGCCAGCCTCTCCGCGCACACGGTCATCGTAAAACTGTTCAATACCGGCAAGGCCCACTTCGTCCAAACCGACGAAGCCCAAGACGTGCGCCGCGAGTTGCCCGTTCGGATAACTGCGCTTGGGCTCTTTGAGCGAATAGACGCCTTCGAGCTTGAGCGTGTTGATGCGCGCGGCTTGTTCGCGATCTAATTTACGGGCAATCCATGTGAACTTTCGATTGCCATCTTTCGCTTGCAGCAGACGCTCTTCGAGAGCGCGCGCGTCCAAGCCGACGAGCGGTGCAAGCTGTGCAGCGATTCTTGACGGATCATTGATCTCGCCTGGAACGGCGAAGAAAGACTCTGTATCGACGCTGCGCGCCAGCTCGCGTCCCTCGCGATCCAGCACGAGGCCGCGCAAGGGGCTGGTCTCAATCAAATCCTGCTGCTGCATGCGCGCTCGCTTTTGCAGCCACTCGTGTTGAAAGGTTTGCAGGTAGACGATGCGTCCCGTGATGGCGAACATCCAGAAGACGAGCACAGAGGCGACTATAAGCACGCGGCGATGCGATGTGTCGGGACGGGCTTTAATGGAAGCGGCAGAACGCGAGCGCATCTTTTATGACTTGTCTTCTTCTCAAGAATTCATGCGCGGGGGGAACTCGTCGCGCATGAGGGGAACGCTTTAAAAACTGATACCGGCGAAGGGAGGGAGTGCGCGCTCGCGCTCGCAAGAGAGCCCGGCGCAGTCGGTCGCCAGCGCGACGCTCGTCCCGTCGCACAAGAGGATCGTCAACGATGAAACGAAGTGGACGGGTTGACGAACGCCGGAGCTTGATGCGGCGCGCTCGCAGTAGTTGTTGTCGCGGTGCTGCTACTGTGAGCGACGCCGATCTGGCCGGGCTGTGCCTGTTGCATGCCGATCTGGCGGGCGGCCTGTTCCAGACGCGCAGGCGACGACGCTTGCTCGCGCTCAAGCACAAGGCGACGCTGCTCTTCCAAAAGGCGCGCCCTCTCCATGCGCAGCTCTTCTGTTTTGTAACCATAGCGGACGGCGGCGAAGTGTTGCCCTGCGGCATAGACGAAACCGCACGTCAGCATAAAGCCGCAAAGGAGCAGCAGCCCCAGGCGCTTGAGCGCATGATAGTCACGCTCGCGATGCACTGTATGGTTCGGTTGGTTAAGCGGCAATCTTTTCATGAACAGCCTCAGCCCTGGAATTTACGGTAACGAACGGGAAGCCGGGTTCACCTGTGTGAGATTCAAAAAATAGTTTCAAAGGGACAAGCCGACGCTCTTCTTACAGCTTGCTACACGCGCGAAGCTTGGCGCTGCGTGCGCGTGGATTCTCTTCCAGCTCCACCTCGCCCGGCACGACTGGACGGCGCGTCAGGATTTCAACCACGCGGCGCGCGCCGCATGAACAGACGGGAGAGCGCGGCGGACACTCGCAACGTCCGGAGAGACGACGAAGGGTGCGTTTGACGATGCGATCTTCGAGCGAATGAAAACTGATCGCCGCGAAACGTCCCTCTGTTTGTAAAAGATCAATCGCCGTTTCGACGAATGAGTCCAGACCCTCAAGCTCGCGGTTGACGGCGATGCGCAGAGCCTGAAATGTACGCGTCGCCGGGTGAATGTGCTCTGTGCGCCGCTGCGGGCCATAGGCGCGCGCGACCAGTTGGGCCAACTCCGTGGTCGTCTCGATGGGCTCGCCTCTTTCACGTCGCTCGACGATCCATCTGGCGATGCGTCGCGAACGACGCTCTTCACCATATTCAAAGATCACGCGTGCAATCTCTTCTTCCGGCAGACGCGCGAGCAACTCCGCCGCCGTCTCTTCATCGCTTTCGGCATCCATGCGCATATCGAGCGGCGCATCATGACGAAAGCTGAAGCCCCTGTGGCTCGCGTCGAACTGAAGCGACGAGACGCCTAAGTCAACCAGCACGCCGCTCGCTTCCCGTTCACCGTGCTCTTCGAGGACGCGGCTGATGTCGCGAAAGTTCGCGTGCACGGCGCGAAAGCGTGACTGAAATCTCGCGAGGCGCTCGGTGGCAAGAGCGAGCGCCTCGCGGTCGCGGTCGATGCCGATCACACGCGCATCGTCAGACGCTTCGAGAATCGCTTCGCTGTGGCCTCCTAGCCCGAGCGTGCAGTCTACAAAGAGGCCGCCGCGCCGGGGCTCCAGCAATTCAATCGTCTCTCGAAGCAACACGGGGCGATGGGGCGCGCCCATGCCCCCCATAAGCGCAGCCATCACCACCGCCCCGTGATCTCGTTCAAAGAACAGATTCGCAATCTCTTAAAACCTTAAAGGCACACGCGGCCTGCTTTCAAATTCCGAGCCTCGCAATCGCCGCCTCGTCCTCTTCCGTATAGGGATCGGAGAGCAGGCGCTGCTGGAAACGTTCCAGTTCCCAGACCTCTATGTATGTCAAGTAGCCCAGGACGGCGACATCTCCGAGAACACCGGCCGCCCTGCGCAGCAGAGGATGAATCAGGACGCGACCCTGCGAGTCAAGTGCCGTCTGCTGGCCGTAATAGTTGGTTCGGTCAAGGAACTTGCGCCGCGCCGGGTCCATAGAGGGCAGAAGCGCCAGACGCTGCTCGATTGCTTCCCACTCCGGCAGAGGGTAAATGCGTACGCTTTCGCCCGTCAGGCTCGTCACGTACACCCCCGTCCCATGCTTTTCTTCCACCAGGCGGCGGAACGGGGTCGGCACTTTCAAACGACCCTTGGAGTCTATCCGCGCAGTGTAATTTCCTCTTAACATAGAGCTTTGGCGGATGGACAAGCCAGGGGGGTGCTTAAAACTTCGAGTAAAACTTTAATGATCGGAGACAAGATGCTCAAAAAAGCCCACTTCCGACCACTTTCCTCCACCTGCGGCGCATAGTACGCCCCTCTCAAAGGGCTGTCAAGGGTAAAAAACGGGACAAACAAATAATTTTTTAAGCACGATATGGTGTACGCCGTGGCCTTCTGCCGTGGCGGAGGGTAATTCCGACGGGCGACCCCTTTGCCGAGACAGCCAGCTTGCGCCTCATAGCCAAGCGCAGCGGCCATCATGTATAGTGCGGCGAGACGTTCTTAAAACACTTTTTGTAGGGTATTCGGCGAGCAGACTCCACCCAGATGGGCTTAGGCGGACTACTTCTGTTCGGCGCGCTGGCCGCGCTGGCAAATCTCTTCGGCGGACTGCTTCTGGCCTCTTCGGGCAAGCACCGCACAAACGACCGTTTTCTCAAATATCTGGTCGCTTTAGGCGCTGGCTTTATGCTGGCGGCGATCTTTATCGAAATCCTGCCGGAGACGGTCGGCATCTGGACGGACGGGCGCACGGGAGAGGTAGCGGCAGAGTCCGTGCTGGGGGCTATGACGCTGCTGCTCGGCGGTTATCTTCTGATACAGCTCTTCGAGCATACCATCGCGCCGCATTTCCACTTCGGTGCGGAGACGCATCCGGAATCTGTACTGCGTCCGTCCGCTGCTTACACGGCCATCGGCGGGCTGATCATTCATACTTTTTTCGACGGAGTCTCAATCGCAGCGGCGTTCCTGGTCAATTTCAAAACAGGGTTGCTGGTCTTTATAGCCATCCTCCTGCACAAAGTCCCTGAGGGATTCACCGTCGCCTCGATCATGCTCGCTTCGGGACGCTCTTCACGCAAGGCTGCGATTGCGACTCTCGCCATCGGCGCGGCGACCTTTGCAGGAGTGCTGAGCGTCGCGCTCCTGCGGACTAGAATCGAATCGGCTGTAGCTTATGCTCTCCCCTTCTCTGCGGGCGTCACACTCTATGTCGCCGCCAGTGACCTGATCCCCGAAGTCAATCATAAGGAAGAGAAAAACCCCATGGTCTCCATCGTCGTCTTCGGCGGCGTGGCGCTCTTCTATCTTTTGCATCGCTTGATCGAGGGATGAGAAACGTAGACCGCGCGCACTAAAGCCTTGAGCGAAGCTAAGAGGCGGCTCGTTTTTTAGTCTCGCGAGCGGTTGGTGTGCGCGCCCCGACTTGGTATGATGAGAGTATTGATCCCGACAAACCGTAAATTCGTTTTTCTCGCTGCACTGGCTTTCGCCTGCCTGCTTTCGTGTGCTGTGCCTCGCTGTGCTATGGCGCAGGCGATGCAGTCGCCCATCCCGCAGCCGTCGCCTCTCTCGCCCGTCGTTGATTACGCCAACGTTATTGACGCAGAGACAGAGCAGCGGCTAGACAACATGCTCAAGAACCTGAGCGAGAATCCGCAGGCCAATATGGAGATGGCCGTCGTGACGGTCAAGACGACGGGCGGCCAGGATATTTTCGACTATTCGCTGGCGGTGATGCGCGGCTGGGGCATAGGCCTTGGCAATAAGGGCGGACTGCTGCTCTTGGTCGCCATAGATGATCGCAAGTACTACACGCAGGTCAGTCGACATCTTGAAGGCGACATAACCGACAGCACGGCCGGAGAGATTCAACGTCGCTATCTGGTTCCGGCGTTCAAGGCAGGCGATTACAGCAAGGGCATCTCGGATACTACGCAGGCATTTCTGGCGACGCTCGCGGAGAAGCGCGGCTTTAGCGTCGAAGGCTTAGACAGGCGTTACGGTTATCGTCCAAGCGGCGGACAGCCGTCCGGAGAAAGGGCAAGGGGTGGCACTTCGATGTGTACTACGATCTTTATTATTCTCATCATCGTCGTCTTTTTGTTGGCGAGCAGCCGGGGCCGTGGCGGCGGCGGCAGCGGTTGCCTGAACATGCTCCTGCTGGGCTCGCTCTTAAATAGCGGAGGCCGTAGCTCGGATTGGAGCGGCGGCGGCTTTGGCGGCGGAAGCGGCTGGGGCGGAGGCGGCGGTGGCGGCTGGGGTGGTTTTAGCGGCGGCGGTGGCGATGCGGGCGGCGGCGGCGCTGGCGGTAGCTGGTAAACAGCGACAAGACTGGCGGCAGTTGGTGAACCGCAACAAGGAGGGCAATCTGGATGGCTAAGCAAATCGGCGCGGATACCTTTAAGCATTTGATAGACGATTTACGCTCGACGCACGGAGACAATCTGGCCTCGGTGGTGCTCTACGGCTCTTCTGCGGCGGGCGACGCGGTGCGCGCCTCGGACTACAACCTGCTCATCGCGCTGAACCGCATCACGCCGGAAGATTTGCGTTTGTCGCAAGCGCCCGTGCGCGAATGGCAGAGGCTGGGCCATCCTTTGCCGGTCTATTTCACCATCAACGAATTGAGCGACGCGGCGGATGTGTTTCCGATTGAGTTCCGGCAGATGGAGAGGGCGCGCAAGGTGCTTTACGGGCGCGACCCGTTCGAGTTCGTAGAGGTGTCGGATGCGAACCTGCGTCATCAAACTGAGTACGAGTTGCGCAGCAAGCTGATTCAGCTTCGACGGCTCTATATTCCCGCTTCCGCTTCGGCGGCGCGCTTGACGGCGCTGATGAATGATAGCCTGGCGAGTTTCGCTGCGCTCTTTCGCGCCGTCCTGTTGTTGAAGGGCACGGAGCCGCCCATCGCCAAACGTGAGACTGTGCGCGTGACGGTGCGTTTGCTCAATCTGGACGATGAGCCGTTCGAGCGAATTTTCGATCTGCGCGAGGCAAGCTCTGTCGCGCCTTTGACCGATGTGGAAGCGAATGATCTCTTCGCCGTTTATATGGCGCAGATCGAGCGCGTGATTGAAGCGGTGGACAAGATAGATAACACGGGGTAAGTCGTAGATCGTGTATAGACGGTTGTGCCCTCTAACATCATTTACTTTTTCAGGGTTCACGATAAGGAGACTTGAGAGATGAATAAAAGAAGAATGTTGCTGTTGGCTCTCGCAATCTTTGCGTCTGTCGCGGCAAGCGG
>DATLMN010000361.1:0-7117 GCA_035537255.1 Pyrinomonadaceae bacterium | reverse complement strand
GAGCGCTGGCCTTCGCGCGCCGCTCTTGAGAGGTTTTATAGCCGCTCACGGGTACGCGAGTCAATAACCTGAAGGCGTCGCCTTATCAAAGCTCACTTTAATCGACTGTGATAAGAGCGCGCATGGCACGAAAGCGCCGGTCGCTGATGCCGCGCACGACAAGCAAATGCTCTGCGCGGCGAAAGCTTCCGTACAGCTTGCGATGCGCGACGATGCGCGCGGCCAGTGCCTTGCCTATGCCCGGCAGTCTTTCTAACTCTTCGGGAGATGCAGTGTTGAGGTTTATCAGAGGAGCGTCACGCGCGCTCGTCTCTCTTTGAAAACTGGCCTGCGTCGTTTGGGCTGTGGCGGAAAGATTATGGCGTGGCAATTTGACGCAGCCGCACAAGAGTGACGCGACGGCTAGAAGCAAAGCGAGCATGTGATGTTGGGCGACGCAGTATCTCATGGCCGAAGGAAAGCCGGGCGGGGAAGAGGCCGCCCCTTTTATGCTACGCTCGTGTGCAAAATGCTAGAAGTCTAAAAAATTCAGGAACTTGTAACGTCCGCGAGGGGCTTTTCCACAGGGTTTTCCACAGCTTCCTGTGGAAAAGTTCCGAAAGTATTACGGCAACGAATCGAAAAAAATTTAGCTTGTAGAGCGTTTACTACGCGACTATTTGCACATCTTTTACTAAACAGCACCCATTTGAGCCTTCAAAAACCTCTTGGGTGATCCTTATTGGCAGGCCATTTTCACAAAGTTGATCAGCCACTATAGGCGTGCCGGTCAGCAAGTTGTCGTGGGTTCTTCTCTGCGCCCCTTTTATACTCCGTCTTTGGGCTCGTCCCAATCTGCGACTAATTCATAAGCGCGGCCAAGAATAGGACGAGGGCGTGCGCCGTCGGCCTGACCTATAAAGCCTTCGCGTTCCATCATGTCCAGAATGGCGGCGGCTCTGCCGTAGCCTATGCGCAGGCGACGCTGTAGAACAGAGGTCGAAGCGCGTTTCATCTCGACACAGATACGCAGGGCATCCTCGAACAGCTCGTCGCGCTCGCCGGTGATGCCGTCCATCCCCATCGCTTCCTCTTCCGATTGCGTGATCGTCTCGTCATACTGCGGATCGCCCTGCGCCTTGATGTGCGAGACGATGCGACCGATCTCCGCCTCGTCAACGTAAGCGCCGTGTACGCGCACCAGCCGCGATGTGCCCGGCGGCAGGAACAGCAGATCGCCGCGACCCAAGAGCTGCTCCGCTCCGTTGGCGTCGATAATTGTCCGCGAATCGACTTTCGAAGAGACGCGAAAAGAGATGCGTGAAGGGAAGTTCGCTTTGATCAGTCCCGTAATGACATCGACCGAAGGGCGTTGCGTCGCGAGCACAAGGTGTATGCCGACGGCGCGCGCCATCTGCGCCAGACGCGTGATGAACTCTTCGACCTCGTGGCCGGAGACCATCATCAAGTCTGCCAGCTCGTCTATGATGATGACGATATAGGGCAGCGGCTTCCAGGGCTCGCCCGTGTCCGTATAGTCTTTGACCAGATTGCGGCGCGCAACCTCAGTGTTGTAGCCGTCGATATTACGCACGCTCAGCTTGGCCAGCGTCTTATAGCGTTCCTCCATCTCCTTGACCATATTCTTGAGCGCGGTCGCGGCGCGCTTCGGGTCTGTGATGATCGGCGTCGCCAGATGCGGGATGCCTTCGTAAAGGCCAAGCTCCAGACGCTTTGGATCGACGAGGATGAATTTCACTTCGTCGGGTCGCGCTTTATAAAGAATCGAGACGATGAGCGAATTGACGCCGACCGATTTGCCAGCGCCGGTCGTGCCGGCGATTAGCAGGTGCGGCATCTTTGCCAGGTCTGCGACGTAGTTCAAGCCGTCAATCGTTTTACCCAGAGCGACTGTGAGCTTCGAAGATGATTCGCGAAACTGACGCGACTCGATCACTTCGCGCAGGTGAATAGTTTCGCGCTGCGGGCTTGGCACTTCGATACCGACGTGAGCTTTGCCGGGCATCCGATCAATGCGAATGGATTCGGCTTTCAAAGCGAGACAAAGATCGTCCACCAGACCCGTGACGCGAGAATATTTGACGCCGGGGTCTGGCTTGAATTCGTAAGTAGTGACGACCGGCCCGGGACAGATATGCTCAATCTTGCCAGTGACGTTGAACTCTTTGCACTTCTCCGCCAGGCGCGTGGCGATCCTGTAGTATTCCTCGTCGGCATGCTCTAGATGCGGCGGCGGCGCGTTAAGGAAGTCGACGGAGGGCATCTTGTATTCGGTGATGGCTTGAGCAGCCGCCGCCGCCGACGCGCGACGCGACGCGCGATCAGGCGCGACGGGCAGCTCCTCTGCCGAAGCCATATCAGAGCGCACGACCGAAGCAGTTTTGACCATCTCTTCAACTTCGTCCGTCTTGCTCGTCGCGCGTCCCGTCGCGGTCGCGGTAGAAGAAGCGGCAGCGGCCACCGCGCGCGTCTTCTTCGCGGTCGTAGCTTGATCGTCTAGCAAGACGCTCGCGTTCTGCGGCGTCAGCGTGGCGGGTGAGGACGTTGCTGCGGTGCGTGCCTGCGCCGTGGAAGCGGCCATCTCAACATCCGCACTCTCGCCTGCGGGTTGTGACGAAGAGCGTGCGACGGTCGCAGAGCGCTTGATCGCGGCAGCGGCGGAGAGCGTATCTGTTGTCGAACCACTTTCCGTGACAGAAGAAGTCTCGCGCATAAATTCGGCAACGCGATCCGCGCCGGTCGTGACGCTCGCCTCCGTCTCTATACGGCGCAGCTCTTCGCGTTCGGCGCGGGCGGCGCGGCGCATCTCGGAACGCAGCAGCGCGTGCTCGCGCCTCGCCTCTCGCCACTGTTTGAAGCGTTCAGGAATATTACGGAAGAAAGCAAACCGCTCGTCTCCCGTGAAGGCCGCCAGCATACGCTCGTATGCGCCCACGAAAGAGAAGTTGGTCGCGAGCAGCAAACCCACAGCAGCAACCGCGAACAGCAAGATAGCAGCGCCGACCGTGTTCAATCCGCTGACCAGCACCTGCATGATGAGCGCGCCCGCCACGCCTCCGGCAGGAACGCTCGCGTCAAACAATGGATGATTGATAAAGAGCGCGAAGAGAGACGCAGTGGCGAGCAGTAGAGTGATGAGACCGAGTATGCGCGCCAGCGGCGCATGAATGCGGCGCGTGCGAAAGCGTCGCCATGCGGCGGCGAAAAGCAGCAGCGGCAGCAAGGGCGCGGCCAGCCCCAGCGACTGGAACAGCGCAGCCGACACGTTGGCTCCGACCGCGCCGATGAGATTGCGCGTCTCTACTTGCCCGGCAGAGTTCCATGACGGGTCGTTCGGTTTATAGGAGAGCAGGCAAAGCGTCAACAGCACGCCCAGAGCAAACAGCGCAATGCTGATGATCTCGTTACGGCGTGTATTTCTGGGCGCGACGTTGTTGTTGCCAGCGGCGCTCGACGCGCTCGCTGCTTTGCCACGCGCTTCCGTTTGAGTAGTTGCCATGCTCCCTCCGTGCTTTGCTCCTCTGTTTACTCTACCGGTCGCAGACTCTCTAGAGCCTCCGCAACTCCAGCAGAACCTGAACTCGCCCTCTATCTGTTCACCGCATTTTGGACATTTCCACATCTGGCGTTTAAGTCTCTCGTCAGGTCACCTCTCACGCGGCGCGGCGCGAGAGGAGATAAGCTTTGATAAAGTCGTCTATGTCGCCGCCGAGCACAGCGTCCACATCGCCGCGCTCTAATTTGGTGCGCGCATCTTTGACTAGGCGATAAGGCGCAAGCACATAGTTCCTGATCTGCGAGCCGAAAGAGATGTCCTGCTTGTTGGCTTCCAGCTCGGCCGTCTCTGCGCGCCGCTTTTCCAGCTCCAATTCGTAGAGGCGCGAGCGCAAGACCTGCATCGCGACGGCGCGGTTCTGGTGCTGCGAGCGCTGATTCTGACACGAGACGACGATATTGGTCGGGATGTGCGTGATCCGCACGGCAGAGTCAGTCGTATTGATGTGCTGTCCGCCCGCGCCCGTTGCGCGATAAGTATCCACACGCAAATCCTTATCGTTGATCTCGACCTCTATGTTCTCGTCTATCTCTGGATAGACGAAGAGCGAAGCGAAGGAAGTATGACGACGCGCCGCCTGATCGAAAGGCGAGATGCGAACCAGCCTGTGTACGCCAGCTTCAGCCGCGAGCAGCCCGTAAGCATATTCGCCTTCGACTCTGAACGTGACGCTTTTGATCCCTGCCTCTTCACCCGGCTGGTAGTCTATGATCTCTGTTTTGAAGCCGCGCTGCTCGGCCCACTTCAGGTACATACGCAGCAGCATCTCCGCCCAGTCCTGCGACTCCGTGCCGCCCGCTCCGGGATGAACCGTGCAGATGGCGTTGCGCCCGTCATTCTCTCCGGCCAGCAGCATCTCCGTTTCCGCCTGTCCTATCTCATGCTCAAGCCGCTGGATCAAAGCGCGCAGCTCTTTCAAGGACGGCTCGTCATCGGCTTCGGCAAATTCAAAGAGCACGCTCGCGTCCGCGATCTGCGATTCAAACTGTTCCTGACGCGCAATCACTCGCTCCAAGCGGCTGCGGCGTCCCATCATCTCCTGCGCCGCTTCCTGATCGTTCCAGAAATCTGGCGCAGACGCACGCGTTTCTATCGTCTGTAGCTCTGAGCGCTTCGTTGCTACATCAAAGAAACCTCCCGAGCTGTTCGACGCGCTTGCGCAGCTCTTCAAAGTTTGCGCGTAACTCATCAATGGATACTGTTTCTATCATTCTTTATCTTCCTCTTCTTAAATTCTCGCGACGCTCTTTCATCTTTATCGTAAGCGCGCCGCCCGCTTCTTCCGTAGCGAAGCGATCAAGAGCAACAATCCGAGGACGGCGCACAGGGCGGCGAACAAATCGCCGCGACGTGTATAAAAAGTCTTCGCCTGTGACGTGCGGCTCACCGTCCATATTCTTACGTCCGGCACAAAGCCGCGCGTGGCGTCTCGGACTTCACCACGCTCGCTGATATAGGCCGTGATGCCTGTGTTGGTGACGCGCAGAACTGGCCGTCCAGTTTCCACTGCGCGAAATACCGTGTTGGCCAGGTGCTGTCGCATCACCGGCGTCGGGCCAAGATAGCCGTCGTTCGAAATATTGATCAAGACATCCGCTCCCTCGTCGGCAAACCTTCGCGTGATGGAAGGGAAGGCCGACTCGAAACAGATAAAGACCCCTGCGCGCGCGCCGCCCAAATCCATCAAGGGATAGTTTGTCCCCGGCGTAAAATCTCCGACCATCACTGGAATGAGATTGACGCCGGGCAGCCATCGCGGCAGCGGCACGTACTCGCCAAACGGCAGCAGGCGAATCTTATCATACTGTGCGACGGGGCGGCCCTCTTCATTCACCAGCACGGCGGCATTATACGCGCCGGCTGCGGGTGCTGGCTCAAGCGAATTGAAGAGCACTGACGTGCGGTTGCGCGTCGTAAAGGCCGCGACCGTCTCGCGAAATCGAGTGTCGTTCGCATACTGGAAGTTCATAGGCGACTCCGGCCAGACGACGACGCGCGGGCTTCCCCTTCGCGCTTCGGCGAGCTGCCTCTTTCGCGCTTCGTCCAAGACAGCGGCTGCGCCGTTCATCTCAAACGATCCGTCTTCCCATGCGCGAAGCGCCGCCTCGCTCATACGCAGATGACGCGCGACGAGCGCTTCCATCTCCGCCACGGATGCCGTGGGCTCCATCGGCACATTGGGCTGAAGCGCCACGACGACCGTCTGTGGGCCAACCTGACGGGCGAGGCTTGCAGTCCGGCTCGAATAAAAAGAGAGCGTGACGACGAGCGCAATCATCGCCAGAGCGATGATGGAAACAAGTAGCGCACGCGCAGTTCTCTTGATAAGCACGTATGCAACGGCGGCGTTGACCATCAGGATCAAAAATCCGACGGCGTAGACTCCACCCCATCGCGCCGCTTGAATCAGAGACGGCTGATAAGCTTGCGAGTAACCGATGGCATTCCAGAGCTGTCCCGTCACACCCAAACGCGCCCATTCCAATGGAGCCCACAAAAGGGGCGCGCAAAAGAGAGCGCGCACGCCCCACCGACTTACGGCGCGCGCCAGTATTAGAGAGAACATGGCGGGGAACAAGGCTAGCACCAGCGCGCCCGGCACGAGCAGCGGGTAAGCGATGACGCCGGGGATGCCGCCGTAACGCACCATCGCATAGGTCAGCCAGTAGCATGAGCCGAAGAAAAAGAGCGCGCCCATGATCAAGCCCAGGATGAAAGCCGTCGAGCTGTTCGGCCTTCGTGCGATGGAGATGAGCAGCGGCACGAGCGCCACCCAGGCGAGCGGCCAGAGATTAAAATCGGGAAAAGAGATAATCAGCAGGAGGGCAGAGAGCGTCGCCATTCCCGCTTCCACACGCGTCGGAGCATCTGCGCGCGCTCTTTCACGCAGCTTCGCCAGCACGCGCGTGCGCTGCCGCACATCCAGAGAGATGACATCACTCATCCACGGGAGTTTAACAAAGAAGCTGCGCCCGCGTCACCGCAGGCAGGGTTCATGAGTTGGTTTGAAGGTCGAGAGCGATGGAAAAGTTTGAGCGTGATGGAAGTTGCTATTTACCACAGAGACACAGAGCGCACAGAGGAAGCACAGAGAGTTAATAGTTCAAGCCTCCGTGCAACCTCTGTGTCCTCTGTGCCTCTGTGGTGAGTCGCAGGACTCTCAGGACTCAATTTCGTTTTGACCCGCTACTCCTTGAAAAAAAATCGCACGCTTTGCCGCGCGTGCCTTTCCGGATGACGGAAATCGTCTAAGGATGAGGGGTCAAGGACAAAAAAAGTCACTCGCGGAGTGACAAATTTCGTCGCCTGGCATATTCCGTCAAGCCTCAAAAGGGTTTGGGAGGGTGCACACACCCTGTCCGGAAAAAGCGGCGAAGGCTTACATTAACTGATATTGATCGAAAAAAGCGGCCTGTAAACGCGGGAGAACCCGGCCATTTCTGACCGGGTTCGCATTTCGGGGGGTTAAACTGAAGGGTCGCTCGGCGGGCGGCTGGCGCAGCGGCAGGCGGCGCTCAGAGAAGTGATGGCGGCGGGGTCACGGCTTTAAATGCTTTCTCC
>DATLMN010000360.1:0-2911 GCA_035537255.1 Pyrinomonadaceae bacterium | reverse complement strand
CGAGAACGCTTTTGACTGTGTCGCCGGGGAGGATACGAAAGTTGACGACCGATCTGGCTTTGCTCGGCAGCACGTTCTCCTTGACGCCGCCCTCTATGATCGTCGCGGCGGTGGTCGTGCGCATCGCTGCATTCGTCGAAGACTGTGCGGCCATCTGGCGCTCGACCAGCGGTCGAAAGAGCCAGAGGTTAGCGAAGACCAATTTTTTACCGAAGGTCATCTCCGGGCCCACGGACTGGAACATCTGCCCGACGACACCTTTGATACTACCTGGCATCTGGTTCTCTTCGAGCCTGCTAATCGCTTTGCTCAGGATGCCTATGGCGGTCTGCGGCGGAGGCGCAGAGGAGTGGCCGCCTTCTGTCTCGACCGTCAACTCGACGCTTAGGATACCCTTCTCCGCAATGCCTATCAGCGCGACAGGGCTTGCCACGCCCGGTAAGATGCCGCTCGCGATAGCGCTGCCTTCGTCAAGAATGTAATCGAACGTCACGCCACGGCCCTGCAAAAGAGCGGCGATCTTGACCGCACCATTCCTGCCGCCGATTTCTTCGTCGTGTCCGAAGGCCAGATAGATTGTGCGCTTCGGCTGAAAGCCCTGGGCCAACAACGATTCTACGGCTTCGAGTATTCCGAGGACGCCGACCTTATCATCGAGCGCGCCGCGTCCCCAGATAAAACCGTCTTTGAGACGGCCTTCAAACGGAGGCTGCGTCCAACTGTTTTCCGTTCCAGGCTCGACCGGCACAACGTCCAGATGAGACATCAACAGAATGGGCTTGCTTCCATCTTCTTGCCCCTTCCATGTGTAAAGCAGACTGTAATCGCTGACCACTTCCTTGTTGAGCGTGGAGTGAACGCGCGGAAAGCTTTGCTCAAGAAATTTGTGCAGGCCCGTGAACTCTTCGCTGCGAAATTGGTTCGTATCCTGATACGAGACGGTTTGAAAGCGCAGCGCCTGCGCCAGTCGCCCGGCCACAGCCTCCTGATCGACGGCGAGCGCAGTGATACTCTCGACCTGAACCTGCTTCGATTTAAAGCGAAAGGTATTGACCACCAGCACAGCAGTCAGCGCGACCAGACATAAAACCAGCAGTAGAAGTATTTTCTTCATTCAAACTCTCGCTCTAACGATGGTGAAAGGTGCGTGTAACTTATTCCGGTACGGAGTGGATGTCAATTGAAAGCGAAACCGTCTGTGGTTCAGTTTTCCTTGAGTGTACGCGACAGTATTACTCAACACAGAGACACAGAGGACACGGAGGAAGCACGGAGGCTTGACTGTTTTTCTCTGTGCCTCCTCTGTGCGCTCTGTGTCTCTGTAGTGAACCTCTGCTTTCATCGCTCCTCAAGACTGAACGATCCACGGTTTTGGTTTCAAGCTTGCCACATTGAAGGCACTTCACTACGATAAGGTCGATCATGAAAGGCTTGGAACGTTACTTAGGCGAAGTGCTGGACGGGAAGTACCGCATCGAAAAGCTGCTCGGCAAGGGCGGCATGGGCGCGGTTTATCTGGCGACACACCTGGGCACGGAGCGCCCCGTCGCGCTCAAGATCATCGCGCCGGAATTTATGCGCCAGGATGAGTTCGTCGAGCGCTTTAAGCGAGAGGCGCGCGCCGCCGGACGCCTGCGCCATCCGAACGTTGTGGATGTCACGGACTTCGGCTTCGCGCAGCATGGACGCGAGCGTGTCGCTTATCTTGTGATGGAATACCTGGACGGCTGCGCGCTCTCAGACGTGCTGGCTGAAGAATCGCAACTACCGCTGGACTGGGTAGTGGATATTCTTGAGCAGGTCTGCTCGGCGATTGACGAGGCGCACCAGCAGGGAATCGTGCATAGAGATTTGAAGCCGGACAATATCTGGCTTGAGCCGAACAGGCGCGGCGGCTACACGATCAAAGTGCTGGACTTCGGCGTCGCCAAACTGGCCGAAGAAACTAATCCCGCGATGGCGGCGGGGCTGCGCGCTTTAGCGGAAGCGGGCTCGCAAGGCAGCATCGTCTCGAACACCTTTTCGTCGCAGTCGAGCATATCGGGCACTTCCAATATCTCAGAGAACGCGACCCTTCTGGATGCGCCGAAGGCTGGCGGTGAAGCGCAGACGCTCATCCTTGAGCAGGCAGCCTTGCCGCCTGACGAGCCACTTGAGGCAGATGTGCGCGAGTCTTCGGCAGCGGAGGCCGACACTCAATTACTATCATCGGCGCAGCAAGGGGGCGAGGATAAAACTCTGCGGCTTGCGCGCGAGACCGATCAGGAATCTGTTGCCACGAGCACGTCTCCGGCGGGAGGTCTGACGCGCGTCGGCTCGCTGCTGGGCACACCGCTTTACATGTCGCCGGAACAATGTCGCGGCGAGCGGCTGGATACTCGCTCGGACATCTATAGCTTAGGCGTCATAGCCTTTCAAATGCTCACGGGCGAGCCGCCCTTTACCGGCAACCTGTCGACTGTGATGCGACTGCACAAGGAGGGCGCGCCGCCGTCCGTCAGAGAGAAGAATAAAAAAGTCCCTAAGAAGGTCGCGCGGCTGGTTAGCACGGCGATGGCGAAAGACCCTGCGGAGAGACCCGCGAACGCGGCGGCGTTTGCCAGCGCTCTGCGCGCCAACACGGACGGCATAGGCTCGCTGGTGCGCCACGCCTTCGCGCTCTACGTCGAATACTTCCCGACCTTTCTGCGAATATCACTGTTGGCCCACGCGCCCGTCATCCTGCTGGCGCTGCTGCTGCTCACCTACGACTTCGCAGAGATGCGGCAGTGGGCTCCGAAGGTCGTGTTGATCCCGGTGCTGGTCTTGCTGAGCCTGTTCTCGTTCGTCATAAACTTTCTCGCGCCCTCTGTCATCTCAGGCATGACGGTGCTGATCGTTATGCAGTTGATCATTGCGCCGCTGCGCCCCC
>DATLMN010000359.1:0-20545 GCA_035537255.1 Pyrinomonadaceae bacterium | reverse complement strand
CAACGGTGGGCAAGCACGGGAACGAAGATGTGATTAAGAAATACATAAAGAATCAAGGGGCTGAGGTTGAATACGAACAACTACACAAGGAACAACTCAACCTCTTCTGATACACCGCAGCTTGCTGCGGCGAATTTCATTCGAGTATGGCTTCGAGCTAAATTGAAACACTTTCAAGCGACGGGCGAGCTTGATCGCTTGAAGGAGACGGACAATGTCTATTCCTCGCAGTGTTGCGGCGAAGTATCCCTGGCTGCTGGCGGCGGCGTTGATCTCTCTTTTTGTCGTCACGCCGTTTCCCGTCAACGGGTTCGCATCAAAGATTAACGCGCAGCAACCTTCGACCACGAAGGTCGACAACACTGCGCGCGGCATCGAGCTGTATCAAAAGGGCGATAATATCGGAGCGATTGAAGCGCTGCGCACGGCTGTCAAATACCAGAAAGATGATGCGCAGGCATGGCTCTTTCTTGGCCTCGCGTATATGCGCGCGGGACATGCCAAGAAAGCGCGCGAAGCTTTTGAAAAGACTGTCAGGCTCAATCCAAAGTCCGCAGAGGCCCACACGAATTGGGCCTACACACTTCTTCTCAGCAACAAACTAAAAGAGGCGGCGCGCGAGGCTGAAAGCGCCCTCAATATTAATTCGCAGATTGTCGAAGCGCATTACATTCTAGGCATGGTGCGCTTTAGAGAACGCGAAAGAGTCAATGCCCTGAAGGAAGCGGAGGCGGCGCTCAAGCTCAATCCAGATTTCCTGCCCGCTCTCTTGCTCAAAAGCCAGGCGTTGATCGGAACGTTTATCTCGGAATCTGTTTTCACCAAAGCATCCATTACTCCCCGCAAAGAGGCGGAGCAAATTCGCTGGTCAAGGCTCAAGGATGCGGCAGAGGCACTTGAAAAATATATCAGTAAGACTCCCGACGCGGCTGAAAAAGAGGAATGGCGCGAACAACTCGAAGCCCTGCGCATTTACGGAGAGGCGTCCGGTACGGCAGACACAGGCCGTAATCTCTTTCTCTTCAGGGACGTAACTAGCAAAGCGCGGATTTTAACGAAGCCGGAACCCGACTATACGGAAGCGGCACGCCGCAACGGAATCAGCGGGACAGTAATTCTGCTCGCAGTTTTTGCCGCCGACGGCAAGGTCAAGCATATTCTTGCTCTGCAATTTTTGCCCGACGGCCTGACGGAGAAATGCATTAACGCTGCGCGCAACATCAAATTCGAGCCCGCCGTCAAAGACGGTCGTCCAGTATCAACGGCAGTTCAGATCGAGTACAACTTTAATTTGTATTAAGCGGCATAGTAGAATTACTCTGTAAGTAGTTTTTCGCGCGGGTCAGGAAACTTAAACCCTCTCTGGTGAGCACAAACGTCACATCAACAAACCCGCTGGTCAAAGCCATCGTCACCGGTACGGCTCCGCCGCAGGCGCGCATGATGGCTGCGCGCGGGTTGCTTCCGCTTCCGCAGACCGATCTGCTTGAAGCCCTGGTGGCTCTCACGGCGAGCGACGATGCGGCAATCGCAGACGCGGCCAGCTCTACGCTTGCTTCGCAGGACTCCGGCGAGCTGCTGGAGATCGCACGCGCGAGCGAGACTGCGCCCGCCGTGCTGGGATATTTCGCCGCGCACGCAGAGGCCGGACGCGAGATTCACGAGGCCGTGACGCTCAATCACAGCACGCCGGACGAAGCCATCGCACGTCTTGCCGCCGTGACCACGGACGGCTCGCTTCTGGAATTGATCGCGATCAATCAACAGCGATTGATTCGCGCTCCCGCCATTATCGACGCCATCATCGAAAATCCGGCGCACACCGCAGAGGCCGAGCGACGTGCGCGCGAAACCCGCCGCGAGTTTTTCGAGAAAGAGCGCGGCGCACAACAGATCGCAGACGAGCTGCGCGCGCGCGGACAGAATGCAGCCGCAGAGTTTTTCGAGGCCGCCGAATCTGTCGGCGCGGCCGATTCAATTGTCGTCGAGGACGCGTGGCTCATCGCCGAGCACATAGAGGTCTCCGACGATGATATAGACGACTCCTGGCTGGCGCTTGAGCGTATAGAGCATCTGCTTGACGAAACCTACGAGCAGCGCTCGGCGAATGCCGAACGCATCATCGCAGACTCGCGCCTGGAAGGTGACGAAGTCTCGCCCGAGCGAATCTCCCTGATCCGTCGCGTGATGTTGATGAGCGTCAAGGATCGCATCAAGCTCGCCATGAAAGGCGACCGCGAGGCGCGCGCCATCCTCATACGCGATTCCAACAAGATCGTCGCGCTGGCGGTGATACACAATCCGCGCATCACGGAGCATGAAGTCGAAAAAATCGCGGCCATGCGCACCGTCGCCGATGAGGTCTTGCGTAAGATCGGGCAGACTCGCGCGTGGGCGCGCAACTATCCGATTATTCTCAATCTGGCGCGTAACCCGCGCACTCCGATTGCGACCGCCGTCACCATCCTGTCCCGCATCCAGACCAGAGACCTGCAAGCCATCGCGCAGAACCGCAACGTCTCGGAGGCAGTGCGCCGTCAGGCCTATCGTTTAGTGCAAACGCGCTCAGGCCACTAAAACAGGTTTGACAACAGGCGCAGCCAGTCCATAGAATCCGCTTTAAGTTACCCCTTCTAGTCCCGCAGCACCCCCGATGTTCCCCCGAAGAGGCCGCCCAGGCGTTTGCCTGATCTTCTCATCATGTGAAGATCGCGCGTCAACCTGGCAGCAACCAGAGAGCGCGCACATCACAGCCAGTGCGCGCCTTCGTAAAAGAGAAAGAGGTTCACATGTTTTCTATCATCGCTTGGATTATCTTCGGATTAATCGCCGGAGTGATCGCGAAAATGCTGATGCCGGGCAATGACCCCGGCGGTTTTATCATCACGATCCTGCTAGGAATAGCGGGCGCTATCGTCGGCGGTTTTCTCGCAGGCATGTTAGGTCTGGCGGGCGAAACGGGGAGCTTCGGTGATCGTGGTTTTCTGATTCGTCTGGTCTTCGCCGTCATCGGCGCGATTATTCTGCTGGCCCTCTACAGGGTGATCGCCGGCAGACGAACCTGAGAAAAGCAGTGACGAGTGGCGAGTGACAAGTGACGAGCGGAAGAAAGTTTTCTTAACTCGTAACTTGTCACTCTCCACTTGCCACTGCTCTTAAAATATTTCCGAGCCTTTGCGCATGACGGACCACGCCACGTCCGTCAGCGTGTGGCTCGCCGCGCCCCACCACAGTCCGGCGAGGACGGCCCACACGCCGTGCCTGCCGACGCTGCCGCTCATACTCGCTTCGATGGAGCGCCAAGCCTCGCTCAATTGTTCAAAGCTCGGCGCTGCTCCGCCCAGAAGCATCGCGCGCAGGTAAACGCCCGCCAGTACCAGCAGAGCAAGCACGGCGGCGAAGTAGACGACGCGTATCAGTGTGCCGAAGATAATCCCGTGCGACCAGCGCGAGCGATGCTTGAACATCACGCGGTACGGCAGCCATAGAAAACGAAAGACGCCCCAGCGCGTGTACTGCCGCGACTGTATATCCAGATCAGGGCCGAACATAAAACCTCCGAACAGCATCGCGAGCGTCGCCACTATTGCCAGCACAACGCTTCCACTCAATCCCCAAGCGGCGACGAAAGTCGGCACGGCTAAAATGACCGTCACGGCATCATGTGTTTTTCCTGAAGGCATTCCTTGAATCCTGATCGCTTATTTTAATCTATGGGCCAATGCTGTTCGAATCCTTATTCAGTAGTCGCCGATGCTGTCCTGTCCGCCGCCGCCGACATCAAGCAGGGCCTTCTTATAGCCTTCCCTCAGACCTCTCTCATAGCCTGACCTGTTGGCCGCTCGCCAGATCGAGACGAACGCTAGAAAGATCAGAACGAAGGAGAGGATCAGTTCCTTCCCCACGGCGTCCGTATAAAACCATCTTTTAGACAGAGCCTTTGACAAAGAGGCTGCGAACATAATCGAAGGAGCATGGATCAGCCAGCCGACGACGCCGACAACCAAAGATTGTCCCTCTTTGTTCGGCGCTAAGATAGAGTAACGCCAGAGCCTGGGCCAAATAATCAGTAACAGTAGGAAGAAGGCCGTATAAAACATCCACTCTCTCATAATTTTCCTCCACCCGACGTGCGCAGCAAACACTGCGCGAACAACTTTTAACCGCAACGTCTCGTGTCAATCGTCTGACCTATCGTTTGAAACATCACCATACCAGAAGCAATGCCGGCCCGCGCCAGAGAGCAGCTTCTATTTCACCCGCTGAGCTGTAAGGCATGACCTCAAGCCCGAAGTTGGAAGCTATAGCTTCGCGCCGATCTCAGGAAAACAACGAAGAGTTTTTCCAGAAGGCATTCAGTGAACCTTGCCGCTTAATTCTAACTTATATTATTCAAAGCCTGACTCTCTTTTTCGTTTCTCCTCCGACCGGCTTCCCTTGATTGCTTTGCTGTTGCCTTAAGGCTGGCGCAGCGCCCGTGAGCCGCGCGCAATACACGGAAAAGACTCTTTACGCCATACTGATTTTGAGAGTAAGGTAAGCACACAGGAAGTCCCAACGCCCTTGCGCCCTCGACTGTATGACGAGTGTGCGCGGGGATGCAAATATAACCTCCATCCTCAATTTTAAGGTACTGCCCGTTGTTGTTAGTTGAGAGGCCACGGTTGTTGTTATGAGCGACAACACAACAGCAATCTTTTTATCAAATCATCGGAAGCAGCTTTCCAATTGCTTTGCCTTGGTGTGGTTTCTCTGCCTCTTATTTTTTATCGGGCAGGTGAAAGAGTTGACGGCGCGCACCATCGTGCAGTTCGCAGGAGGCGCGTACGTTGCCTCAGACCGTGTTAGTCAAGAAGATATGGAGGCGCGCGCGCTCGAACTCGGAAAGCCGATTGAACGTGAGATCAAAGGCGGCGAGTCTCACTCATACAAAATTACACTGGCAGCCGACGAATACCTGCAAGTAGTAGTCGAGCAGCACAGGATTGATTTGGTCTTGACCCTCGCCGGGCCTGACGGCAAGAGCCTTTCGGAAGTCGATAGCTCAAAGGCCGCGCAGGAGTTTTTGTCGTTCGTTGCCGAGCGCGCGGGAGATTATCGTCTTGAAGTGCGCCCGGCGGAGAAAGATGCCGCGACGGCACGCTACGAACCGAATCTCGTCGCGTTGCGCAACGCCACGGCAGATGATCGCAGGCTGGCGGAGGCATTGCGGCTCTTTAGCGAAGCTCGCGGTCTGGCGAATCAGGGAAAGTTGGACGAGGCCACGCCGTTGGCCCAGCGTGCGCTCAGTCTACGCGAAAAAGTGCTTGGCCCAACTCACCTCGAAGTGGCCCGTGCGCTCAGCCTTCTGGCTCGCATACACGACTACAAGGGCGAGCCCGCGCAGGGCGAGCCGCTCTTCCGGCGCGCGCAGGCCATCACGGAGCAGGCTTTAGGCCCGGATCATCCAGACCTGGCGGATGTGCTTAATGACTTCGCCAATCTCCTGTCAAGGAAGAGCGATTACGCGCAGGCGAAGCTTCTGCACCTGCGTACACTCTCTATTCGCGAAAGAAGTCTGGGCCCGGAACACACGAGCGTGGCCGCTTCGCTCAACAATCTGGCGACGCTCTATGCCGATGAGGGAGATTATACGCAGGCCGAGTTGTTCGATCAGCGCGCCCTGTCGATTCGCGAGAAGAGACTCGGCCCGGAGCATCCGAGCGTGGCTGCTTCACTAAACAATATGGGTGTGCTTTATAGAGACAGAGCCGATTACGCGAAGGCCGGGGCGCTTTTGCGCCGCGCCCTCTCGATATTGGAGAAAGCCCTCGGGCCGGATCATCCGAACGTGGCTCTGTTGCTCTATAACCTTGCGACGGTCGCAGACCTCGGAGGCGATGATGCGCAGGCCGAGCCGCTGTATCAGCAGGCGCTGGCGCGTTGGGAAAAAAGGCTGGGCGCGGATCACCCGCAGGTCGCTGTGTACCTTCAGGGGCTCGCAGGGTTGTACGAGAAGAAGGGAGATTACGCGAAGGCTGAGCCTCTCTACAAACGTGCCCTGCTGATCCGGGAGAAAGCGTTCGGGCCGGACTACGCGGATGTCGGCACGACCTTAAACGACCTCGGCAGGCTTTACTTCGAGCGTGGTCAGGAGGGCGATTACGAGCGCGCCGAATCACATCTGCGGCGTGCCCTGACCATTCTGGAAACGGCTCTTGGCGATAATCCCAAAGTCGCACAGGCGCTCATGAATCTCGCCAGGTTGTACCAGGCCAAAGGAGATATTGAGCAGGCGCTCGGCTTCCTATCCCGCGCAGGCGAAGTTCAGGAGCGTAACTTCAATCGCAATCTACTGCTCGGCTCAGAGCGACAGAAGCTCGGCTACCTTAAACTCTTCGCGCAGGATATTAATAACGTCTTATCGCTACAGACTCAGAGAGCCGGGCGCAACCCGCAGGCGCTGCGCCTCGCTCTGACGACTTTGCTGCGCCGCAAGGGGCGCGCGCTCGAAGCGATGAGCGACAACATCGCCGCGCTGCGCGCACGCGCAGAGCCTCAAGATAGTGCCTTGTTCGGCCAGCTCTCGGACGCGCGCTCGCGCTTGTCGACTTTCGCGCTCAAAGGGCCGTACAAAAACCGTGTGGACATCTACCGCTCGCAGCTCAAGCAGATGGAAGAGGAGGTGGACAAACTAGAAGCAGAAGTCAGCGCCCGCAGCGCAGAGTTTCGCGCTGGGTCCAGGCCCATCACACTCGAACTTGTTCAGTCTGCCATCCCCGAAGGAGCGACGCTGATCGAGTTCGCTTTGTATCAGCCCGTCCTGGCCCAGACATCAGACCGCGATCAGACAACAGCTCATAATAGGTCGCGCTATGCTGCTTACCTGCTGACACATCAGGGCGAAGCGCAATGGGTGGATTTGGGAGAGGCTGCGTTGATTGATCGCGCGGTAGAGGATTGGCGTCGCGCGCTGCGCGATCCAGAGCGGGCGGGCGTCAGGACGTTGGCCCGCGCCCTGGACGCCAGAGTATTGCAGCCCGTGCGCGCACGGCTTGGCACATCACAGCACCTGCTGATTTCTCCGGACGGCCCGCTCAATCTTATTCCCTTCGCGGCCCTCGTCGACGAGCACGACAAATATCTGATTGAGAATTACACGATCACTTATCTGACCAGCGGGCGCGACCTGTTACGTCTTCAGGTCAAGCGCGAGAGTAAGACGCCTGCGGTGATCGTCGCCGATCCGGCATTCGGCGAGCCGGCGATGACGGGAACGAGCGCTCAAGCTCCACAGTTAAATAAAGCGAGCGTCAGTGAAGAAGGCGCGCGCAATCGTGTGGATTACTCGCAGGTCTTCTTCGGGCCGTTGCCGGGAGTCAGCGATGAGGTGCGAGCCTTGAGAGAGCTTTTGCCGCAGGCCACCTTTTTTCTCAAAGAGCGGGCGACAGAAGCTGCGCTCAAAGGCGTCCACGCGCCAAGTATTCTGCATGTCGCGACACACGGTTTCTTTTTACAGGAGATGGAAAGCGCGACCACAGAGAGGCGCGTAGAGGGCACGCGTCTGGGCAAATGGGCTGTCCGTGTTGAGGACCCTTTGCTGCGTTCGGGACTGGCTCTGGCCGGGGCTAATCAGGGCAGCAGTGGGAGTGATGACGGCGTGCTGACTTCGCTCGAAGCCGCTGGCCTTGATCTGTGGGGTACGAAGCTGGTGGTGCTTTCCGCCTGTGATACAGGTGTGGGCGAAGTCAAAAACGGCGACGGCGTCTACGGACTCAGACGCGCACTGGTCTTAGCCGGGGCTGAGAGCCAGATGATGAGTTTGTGGCAGGTCTCCGACCGCAGCACGCGTGATTTGATGATCGGCTACTACAAAGGGCTTATGCAGAAGCAGGGGCGTGCAGAGGCTCTGCGGCTGGTGCAGTTGCAGATGCTGCGCAGCAAATCTCGCGGGCATCCGTACTACTGGGCCAGTTTTATCCAGTCGGGCGAGTGGGCCAATCTAGAAGGTAAACGGTAGATGGACGCGGGGCTGACCGGGCAAGCGTTCGCGAAGCTGCTGGCGGCTTTTGACGCGGACAGGCAGCGGGCAGGTGAAAAGTATGAGGATTTACGGCGCACGTTGATCCGTTTCTTCGAGTGGCGCGGCGCTCCCTTTCCTGAAGATCATACGGACGAGACCTTTAATCGTGTTGCCAGAAAATTGGACGAAGGCGTCGATGTCAAAAACATCGGCGGTTACTGCTACGAGGTCGCGCGCCTGGTCTGTCTAGAAGCGCTCAAAGGGCCTGACACGAAGCGCTCGCCGCTCGAATTGCTAAATCTGGAAGCGACTGCCGCGACGGCAACCGACGAGGCTCTCTTGAAAGAACGTCGGCTGTCCTGTCTTGAAGACTGCCTGAACGCGCTTTCGTTTGAGAGCCGCGAGTTGATTATGGAGTATTACAGGGACACGACGGGTCGCCGGATTGATCATCGCAAGGCGCTGGCCGAGCGCCTGGGGCTGCGCCGCGATGCGCTGGCTAACCGCGCCCAGAGGGTGCGAGACAGGCTTGAGCAATGCGTGGCCGCCTGTCTTAAAAAGAGTGTCGCAATATGAAAGCGCAATTTTTACCACTGAAGAGTGAGAGCCACGCACTCTAAACTTTTCATGGCTCAAGATCAGGCGTCAAAGAAATCGATGAATGAGTCGGAGCAGCACATCACACGCTACCTGCTCAGAGAATTGTCCGAGTCGGAGCGTGCCGCGCTCGAAGAAAAATACTTCGCAGACCCGCAGGTCTTCGATCAGGTGTTGAAGGCCGAGAGCGAGCTGGTGGATGACTATGTGCGCGGTCGTCTTTCAAGAGAAGCGCGCGAGCAGTTCGAGCGTTCTTACCTTGCAGACCCAAGACGGCGCGAGCGTGTGAAGTTCGCCGAAGCTCTGGCTATTCGTATCAATCAAACGGAAGAATCTAAATCAGCTGCCGTGCAGAAAGCAGCTCAAGCCTCACTGTTGCAGAAGGGGCAGACGTGGCAGGGATGGCAGAGTCTGCTCGCGACACTGCGAGGAAGGCGTCTGGCGCTCTCCATCTCAATCGCTTTGGTTGTGTTGATAGCGATGGGCGGCCTCTGGTCTTTTATCGAGAGCAGGCGGCTGCGACGTGAGCTGGCTGAGACTCAGGCAGCCCGAGCGGAACACGAACGGCGCGCACGAGAGTTGGAAGAGCAGCGTGCGGCAAACGAACGCAAGCAGGCAGAAGCATTGACCGCCGAGCTAAATCGCCGACAGAATACTCAAGCACCATTGGCTCAACCCTCGCCAACGCCGACAGCACGTGCCGCTGCTGCTCCTCCTCCTGCTACCGCGCCGACTTTCGTTACGCTGCATCTGTCAATCGGCGTCACACGAAGCGCCGATACGAGTCCGCCACAGACTCTTGTAATCCCGCCGGGCACAAAAGAGGTTCGGCTTCGACTGGATTTGAAGGAGAACGACTACGCGAGCTACGGCGTGTCGTTGAAGGCGGTCGGTGGCCGTGAAGTATTTAGCCGACGTGGTCTTAAACCCGTACCTGCAAAATCCGGCGCGCGCCTTTTCCTCACACTGCCCGCCGACGGCCTCGTCACAGGCGATTATATGCTGACGCTCAGCGGCGTCAGCCAGGATGGCCCGGTTGAAGACTTGAGCAAATCCATCTTCCGCGTCGAAAAAAGGTGAGAGTCTTTAAGAGTCCCCGTCAACGCTTCATTTGACAGACATTCAATGAAATCTCGCATCGCCCTGCTGTTAACTTACGCTCTGCCGATTTAACGCTTCAGAGCGCCCGCCGCTTCAGATAAAAATTTTTCTGCGATACGTTTTCCGCCCGCCGCCACTATCCAGTAGAAGCAGTCAAATCATGCGGCCTTAGCTCCCGTCGGAGTACTTCAAGGCTTTGACATCCCTTTACTACCAACCCCTTCGAAGGAGACCAGACAATGAACAGAGCCAGAACGATTTTTCGTCTTTTAGTCGTGTGTACATTACTTATGGCCGCCGCTTCGCTCGCGCAGGCACAGTTGTCGCGCACATGGGTGTCAGGCATCGGCGACGACATCAACCCGTGCAACCGCACAGCTCCCTGCAAGACCTTTTCCAGCGCCATGTCCAAGACGGCTATCAACGGCGAGATCAATGTGCTTGATCCGGGCGGCTTCGGCACTATCACGATCAACAAGTCGCTGACCATTGACGGCACGGGCACGCTGGCAGGCATCCTCTCCAGCTTCGCCAACGCCGTCACCATCAACCTCACGGACGTAAGCGGCAACGATCCCCTGCGCATGGTCCGCCTGCGCGGCCTGACGCTCAATGGTACTGGTGTATCAGGCAGTGCCGGAACTCGTACGGGCCCTCGCGGCATCAACGTCTCATCTTCGAACCCCACCATCGTGCTCGTCGTGTTGGAAGACCTCGTCATTGACAACTTCACCAATGAAGGCATTCTCTTCAACTCCAACGGCGGCAGAATGGCTATCCGTAATGTCTCGGTCAGAAACAATGCCCAGGCGGGACTCAAGGTGGACAGCGCCGGCACTAACCTGAACCGGGTCACGATTGAGAATAGTAGCTTTACCATGAACGGGAACGGCATACTGGTTGAGGACTTCGGTCGCGTATCTATCACGAACGTCGTTCTGGGCCACAACACGACCGGGCTGAACGTGACCAACGTCTCCGGATCGAACCAGGTGAATATTCATCATTCGCTGATCGCCGAAAACACCGCCGCCGGCATCAACGCTGCTGGCCCGGTAACCTTCTCGACCGTTTATGTCTCGGATTGCATGATCGCCGGCAATTCCACGGGCATTGTGTCGAGCGGCAACGGCCGCATTTTCTCCTCGCTCAACAACACGTTCGCCGGTAATGCCACGGATGGGGGATTCACCGCTCCTGACAACCCTGTGAAGTAAGCACCCTTATAAGATTCTCTTCAATTGATCCCGCCAACTTTCATCATGAAGGGGGCGGGATCGCTCTTTGCGCGAAGAGAAAAGCGCCACTTATGATTCTCTTCGTGATGGCTGCGAGCACAATGACGAGTTTGCGACTTTATCGTTCGAGCATTAAACTTAAGCGCGATACAGTTTCTGATAGATGGGCAAACACGGAAAAGTACAAACGGCGTTGGAGTACTGTGCGGCGCGCTCCATATTGACGGGGCTGCGATTGTTGCCGCGCCCCATGGCCCTTGCCGCCGGGCGCGGCCTGGCGCGCATGGCTTATACGTTCGGAGGCCGTCTGCGCCGCACGGGTGAACGCAATCTGGAAATGGCGCTGCCCGGTCTAGGCCCGGACGAGCGCGCGAGTATCTTACGCGACTGCTTTGCAAATCTGGGTCGCCTGCTCAGTGAGTTCAGCCATTTGCCGCGCGCGACACCGGAGAGTCTGCGCCGCATCATCGAATGCGAAGGGCTCGAAAATCTGGAGGCGGCACGCCAAGCGGGTCGCGGAGTCATTCTTTTTACTGGACACCTCGGCGCTTGGGAGCTTTCGAGCTTTGCCCTCTCGGCCTTCGGTTATCCGCTGAGCTTTCTGGCGCGCCGCCTTGATAACGACAAAGTCGAACAACTCGTCGAAAGGACGCGCACGCGCTTCGGCAATCGCTCGATTGATAAGCGCAGCGCCGCGCGTCCCATGCTTCGTACCCTTCGCGCCGGAGGCATCGTAGGGATTCTCGTAGACCTCAACACGCATCCTCACGAAGCCGTCTTTGTGGACTTCTTCGGTATCCCAGCCTCGACCACTTCCGGGCTCGCCACGCTTGCCCTGCGCACGGGAGCGGCGGTGCTTCCGGTCTTTATTCCCTGGGACGAAGAGCGAAAAAGATTTGTGCTGCGTGTTGATCCGCCCTTAGAGATCGAGCGCACAGGCGACGAGGCAGAGGACGTGCGCCGGCTGACCTCGATGTTTACTTCCGTCATCGAAAGCTATGTGCGGCGATTTCCCGGACAGTGGCTGTGGATTCACAGGCGCTGGAACACACGCCCCGCCGGAGAGGCAAATTTTTATTCGAGCCGTCCGGCAGGCCACTTGGAGCAACAAACGGAATGATTTAAAGGCTTTGCCTTCAGCGGCTTAATGATTTACTTTAGACTTTGCCCACCTGCAATCATGTCTAACCCTCAAACTTTGTCACAAAAATATTGAGATTCGGTAAACTTTGTGCTTGACACCTCACAAAACTTCGGTATAATTTCACACATACCGAGCAGCGACACCCCCTAGATTAGAATGGCATGCTTCGGTAACAGATGGTTGACAATCGTGGCTGTTAACGCTCCGGCAGAAACCTGGTTGAAAGGTGCGTCGGGTTTCTAAGGTCGGTGCGTTATTTTTTGGGCCACACGGTTTTTCTCGCCCGCATACACACGCACCGTCAATAAATTACAGGATCGGCCGTAAGTGACGATTCTCAGTTCATTGCCAACGCCACCCTGATTACCGAGCCTGCCCTGAAAGTTTCGCCCCGTCAGTCTTAACAAGATTGACGGGGCTCCCTCTTTTAACCTCAAATTTATTTCGCTGATGACGTTGTCGGCTCGAAGTGGCTTCACATAGCCATTCCGCCGTCGACCTGAATCACCTGTCCTGTGATATAACGCGCATCGTCGGAAAGCAGGAAGCAGACGATACGCGCGACCTCGTCCGCCTCTGCGAAACGACCCAGGGGAATCTGTTCAAGCAGTTTGGCCTGATAGCTTTCGTCCAATGCGCCGGCCATATCCGTCGCAACCAGTCCGAGCGCGAGCGCGTTGACAGTCACCTTGCGGCTAGCCACTTCTCTGGCGAGCGCCTTCGTGAGACCGATGAGGCCCGCCTTCGACGCCGAATAATTTGATTGACCGGCCATCCCGACCACGCCGCTGATCGAAGAGATATTCAGGACTGAGCCGCCACCCTCCTGTCTGAGCATGACGCGCAGAGCCGAGCGCGAAAAGTTCCAGGGGCCTTTGAGGTTCGTATCGACCACGGCGTCCCAGTCCTCTTCCTTCATCCGCAAGATCAAATTGTCGCGCACGATCCCGGCGTTGTTGACCAGAAAATCTATTCGTCCGAAAGCTTCTTTGGTCTGCTTGACCATTTCTGCTGCGGCTTCCGTGCTGGCGACATCGCACTGCGTAGAGAGAGCCTGCACGCCGAGCCCTTCAATCTCGCTCTTCAAAGTGTCTGCGGCTTCCGCGCTCTTCGCATAATTGAAGGCGACGTGTGCGCCGCGCCTCGCCAACTCAAGCGCGATAGCACGACCGATGCCCCGCGTCGCGCCCGTCACGATGGCCGTTCGTCCGTTGAAAACCTTATTCGATTCGTTCAAAATCTTTCATCCTCCATTTTAAAGCAGATGTTAGATACTGGATGCTAGATGTCAGTAAAAAGCTTTGACCAGCATCTGACATCTGCCTTTAGAGTTTTAGCGAGCGAAGGTAATCGGCAAACTCCGCTGCGAGTTCCGGACGTTTTAAGGCGAACTCAACCGTCGCGATCAGGAAGCCCAGTTTATCTCCGGCATCGTGACGAGTTCCTTCAAAGCGCACGGCGTAGAATGGCCGTCGCTTAAGGAGCGCGCGCATCGCGTCCGTCGCCTGTATCTCGCCGCCCAAGCCCGGACGAGTTCTTTCAAGCTCGTCGAAAATATCCGGGGTGAGAATGTAGCGGCCGATGATAGCCATATCGGACGGCGCTTCTTCGAACGGTGGCTTTTCGACCATGTCTTTGATCTTAAAGACGCCTTCTTCAACCTCTTCCGCATCGATCACGCCGAAGCGCGAGATGGCTTCGCCTTCAACCTGCATCGTGCCGAGCACAGGTGCGTCGTACTTCTCATAAACGTTTAGCATCTGACGCAGCGCAGGGACTTTTGCATCAACTATGTCGTCGCTGAGCATGACGGCGAACGGCTCGTCGCCGACCAAATCGCGCGCCTGTAGGATGGCGTGGCCCAGCCCCAAAGCTTCGCTCTGTCGCACGTAACTGACGCTCGCCATCTCGGAGATAGCTCGCATCGCTTCCAGTTCTTTCGTCTTGCCGCGTTCTTTTAAGAGATGCTCAAGCTCGAACGAAACATCGAAATGATCTTCAATGGCGCTCTTGCCGCGCCCTGTGACGATGATGATGGACTCTACGCCAGAGGCCACGGCCTCTTCGACGACGTACTGTATGAGCGGCTTGTCGACGAGCGGCAGCATCTCTTTCGGAGACGCTTTCGTCGCCGGTAAAAAGCGCGTGCCGAGGCCCGCCGCCGGAAAGACTGCCTTGCGAATTCTTTGTGGCATTGATTGAATCCCCTTGAATAGACCTTGCGCCGCGCTCAAGCCCGAGCGCCGGGCGCAAGGTTCGTGTGTGACCTTCAGGCCATCTCTTGACACACGCCCGAAGTGTCCGTTAGCTTGAATCTTTTCGTTTGACGCCGGTATAAAGGCGTATCTCATACCATACCTTGAAGGACGGCAGCAAATGCTCGATCTTAACTTCGTCCGCGAAAATCTTGACCATGTGCGCGCCGCGCTCGAAGCGCGAGCGTTTCCGACAGAGGCGCTAGACACCTTTGCAGAGGCGGATGCTGAGCGTCGCCGCATCATCAGCGAATCCGACCAGCTTAACGCCGAGCGTAACAGCTCAAGCCGCGAGATCGGCGCGTTGATGAAGGAAGGCAAGCGCGAGGAAGCAGAGGCCAGGCGCAGCGCCGTGGGCCAACTTAAAGACCGTATCGCGGAGCTTGATCGCGCACGTGACGAAGCTGAAGCGCGTATGCGCGAGCTGCTCTCGACGATTCCGAACATTCCGCACGAGAGCGTTCCTCGCGGCGCGGATGAAACTGCGAATCGTGAGGAGCGGCGCTGGGGCACGCCGCACACGTTTGATTTCGAGCCGAAGGATCACGTCGATCTGGGCACACAGCTTGGCATCCTGGACATGGAGCGCGCGAGCAAGATTGCCGCCGCACGCTTCTCCATTCTCAACGGCGCGGGTGCGCGTCTGAGCCGCGCTCTCATCAATTTTATGCTTGAGCTGCACACGCGCGAGCATGGTTATACGGAAACGCTGCCTCCGTTCATAGTCAACCGCGACGCGCTCTTCGGCACGACACAGCTTCCAAAGTTCGAGGGCGATCTTTTCAAATTAGAGGACGAACGCGGTCTGTACCTGATCCCGACAGCAGAAGTTCCCGTCACGAACTATTACCGCGAAGAGATACTGGATGCTTCCGATTTGCCGATGAGGATGGCGGCCTACACGCCCTGTTTTCGTTCCGAGGCCGGAAGCTACGGGCGCGATACGCGCGGGCTTATTCGCCAGCATCAGTTCGAGAAGGTCGAGCTGGTCAAGCTCTCTCTGCCGGAGGATTCCTATGACGAGCTTGAATCGCTGACGCGAAATGCCGAGACGGTCTTGCAGCGACTCGGTCTGGCCTACCGCGTCGTGACGCTTTCGACCGGAGACATAGGCTTTGGCCCGAGCAAGACTTACGACATAGAGGTCTGGCTGCCTTCGCAGAATACTTATCGCGAAATATCTTCGTGCTCGAACTACGAAGCGTTCCAGGCCCGGCGCGCGCAGATACGCTTTCGTCGCGCTGGCGGCGCAAAGCCCGAGTATGTTCACACGCTCAACGGATCGGGACTCGCCGTCGGTCGCACTTGGGTTGCGATTCTGGAAAACTATCAGCAACGTGATGGCTCTGTAATTATTCCGGAAGTTTTACGCCCGTACATGAACGGACTGGAAAAGATAGAGGCTGGGAAGTAGTCAGTAGCGGCAGCAGAATATGACCTTCGGGCTCTGAAAGTCTTGTGTATTTTATAGAGCTTTGATATAGAAGCGCTCGATTTCCCAATCTTCGGCTCAAGGACATTCGATATGAGTGAATTGAATGACCGGATTCCCATCCCTCCCAAAGACACCATGAACACGGGACTCAGCCCCGCCAATGAGTCAACGATGCTTAAGAAGCTGGGTAAACCGGGAAAACTAACCAAGAACTGCTCCAATCCGACCGGAAAAATCTTGAAGCGAATCAAGTTCGGCGTTGACGTTGGGCCATTCAAAGTCTCGGGCCTTGATTTCGCCGTCGAGTCGCTCAAACAAATCTTTCTTGAAGTCCAGCAACAGATGCCAGATGTTTTCAGCGCGGTCAAGACTACGGGCATGCAATGTGTTCGCCATCGGAGGAAAAGCAAAGTCCTTTTCTCGAACCACAGTTTCGGGACGGCGATTGATCTTTTCTTTGGTAAAGCCGTTGTCGGTCAGGGAGTCCACCTGACACATCGCGGCAATTTCCTGTTATTCCCTATCTTCAATCGTCACGGCTGGTACTGGGGCGCGGAGTTTTCCGGCGACTTCGTCGATAGCATGCATTTTGAGCTAGCGGAAGAGACGATTCTCAAGCTTCCTGATAAGCCGCTCTGAGCAGGTAGCAATCTAAGTTGTCGCTGCCCAGAAGCGCGTGTGTGGCGTCTCATAAAGTTTTCCTCAAACGTCGCCGCGTCGTTGGCCTTGTCGTTTGCCTTTGCTCTCGCCACTAAATCACTTTACTAAAAAGGCAGCGGGCAGAAAGATTCCGCCCGCTGCCCTTTCAGCTTGCTCTTTTTTATTCGGCCTTACTTGATCTGTAGATCGAAAGGCATCAGCGCCATCGTTTCACCGCGCTGCATGCGATCAAAGATGGCCGCGTAACGAAGCGCCCGCTGCACATCAGCGGGGAGCGTTTCGACCATCGCGCGCTGCTGCCGCGTCTTGGAGCTGACGGCATCTTCCGCGTCGAACAGTTCTTCAAAGAAGCTGCGCGGGTATGGAAGGATAACGCGCTCGACGCCCTTCTCGGCTGGAATGTTGGCCAGTTGTTTGGCGATCTCTATGGCGCGCTCCAATCCGCCGAACTCATCAACGAGACCGTTGGCCTTGGCCTGCTCGCCCGTCCACACGCGACCCTGCGCGATGGAGTCAATATACTCAGCGTCGCGATTGCGCCCCTTCGCGACCTTCGGAATAAATTCGTCGTAGTAAGTGCTTTTGATGATCTGCTCAAAGCGTGCGCGCTCTTCCGGAGTGAACGGCTCTGTCTCGCGAAACATCCCGGCGTTTTTGCCACGCAGAACATATTCCGTAGAGATGCCAAGCCAATCATAAAAGCCTTTCATCACGGGCTTGCCGGCAAAGATGCCGATTGAGCCCGTAAAGGTCGAAGGCTCTGCGACGATCTTGTTGGCGTTGCATGCGATGTAATAACCGCCCGAAGCAGCCGAATCGCTCATCGAGACGACGACGGGCTTCTTCTGCTTGGCGCTCTCAATGGCGCGCCAGATCAGATCGGAAGCGTAAGAAGAGCCGCCCGGACTATCGACTCTGAGCACAATCGCGCGAATATTTTTATCGTCGCGCGCATCATTCAAAGCCTTGACGACCGTGTCGGAGCCAACCGACTGGCCGCCCGTAGGACTGTTCTCCGAACGGCCCAGATCAATCGAGCCCGTGGCGTAGATGACAGCGATGCGCTCGCCCTTGTTGAGGTCTAGCGATTCCGGGCTCACGTCACGATAGGCAGAGCCGCGCACCAGGCGCAGCTTATCGTCGTCTTTGTAACCGAGCCGTTTCTTTAGTTCATTCTCGACATCCTCGCGATAGCTCGCGCCGTCGATCAAACCGCTGGCCTGCGCCTGCGCGGGACTAAACGGCGCTTGATCGATCAAGGCGCGCACATCGTCGGGCGATTTCTTGCGCGTCGTGGCAATCGCGTTGACCAAACGATTGGTCAGATCATCCAGCAAAGAGTTGAGCACTTCGCGATGTCCTTCAGACATCTCTTTGCGTGTGAACATGTCGGGCGCGTTTTTGTACTTGCCGATCTGGAAAACGTCCGGGTAGATGCCTAGCTTGTCCAAGGATCCGCGAAAGAACATCACTTCAGCCGCCAGACCGTTGATAAAAAGGTCGCCCGGCGGAGCCATGTAGATGCGCTCGCAAGCGGTCGCTATGTAATACTCTTTATTGAGGCCGTACTCCATGTACGCGTAGATCGGTTTACCCGAAGTGCGATAGTCCGCGATGGCTTCGCGTATCTCGTCCGCCTTGGCCCACCCGGCGCTGGACGGATGTATCTCAAGGATGACCGCGCCGATACGCTTATCGACCTTCGCTTTCTTAAGCTGCGTCAGCAGGTTTGTGAGCGATTCGTCGCTGCCGCCAAGGAGTCGCCTCATCGGGTCTTCCGGCACATAGTCCGGCAGAGAGCCTCCGATTCTGAGCGCCAGCACGCTGTTATCTTTGACGGACGGCTCGCTCCCGCGCAAAGCTGCGAAGAGCAGAGCGATGCCGACGATAAAGACCAGCACCAACGCGACCAGAAGTCCGGAGACGATCAGAACGATTTTACGTGTACGAGACATTGCCATAGCTAAATCCTAAAACGAAACAAAATTCAGCGCTTCCAACCACGCGCACTTTTAAGGGGAGCATCATCCATTACTACGCAATCGGCGCGGAAAAGGTTTAACGAAGGGATGAAGGATGAGGGATGAGGGATGAAAGGAATGCTAATTCAACTTGGATGCTTTCCTTTTCATCCCTCATCCCTCCGCCCTCATCCCTGCTTCACGATCCACCCTCCGCCGACCACTTCGTCGCCGCTGTAAAAGACTGTGGCCTGTCCGGGCGTGATTGCTCTTTGCGGCTCGTCGAAGGTGATGCGTGCGCGAGCGTCTGCGAGCGGCTCTATTAGAGCGGGCACTGGCTGGTGACGATAGCGAACTCTGACTTCGGCGCGCACAGCCTCTTTAGGCTCATCGAAAGCGACCCAGTTGACGCCCGCTGCCGTGAACTCTCGGCCTAGCAACTCCTCCTGTTGGCCCACCACGACACGGTTACGCGCGGCGTCAATCGAGAGCACGTAAAGCGGGCGCTCGCTCGCAATCCTCAAGCCGCGCCGCTGCCCTACTGTGTAGCGATGTATGCCCTGATGCGTACCCAATGTTTCGCCGCGCGTATTGACCAGCTCGCCCGGTTGTGGACGGCGCTCCGCTTCGCCTTCGGCTTCCAGATAACGATCTATAAAGCCCGCGTAGTTGCCGTCCGGTACGAAACAAATCTCCTGCGATTCAGATTTCTCCGCGACCCCCAAGTGCTCGCGTCTAGCGACCTCGCGCACTTCCGGCTTGGACATCTCGCCCAGAGGAAACATCGCGCGCGAAAGTTGTTCCTGCGTCAGCTCCCAGAGAAAATAGGATTGATCCTTCTGTAGATTGTGTCCGCGCAACAGACGATAACGACCCATGCTTTCATCAAACACGACGCGCGCGTAATGGCCCGTCGCAACCTTGTCGCAGCCGAGGCTCGCGGCCAGACGATCAAGCGAAGCGAACTTCAAACGGCTATTGCACGAGACGCAGGGAATCGGCGTCTCGCCGTTCAAGTAACTCGTGACGAAGGGTTGTACTACATCATGCTCGAAATCACGTTCGAGATTGAGGACGTAAAAGGGAAAGCCCAGCTCTTCGGCCACGCGGCGCGCGTCATAGACATCATCCAGCGAACAACAACGCGAGGGCAGCGGCTCGCCTTCAGCATCGACACTTATCCCTCGACGCTGATTCCACAACTGCATCGTAAAGCCAACCAGTTCGTGTCCCTCGGCCTTCAAAATTGCCGCCGCCGCCGAAGAGTCCACGCCCCCGCTCATTGCCACCGCGATCTTCATAATCTTATTAGTTTTCAGTTTTTAGTTTTCAGTTTTCAGCAAAGACAAAGTGCTCTTACTGAAAACTGAAAACTAAAAACTGTTTTTTCACTCGTTTGCCGCCCCTTCGCGGCGGGTGTTAAGATGCTCCTCTGTTAAGATAAACAGAGCTTTTCCAAACGTATAAGGATACATCAAAAGGCTGTGAAACGTCAGCCGTGCGCACGGTTTGACGTGGACGAGAGCGCTGAAGGGCCTTATCCTCTAGACGAAATATTTTTAGAAGAAACACTTTTTAAGACTATGCCTGAGAGAGCCATCGAAGAGTACAGAGTCACGGACGAGCCCTACTATCTGGCCGTGGCGCGCGAGGTCGAGACGTTCGAGGCGGCGCACGCGGCCCGTCTTCCGGTCATGCTCAAAGGCCCGACGGGCTGCGGCAAGACGCGCTTTGTCGAGCACATGGCCTGGCGATTGGAGCGCCCTCTGATCACCGTCGCCTGTCACGAAGACCTCTCGGCCACAGACCTTGTCGGTCGATTCCTGCTCGAAGGCGAAGAGACCATCTGGCACGACGGGCCGCTCACCGCAGCCGTGCGCAACGGCGCGATCTGTTATCTGGACGAAGTTGTCGAAGCGCGCAAGGACACCGTCGTCATCATTCACCCGCTCACGGATGATCGTCGCCGACTGCCGATTGAAAAGCGCGGCACTGTGCTGGACGCGCCCACGGATTTTATGCTCGTCGTCTCTTACAATCCGGGCTACCAGTCGATCTTGAAAGACCTCAAACAATCGACGCGCCAGCGTTTTGTCGCGATGGAGTTCGATTATCCGCCGCCGGAGTTGGAAGCAGAGATCGTCGCGCGCGA
>DATLMN010000358.1:0-5156 GCA_035537255.1 Pyrinomonadaceae bacterium | reverse complement strand
CGCGTATCTCGTTCAGATTTGCAGTGTCTAAAAAAAACTTCATGCTTGCCTCCTTACGGGCGCGGAAAAACTATTTTTAATGAGAGAGGAGAAACGAAACCTGCTGCGAAGATTCTCTCTCACGTTCGCAGACTCTTTTTTCAAGACTCCTCCGCAACGCCTGCGCAAATTTGATCGCTGACCTCATTACGTAGCACGCCTATGCCCTCGATTTCAACCTCGACCGTATCGCCTGCTTTCATCGCGGAGACTCCTGCGGGCGTGCCCGTTGAGATCAAGTCTCCTGGAAGCAGCGTCATCGCGTGCGAGATATAGCGCAGGAGCATACTGATAGGGAAGGCCATCGCGGCTGTGCTGGCCTGTTGCCGCACCTCGCCGTTGAGCCTTGTCGTAACCGTCACATCCAAGGGGTTGAGGTCCGTCGAAAGAATTGGGCCCACCGGGCAAAAGGTATCGAAGGATTTGGCGCGCGTAAACTGCACATCCTTGCGTTGCAGATCGCGCGCCGTGACATCGTTGACGCAGGTGTAGCCCAGGACATACGAGAGCGGATCGTCAGAATCCGGGATACGACACGCCGTACGTCCGATAACGACTCCGAGTTCTCCTTCATGTTCAACCTGTCCGGATTCAGGCGGCAGTTGAATCTTCTCTTGGGAGGCGATGATCGAAGAGGGGGCTTTCAAAAAGAGCAGAGGCTCAGTTGGCATCTTGTTGCCGAGTTCCGCCGCGTGCTCTTTGTAGTTGCGTCCGACGCAGACGATCTTAGAGGGCGCGACGGGCGCTAGAATCTGTACTTCCGCGAGCGGGAGTTTGTCTATGCGCACGCGCGGGCGGCTGCCCATGGCATCTGCGTCGAGCAACGGTCGCACAAAATCATCCTCAAGGATTCCGTAGTGCGGTGCGAAAAAATCTTTGTGCTGGAAGCGACAGAGTTTCATAAAATCTTTAAGGAGCGGTCTCGGAGACGACTTCCGAGGGGACGCTCACGTTGCCGGAAGTATCCACGGCCACCAGATAATAATAGTACTTTTTCCCTGACTCGACAGTATCATCCTGGAAAGTCGTGCGCGTGACGAGCGCGTCGTTCAGTTTCGTCCAACGCTCCTTTGGCAGAGCCGGATCAACGGAACGATAAATCTGGTAGCCTGCGACATCGCGCTCAGGATTGGCCGGGTAGAAAAGCGAGAGACGGCCCGGCGCGGCGGCGATGGTAATAGAGGTCGGAGCTGTGGGCGGGAAGCGGTCTATGGGAGCGACCGCCACGACATTAGAGTTCAGGCTCTCGACCTGCGCGCCGCCCGTGCCGAGCGAGACGGAGCGGACGATGTAGTTGTACTGCTCGCCAGACTGAAAACTTTTGTCCACGTACTCTGTGCCGTTGACGAGAGCGTTGTTAATGGGAGTCTGGCTGATCTCCGTCTGCGAAGGCGAGGTGCGATAGACGTTGTAGCCCAGCAGATTGACGGGCGTTGAGCCGTCTATGTTGGCTGTCGGCGGACGCCAGCGAATCGTGATAGAGCTTTCGGTCTCCTCTGCGGGAGGAATAAGCGTCGGTGGCTCTGCGATGCGCGCAGCGGGTTCGATCAGCAGAAAGTTGGAGAAGGATGCGCGCTGTCCTGAAGCATTGACGTAGCGCAGAGCGTAACGCAGGCGTGTGGGCTGACCCGCCAGCTCAAGCGTGTCTATGTAGGTCAAGGTGTCGCCGCTATTTTGAATCGTCTCGTAGGTGACGGAGCCGATCAGGGTAGAGCGCGCGGCGAACTCGTCTTCGGTCAAAGGCAGAGGGTCTTCCGGGCGCTCCGCCAAACGAAAGATGTCTATGCGTTGAATGCTCTGAACGGAGGTCGGCGGGGCGTTGCGCTGCGGCGCGGGCCAGCTAAGAAGGACGCGATTGCCGCGCTGCACGCCGGAGAGCAGCTCTGTGCGCTGCGGAATACGCTCTATGGGCGGAAGCGGGTTACGACGCACGCCGCAGCCCCAAGATAAAGAGAGAAAAAAGAGAGAGCAGAAGGCGAAAAGGAACAAGTGACTAAACTGACGGCAGCTACACAGTGCCTTGTGGCTTCCAGCTTTGGCCTTCATAAGATGTATCGGCTCAGGTCCTGATCCTTGACTGTGTTGGCGAGCATACGATTCACATAAGCGGCGTCTATGTGCTGCTGCTTGGGCTCTAAGTCAGGGCCTTCGAAGCTGATCTCGTCGAGCAGTTTTTCCATGATCGTGTGCAGGCGGCGCGCGCCAATGTCTTCCGTCTGCTGGTTGACCTGCGCGGCGAAGTTGGCGATGGCGTCAATTGCGTCGGCAGCGAAATCCAGCTCCACGCCTTCCGTCTCCATCAGCGCGCGGTACTGCTTAATGAGCGCGGTCTTGGGCTCTGTCAGGATACGCTTGAGATCGTCTACTGTGAGCGATTCCAGTTCGACACGGATGGGAAAGCGCCCCTGCAACTCCGGGATCAAGTCGGAGGGCTTTGAGACATGAAAAGCTCCTGCGGCGATAAACAGTATGTGGTCTGTGCGCACCATGCCGTAGCGAGTATTGACGGTCGTGCCTTCGACGATGGGCAGAATGTCGCGCTGCACGCCCTCGCGCGAAACGTCCGGGCCAGCGCCTGATTCACGTCCGGCGATCTTATCAAGCTCGTCCAGGAAGATGATGCCGGAGGACTCTACGCGCTCAAGTGCTGCGCGCGCGACCGAGTCCATATCTATCAGGCGCTCCTCCTCTTCCTGCATCAGGTATTCCATGGCCTCGTCTATACGCATCTTGCGCCGCTTGGTCTTTCCCTGAAAGAGATTGCCGAGCATATCCTTCATGTTGATGCCCATCTCTTCGACCCCCTGCGGGCCCGCGAGTTCTATCGTGGGAAAACTTTTTTCGCGCACCTCTATCTCGACCAGACGGTTTTCGAGCTTACCCGCGCGTAGCTGCGCGCGCAGCTTTTCACGCGTGCGCTGAAAATTGTCATCGCGCACCTTTGATTCGGTCTGTGCGGGCGCAGGCTGTTCGTCGCTGGATTCCGATTCGTCGAAATCGAAATAGCCGCCCGCGAAGGAAGAAGACTTAGGTGGCGGCAGGAGCATGTCAAGGATACGCTCTTCGACATTGAGTTCGGCCTGATCGCTGATCTCCACGATCTTCTCTTCGCGCGTCATCTCGACGCCGATCTCCGTGAGGTCACGTATCATGCTCTCGACATCGCGGCCGACGTAACCTACTTCTGTGAACTTGGAGGCTTCGACTTTGAGGAAGGGTGAGCTGGACATGCGCGCGAGGCGGCGCGCGATCTCTGTTTTACCGACGCCCGTGGAACCGATCATGATGATGTTTTTGGGCATCACGTCGGCGGCCATCTCCGGGGCGAGTTTCTGACGGCGCACGCGATTGCGCAAGGCGATGGCGACGGCGCGCTTGGCTGCCATCTGCCCGACGACGTGCTTATCAAGTTCCGTGACGATCTGGCGCGGCGTCATCTCGTCGAGCCGCGCATCGCTTTCGTCCACTTCACCGTTGAGATAAATAACCATAGACTTTAAAAAACTGAGACTGACACTCTGGCTTATCTTAATGCCTGCGGCTGAATTTGAGAGCGGCGAGAATCATCAGCAAGCCTGCGAAGACCTGCATGGCGACGATCAAAACTCTACCGTTGTCGTTATAAGTGATCGCGGCCGAGACAAAATTGCAGACGGCGGCAAGTCCCCATAATAACGATCCGCGCATCATCACGCTCCTGCTACATCACTGAAGGAAGCCCAACACAAGTTACAAGCTTCAAACTGGCTTCCCGCATACAGCATCTAACATCTGCTTTTCAAAGTTCCTCGACAATAATATTTGTGTTCGTATAAATACAGATTTCTCCGGCGATGCGCATGGCTTCGGCGGCGATCTCGCGCGCGGACATCTCCGTGTGCTCGATCAGGGCGCGCGCGGCGGCTAAGGCGTAAGAGCCGCCGGAGCCTATGGCTAGCACGCCGTCATCGGGCGCGATGACATCGCCGTTGCCGGAGAGAAGAAAAGAGCTTTTCTCGTCGGCGACGACAAGCAGCGCTTCCAGATTGCGAAGAATTTTGTCCGTGCGCCACTCTTTGCTAAGCTCTATGGCGGCGCGCTCAAGATTGCCGTGGTACTGTTCGAGCTTTCCTTCGAAGCGCGTCAGGAGCGAGAAAGCGTCGCCTGTGGCCCCTGCGAAGCCCGCCAGGATACGATCATTGTAGAGACGGCGGACTTTGCGCGCGCCGGTCTTCATGACCGTCTCGCCGAGTGTGACCTGACCGTCGCCTGCAAGCGCGACGTGACCATTACGGCGCACGAGCAGAACTGTCGTGCTGCGTATTTTTTTGTTGGCTTCGCTGGACATGGCTGAACCGTTGCACTATAGGAATTAGGACAAAGGGAAGTCAAGGCGGCACGCTTGAAATATCGCTGGATGAAGGCTGGCAGATTGTAGAAGGTGTGCGCGCGGGCGCATACGGCTTCGAATTGCGATATGATGAAGAGGGAAGGATTGCACAGAGAAAATCTTTTTCCCGAAAAAATCTCAAGAGGACTGTGAGGAAGGGTAAGCGTATGTTGGATGAACGCCCGCGCATAGGGTTAACTATGCGCCTGGAGTTGGAGACGGATCGCTTTTATCTGGGGAGGGATTACAGCGAGGCCCTGGCGGCGGCGGGCGCAGTGCCCATGCACATAGGCTTGATCCCGGACGAAGGATATATACGCGCGGCGCTCGCTGAGCTTGACGGCATCTTGTTGCCGGGCTCGGATTCGGATGTAGACCCTCTGCGCTACGGGCGCGACCCGCACAGATTCTTGGGCAAGGTTGTGCCAGTCAAGGATGAGACGGACTTCCTCGTCCTTAAAGAGATAGAAAGGCGCGGGATGCCGCTGCTGGCGATCTGCTTCGGTATGCAAATCCTCAACGTCTCGCGCGGCGGGACGCTGCTTCAGGACATACATTCGGAGATGCCAGGCGCGATCAAGCACGAGCAGGGCGCGCCGCGCGACCGCCCCTCGCACACTGTGCGTCTGCTGCCTGGAAGCATGCTCGAAGCGATGGCCGGCACAGCAGCAGAAGGAGGCGCAAGGGCCTTGGTCAACAGCCACCATCACCAGGCGATTGAGACGGTCGGGCGCGAGCTGCTGGCGAC
>DATLMN010000357.1:0-8577 GCA_035537255.1 Pyrinomonadaceae bacterium | reverse complement strand
TCTGTGGCCGGGTCTGGCGAGCATGAAAGCGCCGGTGATGATTTACATGCTGGTGATTATAGCGATGGCCTGGCAAGCCTTGAATAGATGGGCTGCAACAGGAGAGCAGGGAAGCGCGCTCGCCTTTGCGGGAGCGATGCTATTCGTCGCCTCGGACTCGCTGCTCGCCGTCAATCGCTTCAGGAAAAGAATCCGGGGCGCGCAAGTCTACATCATGAGCACCTATTTTATGGCACAATGGCTCATCGCGCTCTCGACCTGAGAGGCGAAAGATTTTTTTGACTGTGAGAAAAAAGAGATGACTTCTGTGGATACGAGCGCCGATGCAGCCGGTGGAGTTTTGATTCCGGAGCTTGACGACTATCACGTGCAGTTCGAGGCGCTTAAAAGTGAGACGGCCGAACTGCTGGACGGATTGACCGAGGCGCAATTTAACTGGCGCGCCAGCCCCGGCCGCTGGTCCATCGCGGAGTGCCTGGTTCATCTCAACGTGACGGCGAGACTTTATCTTCCGCTGATAAAGAGCGCGATGGAAGAGGCGCACACGCGGAAACTTTTCGGCGAAGGGCCGTTCCGGCATGGCTTTCTCGTCAACTGGCTGATACGCACGACAGAGCCGCCGCCAAAGTTGAAAACAAAATCGCCGAAGATTTTTGTGCCTCCACCAGACCAGCCGCTCGAAACGGTGGCGACGGAATTTATGACGCTACAGGATCAATTCCTAACGCGCGTCAGAGAAGCAAACGGCCTGCATCTCTCGCGCATCAAGGTCATATCGCCCGTCAGCAGATTCCTCAGGATGAGCCTCGGCCAGTCCTTCGCCTTTCTCGCCGCCCACGAACGTCGTCACCTGTGGCAGGCAAGAGAAGTAAAAGCAGGGATGAGGGCGGCAGTGTGAGGGATGAATAAGAACGTATTCATCTTGAATCAGCATTCCTTTCATCCCTCATCCCTTCATCCCTTCATTGCCTTCTGTGTCTAAAAGTGTGATGGTTGGGCCAACTCCGTCGAGGGTGCTCAGGGCGGGCTCAATCTGTTCGCGGTCGCCGACGACTAGGATCGCCATCTTTGCTGGATCAAGATAGCGACACGCGCAGCTTTCGACCTCTTCGCGGCTGACGCTGCTGACATTCGTGATGTAGTGATTAAAATAGTCGACAGGCAGATCGTAGAGCACGACATCTGCGAGACGATTGGCGATATGCTCTGGCGTCTCGAAGCTGCGCGGGAAGCCGCGAATGATCGCCTGTTTGGAAAATTCCAGCTCGGCGGGTGTGACTGGCCGCTCGCCGCGTACACCGCGCAGCTCCTTTAATATCTCTTCAATCGATTCTTTCGTCACGGCTGTCTGAACGCTGGTGCTCGCCGCAAACGGCCCGGCCCCTCGCCTGTAGTCGAAGAACGTGCGCGCGCCGTAGGTGTAGCCCTTCTCTTCGCGCAGATTCAGATTGAGGCGCGATGTGAACTGCCCGCCCAGCATCGTGTTCATCACCATTAACGGGAAATAGTCCGGCGTCGAGCGCGGTGGGCCCACTTGACCAATCACGATCACGGACTGCGCAGCGCCCGGCTTATCTACCAGATAAAGATTCGCTCCCGCGCGCTCGGGCGGCTCACCGATGCTTATGGCTGGCACTTGCGCGCGCTCCCAGCGGGCGAATGCGCGCTCAAGCTGCCAGACTAGCATATCGGCGCGCACATCGCCGACGACGATCAGCGTCGCATTGTTCGGGCGATAGTGCGTTTCGTAAAAATCACGGATGTCGCTGTTGGCGACGGCGCGCACAGATGTTTCGTCGCCGATGATCGGATGTCCGTACGGATGCTCGCGCCCGTAGAGCAAGGAGGCAAATACCATCCCTGCGATGTCCTGCGCATTATCGCGGCGCTGCATAATGGCCGTCAGCCGCGTGCTGCGTTGCAGTTCCAACTCGCTCTCCGGAAAGGTCGGATTGGTCAGCACATCCGTAAAGATTTCGAGCGAGCGATCCAGATGGCGTGCGACGGTCAACAGACTGACGCCGCTCAAATCCCAATCCGCGCCCGTGCCCAGACGCGCGCCGATGGCCGCCAGCTCGTTTGAAATATCGAGCGCCGTGCGACTCTGTGTGCCTTCGTCAAGGAGCGCCGCAGTGATGCTTGCCAGCCCTGCGCGCGCAAGCGGGTCTGCCGCCGCGCCCGTTCGCAAGACTATGTTGAGAGTCACGACAGGCAGCTCCTGATTCTCTACGATCACGACATCCAGTCCGTTTGAGAGCGTGCGTCGCTGAATCAAAGGAAGCGCGAAACGCGGATCGGGTTTGACGGGAGGAAGCGTGTACAGTCCGCCATGCTGAGTCGCCTTCTGCTCATGTTGTTCGTGAGCGCCTGCGTGTGCTGCGGTCGCGGGCGGCGCTGCGCCCGCAGGAGTCGTCGCGGCCTCTTCGGCTTTCGTCTGTTGACGTGCGCCAGCCGCGCGATCCACAGGCGTCGCCTGTCCGGTAGAAGTTGGCCCAACAGAGTTACTGGAGGTCGCTGCCGCGCTTTGTGTGCCGGGAAGCGGCACGGCGGGATCAGTAGTCTGTTGCGCGCTTGATGTTTGTTGTGCGGGCGATTGAATGGCGCTCGCAGGCCCGGCGGGTGCTGGCGCTCCGGCTATCTCTTTGGCGCGAGCGCCCGGCTTGACGCCGAGCACCAGACGTTTGTACGTCAAATATCTACTGGCGGCGCGGCTGACCTCTTCGGATGTAACGCTCCTGTATCGCGCCAGGTCTTGATGAAAGTATCCCGGGTCATTCAGAAAGACCGCGTACTGGTTCAACTGATCGCTGCGGCCTCCGAAGCCGCCGACGGTTTGCAGGCTGTAGATAAAGGACGATTCGCGCGCGTTATAGGCGCGCTCCATCTCTTCTGCGGTCGGTGGCGCGTCGCGCTTGATCTTTTCCAGTTGCTCGTAAATGGCCTCCTCTAATTCTTCCAGACTCTTGTCAGGCTTGGCCGTCGCCACGATCTGAAACTGTCCGGCGATCTCGCGCGAGTTGTTAAAGGCCGTCACGTCCTGCGCGATCTGTTGCTCATACACTAGGGACTTGTAAAGCCGCGAGCCCTTGCCGCCCGCCAGCACAGTCGAGAGCGTATCGAGCGCCGCGTCACCTTCGGCCCAAGCGGGCACGGCATGCCATGACAGATAAATACGCGGCAGCGAGACGCGATCCTCCATCGTGATTCTGATTTCGCGGTCAAGCTCTGGAAGCGGCGCGACGACCCGCTCAACCACAGGCCCACGCCTGATGGGCCCAAAGTATTTTTCGACAAGCCCTCGCGCTTCATGCGGGTCGAAATCTCCTGCGATGACCAGACTCGCATTGTTGGGCGTATAGAAGCGTCGAAAGAAATCAGAAATATCTTCGAGCGAAGCGGCGTCCAAATCTTCCAGCGAGCCGATGGTCAGCCAGTGATAAGGATGCTCCGGCGGGTACATCCCCCTGGCGATCTGCTCGCTGACGAGCCCGTAGGGACGATTGTCGTAGTTCTGCCGCTTCTCGTTCTTGACGACATCGCGCTGGTTCGAGAGCTTCTCTTCCGTGAGCGCATCGAGCAGATAGCCCATCCGGTCTGATTCGAGCCAGAGCGCCAACTCAAGAAAGTTCGACGGCACGACTTCCCAGTAGTTCGTGCGATCAGAGTTGGTCGAGCCGTTCAAAGTCCCGCCTGCTTCCTGCAAGGGTACAAAAAAATCGTTGTCGTAATGCTTAGAGCCCTGAAACATCATGTGTTCGAAGAGATGCGCAAAGCCCGTGCGCCCACGGACTTCATTCTTCGAGCCGACGTGATACCAGATATTGACGGCCACGATGGGCGTCGAATGATCTTCATGCAGGATAACGCGCAGACCGTTATCGAGCACACTGTCTGTGAAAAGGATTGGTGGCAGCACTTCTTTCGGTGTAGGGCCGCGTCGCTTGCGGCGAATAAATAGAATTAAGAATGCGAATCCAAAATAATGGCGCGCAGCCCCTTATCTCCTCAAACCTAATTTTTGTGATTCAATCTGAAAATCATTCTAACGTGCGCTTATGAGCCCACGCAACGTTTGCCCGCGCGCCCGCAGAGTTGTTAGAATCCGCTCTTGATACAGAAACTAAAAAACGCATGACACTCGCAACTGATTTTATCGTCGTCGGCAGCGGCATCGCAGGATTGCGCGCTGCCGTAGAGCTGGCGCAGACGGGCGCGCGCGTCACCGTCCTCACCAAAGACCGGACAGACGAATCCAACACGGAGTATGCACAGGGCGGCATCGCCGTCGCGCTCTCTGAAGATGACGAGGTGGCGCTGCACGAAGAGGACACGATTCGCGCAGGTGCGGGCCTGTGTGATGAGGCGGCTGTCGCCGTGATGGTCGAGGACGGGCCCGCGCTGATTCAGGAGCTGATCGAGTGGGGCACGGAATTTGATCGAGAGGGTGGCCGTCTGGCCTTTACGCGCGAAGCAGCGCATTCGCGCCGCCGCATCTTACACGCGCACGGCGATTCGACAGGTAAAGAGATCGTGCGCGCGCTGATTGCACGCGCGCGCATCGAGCGCGACATCTCTTTCGTCGCGCACGCGGCGACAGAGTCTCTGCTGGTCGCGGACGGGCGCTGCTGCGGTGTGCGCTATCTTGACCCGCTGGTGCGCGCTCCGCGAGAATTGTTGGCGCGCGCAGTCGTGCTCGCCTCCGGCGGGGCGGGACAGGTTTTTCTGCACACGACGAACCCAAGCGTGGCAACCGGCGACGGCATGGCGATGGCGTTTATGGCGGGCGCGGAACTGGCCGATATGGAGTTTGTGCAATTTCATCCGACGGCCCTGAATATAGAGGGCGCGCCCAGGTTTCTTCTCTCCGAAGCGATGCGCGGCGAAGGCGGAGTGCTGAGAAACGCGCAGGGGCGAGCTTTCATGTCACGCTATCACGAGCGCGCAGAGCTTGCGCCGCGCGACATCGTCAGCCGCGCGATCATCGCAGAGATGGAGCGCACAGCAACGCGCACAGTCTATCTGGACATGACGGCGCTCGACGCGCGTTATCTGCGCGGGCGCTTTCCGAAGATTTATGATACGTGCCTGCGTTACGGTTTAGACCTGACAACGGATTTGCTGCCCGTTTCACCCGCCGCGCACTACTGCATGGGCGGCGTTCGCACGGATTTGGACGGGCGCGCGAGCTTGCCAGGGCTTTATGCTGCGGGCGAGGTGGCCTGCACGGGCGTCCACGGCGCGAATCGCCTCGCGTCAAATTCGCTTTTGGAAGGACTGGTGTTTGGCGCGCGTGCGGGGCGCGCCGCCGGTCTGGATCACTCTATAGAAGTGACGCGCGTGCATACCGGCGGAGCAGCGACGGTGGATACGAGCAGTGAAGCGAATGCTCTGGCAGAGACGGAGCGCAGGCGCGGAGACATCGCGCTCTCTGTGCGCAAGCGCGTCCGTCGATTGATGTGGGAGCGCGTCGGCATTCTTCGCGCAAAGGATTCTATAGGGCGCGCTCTTTTCGAGTTCGAGCAGATCGCACGCGCGCCGCTCTCGCTTGCTTCGCGTAATTTTCTGACGGTCGCGACACTGATCGCACGCTCCGCGCTCTGGCGTACGGAATCGCGCGGCGCGCACTTTCGCCTTGATTACCCTGCGCCCGACGATCAGAACTGGCGCACGCATTCGATCATCAGCGCGGAGGCAGGCATCACTGCAAGCGAGAAGATAGACAGTCAAAAGCTTGAGGTCGGAGGAAGAAATTAACAGGGATGGACAGAGATTGTCAGGATAAAAGCAAAGCTCAGTCAAGTGAGTTGAGATTTTAAATGTCAGCTTTAAGATCAATGCTTTCTTCCTGTTTTTTTATCCTGACAATCTCTGTCCATCCTGTTTGAATCTGCTTATGGCGAAATATAAGAAGCTGCATGATTGGGATGTCAGCCCGCGTGAAGCGGTCGAGCTTCAGAAGAGTTTGCGCGAACGTGTGATTCTAGCGCCGCCGGAGAGGCCCATTGAGACTATCGCCGGGACTGATATTTCTTTCAATAAATATTCGACGACCCTGTATGCGGGCATCGTCGTGCTTCGCCTGCCGTCGCTCGAAGTGATTGAAGAGGTTGGTGTGGTCAGCGAGACGCGCTTTCCTTACGTGCCGGGACTGCTCTCTTTTCGCGAGACGCCATCTGTGCTGGAAGCCTGGGCCAAGCTGAAGACTGAGCCGGACGCCGTGATGTTCGACGGGCAGGGGTTGGCTCACCCGCGCCGCGTCGGCATCGCCTGTCACGTAGGCTTGTTGATCGAGCGCCCCACGCTCGGCTGCGCCAAATCCGTGCTCGTCGGAAAGTATGAAGAGCCGCCTGCGGAGCGCGGCTCCTGGTCTCCGCTCGTTGATAAAGGAGAAACGGTGGGCGCGGCCGTTCGCACCAAAGACCGCGTGCAGCCGATCTTCGTTTCGCCGGGCCACTTGATCGATCTCAAGAGCGCCATAGACCTCACGCTCGCGTGTGACGGTGGTTATCGGCAGCCTGAGCCGACGCGCCTCGCGCATCATCTGGTTAACGCGCTTCGTCGCGGAGAACGCGAGCCGTCGTAAATCAATCGTTCAAACAAAAAGAGAAGGGATGAGACTTTGGTCTCATCCCTTCTCTTTTATTACCTGTCCCTATGCTTATTCGATGACCGTGAAATCCGCCGAGGGCGTCAAGGTCTGGCCTGAGACACGGTCGCGAATGCGGACTTCGACCTTGTACTTGCCGGGCGTCAGCTTGTCCGTGCTGAAGAGCTTGGCCAGCGTCAGGCGTTGGCCCGCATCGCTTAAGCCCTGCCAGGTTTCGGGAAGCTTGCTGATCTCCTTGCCGTTCTGCGAGAAGACGTATTCCACGTCCACAGACGGACGAAGCGTCGTCTGGTCGATGCCCGAATTGTAGACCTGCATGTAGAGTCCAAGCGGTGCGCCGCGACGATAGGTCGACGCGATGTTCGGAATCACCTTGACCTGACCGATGACGAACTGTCCGACCGCAGGCTGATCGCCGAGCCCTTCAAGACGCGTCGCCAGTATCAGCGTCGAGGCAGAGAGTTGTTTCGCATCGTACTTCGGAACAGTGAATCCCAGATGACGAATGCCCGTCGCGCCCGAATTCACATCGCGCACGATCACGTCAACCTTGTACGTGCCGGGCGCGAGCGCGACCGCTTTTTGATAAGCGGACTTGCGCCCCTTGGTCTGCGTCAGCTCCTGCACGGTGGCCGTCGTAATGACGGGGTCTTCAAAGACACCTGCGCGACGCCCCGCGACTGAAGTGATGCGACCGAAGATATTCAGGCGCGCCGTCTGGACACCGCCGCTGTCTGCGAATGTCAGCGCATTGTTATCTGTCTGAACTGTAAAGGCCGTAATCACGCGCTCGTCCGATTGGCGGAAGAAATCCACGCGCATGTCAAAGTTGAGCGGGTTGTCTTCGACGATACCGCTGCCGGTTACGCCGAGCGCCGTCTCTAAATCCTTGAACTGTACCACCGGCGGACGATTAAGGTCGGCAAGGAGCTGCATGCGCTCGAACGGCGCATCCTGTACGCGACCGTTCTGAATGCCTCCCTGACCGAGCCCGTAAATTCTGTTGGACTTGCTCGACAGCCCCAACTGCTCGGCCAGTGTCAGTCCCGCGTTCGGCGTATAGAGCAGCGCGTCCTTTTCATCGGGCGAGCGCGCGATGCGATATTCGCCGGAGCCAGTCGGATCGACGAACTCGATCTCGACGCCGGAGCCGACGCCTGGAAGGTAACGATAGAACCAGATTTCAAAAGGATAGGTAGAGGTCGTGCCTCCGCCGTGATAGGAGGGGCGATCATACGGGCCGCCCGCCGGATGCGACTCTATGTCGTCGGCTTTGCCGTACATGATGTAGATGCGGCCGCGATCAGTTTTCCAGCCGGGGATGCCCGAAGCAAAATGCTCGTTGGCATAAGCGATACGCTCGTAATACTGCTCGCGATATTCGTTCTCGTCCGTATCCGGATCGGGATCGCGACGACGCCAGAACTGTTCTATGAACTGCTCGCGCTCCTCGTCGGTCTGGAGCTTCTTGAATGCCTTGCGCTCCTCAGCCGTGATGATTATGGAGACATCCTTTTCGAGCCAGTCCTTGTAGGCCTTTTTCAACTCGGGCTTGACGTTGCGCGGATTGCTCATAGGGTCCTCGCTCGTCTGCCTGTTTTGCGCAAGGAGCGGCGTCGAGGCGAGGATGAGCAGGGCGAGCGCCATCGTCAAGCGGCGTATCAATTTGCTGTGGAACATAACTTTAGACTCCTGTAGAAAATCATCAGGGAAAGCGGACGCGTGCTCTACCACAGGGTTTACCGATTTTTAACAAGATAGAACGAAGCGTGCCGCCAAGGGTTAAAACCAATCTGGCTGAAAGATCACAGCGCACGGGGCGTGACCGAATAACTCGTAATTTTAGAGTCCACTCGGAACAGAGTCAAGATGCGCCCAACAAGGCCAAAAGTTGCCTGCAAAAGCAGGGATGAGGGATGAGGGATGAGGGATGAAAGGAATGCTTCAAGTTATTGAAAGCTTTTCTTATT
>DATLMN010000356.1:0-19521 GCA_035537255.1 Pyrinomonadaceae bacterium | reverse complement strand
GCCGTCCATTCGCCGTTGATGTAGTTGCGGTAGGTTTTAGTCGCCGTGCGCGAAGTAGCAGCAGCGGAAGTATTGCTCCGGCCACTGCTGCGTTTGCCGTTTTTGCTAAGAGCTTTTTTTGCCTGAGACATATATTAAGTGACAAGTGGCAAGTGACGAGTGACAAGTTAAAGCCTTCCTCCTTGCTTGTCACTCGTCACTTGCCACTTGTCACTGCTTTCTTACTGGTATGTAAACTGGACGATCCTTTGCACAACACGTTCTTGCTGGCTGTCGTAGCGTCCGACGTTTAAGACGATGGCGTCGCCGGGCTTGAGCCCGTTGACGACGCGTTGAAAGTCCGCGAGGGTCGAGACCGGCACGCGGTTGATACGCAAGATTACGTCGCCCTCGCGCACGGGCTGCGGGCGCGCATCGGCGGCGATCCCGTTCGGGTCAACCTCTTTGATAAGCAGGCCGCGCACGCCGTTGAGATGTCTTTCGTTGACGACCTGTGGAGTAATCTCTGCGAGCGTTAATCCCAGACGCAGATTGTTGCTGCCCGGCGAATCGTCCCTGCTCTTTTCCGGCGCAGACGGCGCTTCAGCATCACGCGGTGCGAGCGAGCTCGGGCGCTCCCCTATGGTCACGCTCACTGTGCGACGCTCAAGCTTGCCGCCCACGTCTCGCAGGAAAGTAACGGGCACGGTCTGTCCGACGGGTGTGCCTGCGACCTTGTTAATCAGGTCTTGCGCGTTCCCGACCGGCTGGCTGTTAAATTCGACGATGATGTCGTTGGTCAGGATACCGGCCTTGCCAGCGGGGCCCTGCGGCTCGCGCACGTCCGTGACGATCACGCCCTTGGCTTCCGGCAAATTGTAGACGCGCGCGAACTCCGGCTTGACGGAATCCAGAATGATCCCTAAGTATCCGCGCCGCACCTTACCCTGCGTGATGATCTGCTGGTAAACGAAGGAGGCTTCGTTCGACGGCAGCGCGAAACCTATGCCGTTGTAATCGCCCGTAGAGGTCGCGATCTGCGAGTTGATGCCGATCACTTCACCGCGCATGTTGACGAGCGGCCCGCCGGAATTTCCGCGATTGATTGCCGCGTCCGTCTGTAGGAACTGCTGGAAGTTTGTGAAGTAAGGCGTCTGCCGCTGCAAGGTCGAGATGATGCCTGCCGTCACAGTCTGGTCAAGACCGAAGGGCGAGCCGATAGCCAGCACCCAGTCGCCGACCTCCACGTGCGAGGAATCGCCTAGCTTGACGGTCGGCAAATCTCTAGTCGTTTCGACTTTGACGACCGCCACGTCCGTCTCTTCGTCAACGCCTATGACGCGCCCGCGCAGCTCTTCGCCAGATTGCAGGCCGACAGTAATACGCGACGCGCCCTGCACGACATGATGGTTGGTCAGAATATATCCCTTCGGATCAACTATAAAACCGCTGCCCACCCCGTAGGACGGGCGACGCGACTGGCGACGAAACATATCGAGCAGAGGATTCGAAGAGGATTCGTCTTTATCGTCATCGTCACCGCCGCGCTCTGCGACTTCGGGCGCGGTCGTCTTGGTGTCGATCTTGACGACGGCTGGTTCGACGCGCTTGGCGATCTCGGCAAAGGAGGCTGAGAGCGCTTCGGGTGTGCGTGCGATCTCGGCTCCGCTTTGCGCCACGGTCGGGCGGCCAGCGAGCAGCGCGCCGATGCCTATGCCTGCGACCAGACAGGTGACGGCCAGCGCCACAATCCAGACGCGCAGACGACGCAGTATAGTCACCTCAGTGTTTGTCAGTTGATCTTTAGGAAGGTCGTACATAAATCACCACTTTCAGAATAACTATGGGGGCAGCGGTCAATCCTCTCTCTAAAGATTGCCGCTCGTTAACCGCACCTTTATCAGCTTGAACTACAGCAGAGAGAGAAGGTATCAAGTATAACGAAAAGCAGGGCAAAAGGAAAAAGGGAAATGTAAAAGTTACGGCGAGGCCGCCGCCTGGACTCATTTTATCAAGCGATTACCCCTCGCTGTCCGCGAGCATGATGTCCTCGTCCTCAACTATCGGCCCTGTTTTAGCGGCCGCGCGCCTCTCGCCCAGGCGAAGTTCCGAGACGATGATTCCCAGAAAGACGAGCGCCGCGCCAAAGGAAGCGCGCCCGCCCATCCATTCTTTGCTTCCACGCACGGCCACGGCAATCGCTGTGGCAAAGACTGGCTCAAGGCTAAAGATGATCGCCGCATGTGTCGCGGACATGCGCGATTGTCCCCACGTCCAGAGCAGGAAAGTTGCGACCGTCGCCACGAGCGACAGATAAATAATCTGCCACACGACGTGAAGGTCGAAGACGAGCGGCACGGATTCTCGCATGATGACTTCCGGCAAAGGATGACCGACCAGCAAGACAGAGCAGGCCCGAAAGGCGAGCCAGACAAAACCTAACACGACGGCCGCCGAAGCTATTTGCAGAACTGTCAACTGGCGCACGTCGACGCGGCGCGAATAGCTGCTCAGGAGCGTAATGTGCGCGGCGAACAGAAGCGTGCAAAGAAGCGTCACCACATCGCCCGGATTGATGCCCGTCTCCTGCGGGATCAGGATAAGGATGCCGCCGACGGAGGCCAGCGTTACTCCGATCATGTTCTCAAGGCTTGGCCGCACTCTCAGCAAAAGGAGCGCAATGAAGGGCACAAGCGGCGTGGTCAGTCCCGTAATAAAAGCGGATTTTGACGGCGTCGTGTAAACCTGCCCGACGGCCTGCCCGGCAAACGCCAGGCTCAACACCAGCCCGAGCGTCGCGCCCGCTCGCCACTCCGCGCGTCCGGCATCAATAATGCGTCGTGGGAACAGAGCCACAAGGATCATGGCCGCGAGCGCGAAGCGCACCGTAATGTAAGCGAGCGGCGGCCAGTAACCCAGCACATCCTTCGCCATCACGAAGGTCGAGCCCCAGATCAGCGTCACCAGCACCAGCGCCGCATCACCGGCCAGATTGGTTTTGAAGCGCATGAAAGAAGTAGTCAGTAGTCAGCTAAAAGCAGCGGTCATAATATTAGTCAGCATATTAGTCAGCCTTTCAGTTTTTGTTTTAACTGATAACTGACTACTGATTGCTGATTACTGCCTTATTAAAACTTTGAGGATGCCGGGGGCGGTGGCGCGCTCGATGGCTCGCACGCCGTCGGCGAGCGGGAACTCTTCGCTGATCAGGCTTTCAACATCGACGCTGTTGTCGCGCAGCAGGTCAAGCGCAGGGGCGAAGCGTCCGCAGCGCGAGCCGACGACGCTGATCTCGTCGACGACCAGTCGTGCCGCGTTGATCTCCGTCGCGCCGTGAAAAGTCGACTTCAAAACGAGCGTGCCGCGCGGGCGTAAAATGTTGAGCGCCAGGTCAAACCCGCTGCTCGCGCCGGAAGCCTCAACCACCACATCGAACTCGCGCCGCTTGCGACCCTCCAATTTGTCTAGTGTGACGGTTTCAATCCCGCGCCGGGCAGCGATCTTTAACTTTTCTGTGTGTTTGCCGACGAGCGTGACGGGCGCGCTCGTCAAAGAGAGAGCCTGCGCGCACAGCAGCCCCAGCTTGCCGTCTCCGATGATGGCGACACGCGTTTCCGGGCCGACCTCTGCGCGCTCTCTTATGCCGAGGGCTGCGGCGAGCGGTTCGACGAAGACTGCGCGCTCGTCCGGTATCTCGTCCGGCACGGGCAAGAGATTTCCTACGGGGAGGCGTAAATACTCTGCGTGCGCGCCGTCGCGCCCAAGGATGCCCAGCACTGTGCGGCGCGGGCAGTGGCGCGCATCGCCCGCCAAGCACAAAGGGCACTCGCCGCAGCCAGCGTTGATCTCGCCTACTACGCGCTGGCCCACAAGCGACGCAGAAGCAGATGTGCTGCTCGGCGCGCTTTCAACCACTCCGACGAACTCATGACCGATAGTGCCGTCGAAGCCGGCGTAACCGCGCACGATCTCGACATCCGTATTACAAACGCCAGAGAGCGTCACGCGCACCAACGCTTCTTCATCGCCCGCAGGCTTCGCCACATCACGCACCGCCAGCAGATTATCTTCAAACCGAAGTGCTTTCATAAAGAAGTAGTCAGTAATCAGTAGTCAGCTCAAAAGCAGTCGTGGTCATAAGAGTAGTCAGCATATTAGTCAGCCTTTCAGTTTTTGTTTTAACTGATAACTGACTACTGATTGCTGATTACTTTTCAAAAACTTTTCATGCGCGCGTAGGCGTTCTCGGGTGTGAGTTCGACGGTCTGGCGGCGACCGGCGACTTCGACGGGCAGACGCCATTCGACATTCTGCTCGCCGGAAAGCAAGGCATATATCCACCACTTGCCGGGCGCGACCATCACGACGGTTTGCCCGCTGCGGTCAAGCTGAGATGTGACGGGCGGATTGCTCTTTAAGCGCCGCGCCAGAAAATCGTCAAAGCGCATGCCGGGTCGCGGCTCTGATCTGTACTCGCGCCTGATGGCATCGACATCAATCGAGTACAACTCGACGGGAATATTCACAGTATCGCTCGTGTCGGTTGGCCCACGGCGCAGCACAATCTGTAAGGCCGTCTGGCTTTGCGGCGCGGCGTCCGCACCCAGCTTGCCGACCGGCAGATTCCTGTAAATATTCCAGCCCGCCCCGACGAGCGCCGCGACGAGCGCCACACGAAGTAGTCCGGCGAGGATGTTATAGCCCAGCGTGTTCACCGTTATATAAAATAGGTCTGCGGTCGATTACCGAAACTTAATCTAGCACCCTCCGGGAAACTTGAGCAAAGTCTGCACGTTTCCTTGCTTTCACACTTTCTTACTCACGTCTCTCTCTCAGGCTTTCAAAATTCCCTGCTCGCGTAAGGCGCTTTCCAACTCGCTCTCAGTCGGGACTGAGAGCACCTGTTCGCCCACCTTGACGGTTGGTTTACGCTCCTTGCCGTCGTTTTGTTGCTTGACCCAGATGCTCGCCTGTTCGTCCTGCTCCACATCAACGTAATCGTAGTCGACCTTGAGGCTGTCCAGAAATCGAAGAGTGCTTTGCGTATCACCGCACCAGCCAGCCCCGTAAACCTTTACCTTGTTCATTCGCCATTTTCTCCCTTTGCTTGATTTTGCACGGCATGATAATGGAGCGGAGGGTTTTTGTGCTAATGGCCTTTGAGAGAGAGCGCGGCGTACATTCGACTATAAAGAGTGCGCGCGGCGCTTTATTCGTCTGCCAAAGTGCGCTGACGCGAGAGTGTATTGTAATATACGGACGAGAGGCACAAAGGATTTGCAAAGAAGAGCGACGGACAAATTTCGCGACGAGTGTGGTGTGTTCGGAATTTACGGGCACGCGGAATCGGCGCGGCTCACATATCTTGGGCTTTACGCTTTGCAGCATCGCGGGCAGGAGTCGTGCGGCATAGTGTCCAGCGACGGTGCGGAGCTTCGCTCGGAGCGCGCGATGGGATTGGTCTCGGATGTTTTCGATCAAACAAGGCTAGACCGCTTGCCGGGTTCTTCAGCCATCGGGCACGTGCGCTACTCGACAGCGGGCGAAGTCTCCATACGCGAGGCGCAGCCTTTCCTGGTCGCCTGCCAGCACGGACAGGTCGCCATCTGTCATAACGGCAATCTGCCTTTCGCCACAGAGGAGCGAAAACGTTTAGAGCGCACGGGCGCGATCTTCTCTTCGACCTCGGATACTGAGGTCGTGCTGCACGGCATCGCACGCTCTCACGCGCGTTCGGTCGCCGACGCCATCCCCGAAGTGCTGCGCGAGACGGAAGGCGCTTTCTCTATGCTCTTTCTGACGCCGCAGTCTCTGATCGCGATTCGCGACCCGCGCGGCTTTCGCCCGCTGGCTCTCGGGAAACTAGGGACGGCGTGGGTCGTCGCCTCCGAGACATGCGCCTTCGATCTGATCGAGGCGCGTTACGTGCGCGATGTTGAGCCGGGCGAGATGATTTGTATAGACCACGAGGGCCTGCACTCGTCATATCCACTCCCTGAGCGCCCGCGCTCGATGTGTATCTTCGAGCACGTCTATTTCGCAAGGCCCGATTCTTTGATCTACGGACGCTCCGTCAACGAATCGCGTCACAAGATGGGCAAGCGCCTAGCGCGTGAGCATCCGGCGGAAGCGGACATCGTCGTGCCCGTGCCGGATTCGGGTGTGGCTGCGGCCATCGGCTACGCGGCGCAGAGCGGTATCAGCTACCGGCAGGGCTTGGTGCGCAATCATTACGTTCATCGCACCTTTATAGAGCCCAAGCAGTCCATACGTAGTTTTGGCGTGCGTATCAAGTTGAACCCTGTGCGCCATCTGATCGAAGGCCGGCGCATCGTCCTGATTGACGATTCGATTGTGAGGGGGACGACCTCTAAGAAGATCGTGCGGATGGTCAGAGAAGCGGGCGCGCGCGAAGTTCACATGCGTATCAGTTGCCCGCCGACGCTCTCGCCCTGTTATTACGGCGTGGACACGCCGAACAAATCCGACCTGATCGCCGCGCAGATGACTACGGAAGAGATTCGCGATTTTATAGAGGCAGACACGCTCGGCTATCTCTCGCTCGAAGGCATGCTCGAAGCGACAGGGATTAGCCCGGACTCGTCCTGCGTCGCCTGCTGGAACTCTCAGTATCCGACGGAGATTACACGCGAGGCCGAAACACAGTGGGCGCGCGAACACGAGCCCGTCCCGTCAGGAGAAGCTTAGAAATATTTCTCATCACTGCCCCGACGATTAAGGAGAAGCGATATGAGAAAGAAAAGTGTGCAGAAAAAGCATACTGTCAAAGCTAACGTTCAGATTCTGGACTTAACGAAAGCGGGCAGCTCTATAGATTTCGAGATCTTCGCCAACGAAGAGAAGATTGGGACGATCATTCTGGGGCGCGGCTCACTTACATGGTACGGAAGAAATAGAAAGAGCGGCAAAAGTTTTTCGTGGTCGGAGTTTGCCGAAATGATGGATGAGCGTGCTTACAGCAAATAAAGTTATGCGCGCTCTTTTCAGGCGCGGGCTTCGAATATGAGTCGGAGGTAAAGCTCTTTGGCCCAGTTTAATAAAGGATGCGGATGCGCGATTGCGGCGCTGGTGGTCTTTCTTTTGATCGTTGCCGTGACCGGCTACTTCTTCATCTGGCCCTGGTACAAGCAACGCATGGTGCCGACGCCTTCGGGCGGACAGCTCGAAGTCCACGTTCTGGATGTCGGGCAGGGCGATGCGATTCTGATTATCGCGCCCGAAGACAAAGAGACCAAGAAACGCTCTGTCGTGCTCGTCGATGCGGGCGATACGGGGCGCGGCAAGGTCGTGCTCGAAGCGATGAAGCGCTACAACCTTGAACAGATCGATCTCTTTATCGCCACGCACGCGCACGCAGACCACATCGGCGGCGCTGACGAAGTAATCAACTCGACATCGATCAAGGCCGTGCTTGATAGCAGTGTCCCGCCGCCTGCACGCGCGGGCAGCGAGTCGAACTCGAATCAATCGAATGGGAGTCGGAGGGCGCGCGGCAGCGGCGGCGGCGCAAACACTGCCGTGCTTCCGACCACAAAGGCGTATGGCGACCTGCTCGATGCCATCACCAAATCCGGCGCGCAATACATCAAGGCCGAGCCTGAACAGACCTATCAACTGAGCGGCAACGCAGTCATCAAAGTGCTGGCTCCCATCCAGCCGTTCTTCACCAAAGATCAATTGCGCTCCGGTGGCAACGAGCCCAACGCCAATTCTGTCGTCGTGCGTCTGGATTACGGAAAATTTTCCATGCTCCTGACCGGCGATGCCGAAGCGCAAACGGAAGATCGCATGATTACCAAGGACATGAATCTTCAGGCGAAGATTCTGAAGGTGGGCCATCACGGCTCGAAGTACGCAACGAGCGAGAATTTTCTCAAGTACGTCAAGGCGGAAGTCGCGGTCATCAGTGACGGCGCGGCCAATCGTTACGGTCATCCGTCGCCGGAGGCTCTGGCGCGCTTGAAGGCTGCGGGCGTCAAAATCTATCGCACGGATTTACAGGGCGAGATTACGATCATCTCGAAAGGCGAAGGCTACGAGATCAAGACCGCGAAGGAGGCGACGGGCGACCTCTGGGCCGGACGCGAAGCGCAGAAGGACGACGCTGCGCGCTCGGGCTTTGTCTCCTACGGCGACTTTGGCCCACCGCCGCGCGAACGAAAAGAGAAAAAAGAGAAACCCGCAAGCAAATGAGAAAGGCAGTGACGAGTGACAAGTGGCAAGTGACGAGATAAAAACAGTTTCTTGCTTGCCACTCGTCACTTGTCACTCATCACTGAGGTAAAATCGATGGCCGACGATCAGAAGAAAGGCGCTTCTTCAGTCAACATTCACGCCGTCATAGATCGCGTTGAGGACAATGACATGGCGGTCATTCTGCTCGGCGATGACGAGCGCGAGCAGATTGATCTGCCCCTCGCTTTTCTGCCCGAAGGCGCGACTGATGGAGATCACCTGCGTATCAAGATCACGCTCGATACGGAATCACGACGCGCGGCGGAAGAGAAAGTGAAGAACTTGCAGGACGAGCTGGAAAAGCGTAGCGGCACGAAGGGGCAAAAGAATTTCAAGCTCTAATTTATCTTCCGACGGTAAGTTCGTTGATCGCTAAAAAATTTGATGAGCCAACCAATCTCTTACAGTGATGCGGGCGTGTCGATTGATGCGGCCAACACGGCGACCGAGCGTATCAAGCAGCTTGCGCGTCGCACCTTTAACGAGCGCACGCTCTCCGAGATAGGAAGCTTCGGCGGGATGTTCGACGGCGCTTTTCCAGCCCTGAGCCATCCAGTGCTCGTCGCCTCAGCGGACGGAGTGGGCACGAAGCTTAAAATAGCCTTTGCCACAGATACGCACGACACCATCGGTCGCGATCTGGTCAATCATTGCGTCAACGACATTCTGGTTCAGGGCGCGCGCCCGCTCTTCTTCCTCGATTACATTGCGACGGGCGTGCTCAAGCCAGAGACCGTGGCGAGCATCGTCGAGGGCATCGCCACGGGTTGTCGCGAGAATCACTGTGTGCTGCTGGGCGGCGAGACGGCGGAGATGCCGGGCTTTTACGCGGAAGGCGAATACGATGTCGCGGGCTTTATCGTCGGCGTCGTAGATCGTGAAAAGGTGATTGACGGCAAGCGCATCACTCCGGGCGATGTGCTGCTCGCGCTCCCTTCGGCGGGGCTTCACACGAACGGTTACTCGCTCGCACGCAAACTCTTTTTCGAGGTCGCAGGCTACGACGCTCGCGAGCATCTTCCGTTGCTTGGGACAACTGTTGGAGAGGCGCTGCTCGCGCCACACACTAGCTATCTGAACGCGCTCGATGGATTATTGAACGGAGGCGGCATCAAGGGACTGGCGCACATCACAGGCGGCGGGCTCACGGAAAATATTCCGCGCATCCTGCCCGAAGGCACGAGTGTCTTGATCGCGCGCGACACCTGGCCCGTGCTGCCTATCTTCAAAGTGATGCAGGAGCTGGGCAGCGTCACGGACGCTGAGATGTATCGCACCTTTAACATGGGCGTCGGGATGGTCATTGTTTGCGCGGACGATGATAAGCAGATGATTAGCGATCATCTGCAAGGGCGCGGGTTTCCATCCTACGAGATCGGGCGAGTCCAAGAGGGCAATCGCGAAGTCGTCATCTCTTAATCCCTGAAAGTCGAAAGCCTATAGCTTGAGGATTAGACTTGAAACTCTATGACGCATCGAATAGGTATCCTGATCTCCGGGCGCGGCTCGAACATGCTGGCGCTGGCCGATGCCGTGCGCGAAGGGCGTATTCCCGAAGCGGAGATTGCTCTGGTCATCAGCGACCAACCGCAAGCGCCGGGGCTCAAGCGCGCCGCCGAGCGCGGTATTGAGACGCTTCTTATAGAGCGGCGCGGTCGCGCCCGCGAGGAACATGATCGCGAGATCGTCGCGGCTCTACGCGCACAAAGGGTTGAGCTGGTTTGTCTGGCCGGTTACATGCGTCTGCTCTCAGCAGAGTTCATAGAGGCTTTTCGCGGGCGCGCTCTGAATATTCATCCGAGCCTGCTGCCTGCCTTTCCCGGCCTTGAACCGCAGCGGCAGGCTCTTGAGCACGGAGTCCTCTGGAGCGGCTGCACAGTTCATTTCGTGGACGAGACGCTGGACGGTGGGCCCATCATCGCGCAACAGGTCGTGCCTGTCCTCAGCGAAGACACCGTCGAAACTTTATCTGCGCGCATACTCAAGGAAGAGCATCGCCTTTATGCGGTCGCGGTCGCGCTTGCCTTAAGCGGAGAGTATGAGATTCGCGGACGCCGCGTCGTCCGCAAGGCAACAAAGAGGTGAGACGGCGTGTGCGCGGCGCACACACACGGCCTGAAATGTTTATGACGATTGACGAACAACTGGCGTTTCTTAGTAAAGGCACAATCGAGGTGATTCGCGAAGAGGAGCTGCGTGCCAAGCTTGAAAAAAGTGCGCGCACAGGTGTGCCGCTGCGCGTTAAGTTCGGCGCTGACCCGACCGCGCCCGACATACATCTGGGCCACACTGTACCTATCAGAAAGCTTCGCGCCTTTCAGGAGCTGGGCCACACGGTCATCTTTCTGATCGGAGATTTTACCGGCATGATCGGCGATCCTTCGGGGAAGAGCGCCACGCGACCGCAACTGACGCGCGCAGAGATAGAGGCCAACGCCGAGACCTACAAGCAGCAGATTTTCAAGCTGCTCGACCCTGCAAAGACTGAGATACGTTTTAATTCCGAGTGGATGGGCGAGCTTGGCTCGGACGGCTTTGTCCGTCTCGCCGCGCACGTCACTGTGCGCCAGATTCTTGAGCGCGACGATTTTCAAAAGCGTCTGGCGGAAGAACGCCCCATCGCTTTGCACGAGCTGCTGTATCCGCTCACGCAGGCTTACGATTCGGTCGCGCTCGTTGCGGACGTGGAGCTTGGCGGCACGGATCAAAAATTCAATCTGTTGATGGGCCGTAATCTGCAACGCGAATACGAACAAGAGCCGCAGGCCGCCATCATCATGCCGCTCCTGGAAGGCACGGACGGCGTGCAAAAGATGTCCAAGTCCCTGGGCAACTACATCGGCATCAACGAGCCGCCGCCGGAGATATTCGGCAAGGTAATGTCCATCTCGGACGAATTGATGTGGCGCTACTACGAATTGTTAACGGACTTGCGAACGGAAGAGATCAAGGCGATGCGTGCGGCGGCTGAAAGCGGCGAGCGCAATCCGCGCGACCTGAAAGTCGAACTCGCAAAGCGCGTCATCACCGACTTTCATTCAAAGGAAGACGCGGACGCCGCCGAGGAAGAGTTCAATCGTATCTTTAAACGCAAGGAAGTACCGGACGAGATCAGCACGCTCGAAGTAGAAACGGATGGCGGCCCTTGGGCACTGCCACGATTGCTCGTCAGGACCGGACTTGCACTATCGGTGGCCGAAGCCCGCAGGCTGATTGAACAGGGCGGCGTGCGAGTTAATGGCGAGCGTCAGACAAACAACAGCGGAGTTGTTTTCACCATCAACCCCGGCGACGAACTGCTTCTCCAAGTTGGCAAACGACGCTTCCTGCGCGTGCGCGGGGCTTGAAATCCGGCGTGGTATGATTTATGAGTGTTCTTCATCGCGGCTTGCTAGTAAGACCAGGTAACTTATCATCTGAGACTTACGAATCTCTGAGGCTCACGCCATGACCAACGAGGAAATGCAGAACACCATTCAATTCATTCTAGACCAGCAGGCTCAGCTAACCATCAACCTGGACAGATTCGGCGAGAAAGTAGACAAGATCGCCGATGCGCAAGCAGCGTACGAGAGACGGACGAGCAGGCTGGAAGAATCTTTTCAGGTGCTGGTTCAGCTTGCCGTGAATATGGATGGTCGCATTGGTAATTTAAGTATCAATACCGATAAGCGCTTTGATGCCATTGAGAGGCGAACGGGTAGTTTCGAAGAATCTTTCCAGGTGCTAGTGAAGCTTGCCACGAAATATCAGTGAAGGTCGCAACGGGCGCTCTTAAGGGATGAGACATTATTAGCTAAGTGCGCCACAAGAGGTTTGCGAGCGATGGATTTGACTCGTCACTTGTCACTCATCGCTTACCACTGTCTTAAAAATGGCTGCCGAAGTTCTTAGTCCGACCGAAGACGTGCTGGTGATTGAGACGCCGGAGCGTGTGCCGCTGCATTTCGCTCTCGCCTCAATCGGCAACCGTTTTCTGGCCTGCGCCATAGATCACGCCTTGCAGGTCACGATGATCGCGCTGGTCAGCATAGCCTTTTACATCCTGATGGATTACGCCAGCCTCGGCGGTTTGTTGGAGGATGCTCCCAAGTGGGTCAAAGCCGTGCTGATTATCCTGACGTTTCTGATCTTCTCAAGCTACTTTATCTTTTTCGAGTGGCTGTGGAACGGCCAGACGCCTGGCAAGCGCTGGTTGAAACTGCGCGTCATACGCGAGGACGGTCGGCCCATTACCTTCTGGGAAGCGGGCGTGCGAAATCTGCTACGACTCTTCGACATGATGCCCATGCCGTTTTATTCCGTCGGCCTGATCTGCGTCTTTATCAACGGCAATGACCAGCGCGCGGGCGACATGGTGGCCGGAACTGTCGTCGTGCGCGAGCGCGAGGCCGAAGCGCCCTCCTTTAATCAGGTCTTCGCTTCGCCCGTCAGCGACGCGGCACTGCGCCGCTCCTACAAGCCGCTGCCCTTCACGGCCGATCTCTCTTCGCTCACAGAGCGCGAGATAGAGGTGGTCGAAACCTTCCTGCGCAGGCGCTGGGACTTGCCGGACGCGCCGCGCCAGTGGATGGCATGGCGCGTGGCCATTCCTGTGATGTACAAACTTCGCCCCGTGTATGACCGCGACGCTTTTAATTACGAAGCATTTCTGGAAGAACTGCTCCATCGCTATCGCGCGCAGCATCGGTTCACGGATTAAAGCAAAGAGGGCCGGAGCATATCAGCCCGGCCCTCTTTGCTTGATCTTGCCTGTGACCTATTTCTGCCATTCGATGGGGAAGAGCGCGTAAGCCTTTTCGGGTTCGAGTTTCACGCCGAGCAATTCTGCGGCGCGCGCGAGCACAGGGTCGCGTCCGGCCCTCATCTCTTCAGCGGTCGGCAAACGCAACTCGTCGGGTGTGACGCCTACGCCTTCCAGGCTCTTGCCGTCGCTCATAATCACGTCCGCGTTCGTCACGCTGACACCATAGAACATTAAGATGTCTGTTCCTAGTTCATGATCGTAGTAGCGGCTCTGCATCACAGCGCCGGATGTGCGGTCGCCTAAGACCGTCCCTCTTTTTTCAAGCTGTATGATGCGCGCGAACATTTCTGCTGCCGAAGCCGAACGGCTATCGACGAGCACTATGACCTGACCCTTGAAGACTTTATCGCCGCGAGGTTTGACTATCTCCGGCTTGGTCTCCTTGCGGCTCTTTAACTCTGCGGTCTTGATTTCGCGGTCGAAGAAGTAGCTGACGAGTCGCTTAAGTGTGCTGGCCGCACCGCCGCCGTTGCCGCGCAAATCAAGAATCAGCGCTTTATGATCGCGCGCCTTGTCCATCATGGCGTCCAACTTCTCGTCTGTCATATAAAATTCAGGCATCTTCCAGATAAAAAGGTCCTGACCGATTTCTGCTGAGCGCTGGCGGTAAAGTCTTGAGGCGCGCTCCGACTCCCTGATTAGATCGAACATGTCGTAGAAGAGGTCTTTCAGAGGTTTGCCCTGAGAGACCTTGGATTTGACAAGCACTTCACGCTGCTGGCCGTCTTTGCCAATGACGACAAGCTGTACAGCCGAGCGCGGCTCCAGCCCGTAGTAGACGTATTGCATCTTCCACAGGTTGTCGCGCGTCGGCTCGAACCCGTCGATGGAATAAATCTCGTCGCCGATCTTGATCCCTTGCGCTTCCGCATCGCTGCCGGGTTTGACGGCGATGATGAACGGCTTGCTGCCGATCATCTGCATCTGCCATCCATAGTCCGTGCGCGCCGAACGCTCGGGCGGGATCATAAAAGTGTGTGAATCGTTGAGCGCATCGAGCGCTCCGGCAATGATGCGAAAAATCTGGCCGTTCGAGGTGGCGCTCTTGATCTTTTCGTCAGCGCTCTTAAAGCGTGCATCCAAATCTATGCCGCGAAAAGTCGGATCATAATAATTGTCCTTGATGTCTTTTTTGATCGTACCGAGAATGATGCGGCCGCGTTCGCGCTCAAGACTTATGGTCTGCGCCTGCGCAACATATAGCGCGCCCAACGTGATCACTAACAAGAAAAGGGACAGGGCATAAACCGTAACGCGCCGCCATGCCCACAGGAGGAGGAGGAACTGATGGCTCTTCAAAGTGATAAATCTCCTTGCTTAAATTGATTTGAGTCCTGAGCTGAGCCGGGGGCTCGCACCGAATAAAAAATTGTGTGCGAGTCGTTCAATTTCATCAACGCTTTTTAAAGTTTACTGTGCTGGCTATTTACGCCATTGCACAGGAAAGAGCGAACCGGCCTTTTCCGGGCTCATCTCTAATCCGACGAGTGCGGCGGCGCGCGCCAGGACGGGGTCTCTTTGAGCGGCCAGATCACCAGGCGTCGGCAGCAGCAATTCGTCCGGCGTGACGCCCGTGTGCTCAAGGCTCTTCCCGTCGCTCATGATGATGTCAGCATCCGTCACGCTCGTGCTGTATTCGATCAGGAGGTCTTGTCCCAGTTGGTGCTCGTATTCCCGGCTTCGCATGACAAAGCCTGAAGAGCGGTCACCGATCACCGTCCCGCGTTTTTCCAGTTGCACGACGCGCGCCAGGACTTCTGCGGCGGAACTCGAATCGCTGTCCACGAGCACGACGAGCTGGCCCTTGAAAGCGCTCTCGCCACGCCCCTTGGCGATCAAAGGTTTTGCCTCTTTGCGCCTCTTCAGCTCTCCTATTTGAACATCGTGGTCGAAGAGATTGCCGATCAGCCGTAGCATTGTCTGCTCATACCCGCCGGTGTTGCCGCGCATGTCCAGAATCAGCGCCTTGCGCTTACGCACCTTCTCTATGAGCTCATCAACGTCTCTGTCGGAGAGGTCAAACTGCGGCATCTTCCAAATATAGTAATCCGTGCCGGCTTCTATTAAGCGATGCGCGTAGAGGCGCGCCAGGGTCTGATATTCTCTGATGAGGTCGCCCCTGTCGTTCGAGACATTGATGCCTCGCAAATCCGTGATGCGCTTACCTTCTTTGACCTGCGCGGCGATCTCTAGGGGAAGCCTCTTGCCGCCTGGCTTCTCGACCAGCACTTTCAAACTCGGCCTGGGGCTCAAGCGGTAGAGGATATATTGCAGCTTCCACAAATCCTCGCGCTTAAAGGTATAGCCCTCTAAAGTGAGTATGCGGTCGCCTGGTCGCAAGCCTTTAGCTTCGGCGTCACTGCCGGGCTTAACGGCGACGACGTAACACTTCGCTCCGATCATCTGCATTTGCCAGCCGTGATCTATGCGCGCGGGCGTCCGTGGCGGAACAAAAGAGGTGTGCGAGTCGTTGAGCTTCATCACGGCCTGGCCGATGATGGCTAGGATATGGCCAAGGGATTTCGCCTGCTTGAGTTGTTCACTGGCATCCTTGAAAACCGCATCCACGTCAACGCCGTGAAAGTCCGGATCGTAATAATTCTTCTTGATGTCTGCTTTGACAACGTCGAGCATGATCTGGCCCTGAGCGCGATAGGATTCGAGCGTCTGCGAGCGCGCCGCCCCGACACTGCCGAAGAGCATGAGCAGGCACACTGTGACAGCAGGCAGCATACGTTTGCACCGTCGAGTGGAAAGATATAGAAAATTTTTGATCTTCAAACGAGAGCTTCTCCTTGATCTTATTTATGATTCATAAAAGTGTCGCTGCTCTTAAGAGGGGGCGTTAATACTTTCTCCATTCGATGGGAAAGAGCGCGCCGAGTTTCGCAGGTTCGATGTCGAGCCCGGCCAGCGTGGCTGCGCGAAACATTACAGGATCACGCTGGGCTGCGAGGTTCGCACCCGATGGAAGCAGCAATTGATCCGGCGTGACGCCGACCTTCTCAAGGCTTTGGCCGTCCGTCATAACCATGTCTGCGTCCGTGACGCTGACGGCGTAGAGGGCTATCTGCTCTGCTCCGGTGTTGTGTGTATAGGTCTTACTTCGCATGACAGCGCCGGCGGTGCGGTCGCCGATCACCTTGCCGCGCTTTTCCAGTTGCACGACGCGCGCGAAAAGCTCCGACGCAGAACCAGAGTTGCTATCGACGAGCACGATCAGTTGTCCCTTAAAGGCTTTCTCGCCGCGAGTCTTAGCGCTCAACGTTTTGGTTTCGCTGCGCCTTTTCAGCTCTCCTATCTTGACATCGTGATCGAAGACGTTGCCGATCAGCCGCAGCAAAGTGGTTTCAGCTCCGCCGCCGTTGCCGCGCAGGTCAAGGATCAGAGTCTTGCGCTTAGAGACTTTCTCCATGATGTCGTCCACTTCTCTGTCAGTCAGGTCGAATTGCGGCATCTTCCAGATCAGGACATCCGGAGTTTCATAGTAACGATGGCGATTATAATGCGCGGCGGCGACCGAATCACGGATCAACTGGTTAACGTCCGTGGTTGCTCCCGATCCAGACATATCCAGCACGCGCTTGCGCGTGATGATCTTTGACTTGACCTCCACTTCGCGCGGCTGGCCGCCGGGGCTTTGCAAGACAAACTGCATGCTCTCCTGCGGCTTCAGAGCATAGTAGGTGTATTGCATCTTCCACAGATCATCGCGCGTCGGCTCGTATCCGTTGAGCGAGAGAACCTGATCGCCCGGTTTGAGCCCCTTGGCTTCGGCATCGCTTCCGGGCTGGACGGCGATGATGTAGCACTTCGCTCCGATCATCTGCACCTGCCAGCCATATTCGGTGCGCGAGGCGCGTTCTGGCGGAAGAAAAAGAGTATGTGAATCGTCCAGGTCAACGACGGCCTGCGCGATGATTCCGAAAATCTGGCTGATTGAAGTAGCGGTCTTGATCTTCTCATCGGCCTCTTTAAAACGGGCATCGATGTCTATGCCGTGAAAAGTAGGGTCGTAATAGTTGCTCTTGATTTCAGCCTTGATGCTGTTAAGCATGACGCGCCCGCGCTCGCGCTCAAGTCTGGCCGACTGAGCATGAGCCGTAGAACAAAGCGCTCCCGCCATCGTGATTAAAAGGCAGAGCGCTGCGGCCCCGGCGCGGATTGATCGAAGTGGGAGGAACATATTCATACGGACATAAATCTCCTTCAAGATTAAATTCGCTGTAGGTTCTAAGTTTTGAGCCGGGGTTCTAACGCGTGCAGCCTAATCGGAGAGAACTACTCTCGCTTCTGTGAGCGCCCGCTAAATTAGCACAAAATAGCGGCGGGCACAAAACGGCGGGCGCACATTTGATCCGGACCGCACGCCAGTGGGCCTTGAAGGTGATGACACGTATGTAGTGATTCAGTTAGAAATTGAGCACTGTTGAAAGCTGCTATGCACCACAGAGGCACAGAGAACACGGAGATTACACAGAGAGTTGAGTAATACTCAAACCTCCGTGCTCCCTCTGTGCGCTCTGTGTCTCTGTGGTGAGTCTCAACTTCCATCACTCGCAATTTCAAACTGAACCATCACTACACGTAGCCCTTAATTGACGCTCCCGCTGCGAGTTTGTTAAGCTTGTCTGTTTCGATTAACTGTCAGTATTTTCACTAGAGAAAGGTTTGGTCAAAGAATGTCTCGTGACGTGTTTATTCTCGGCGGAAAGCGCACGCCGATGGGCGAGTATGTCGGCGCTTTAAAGGATATTTCGGCGATTGATCTGGGCGCGATTGCCGCGCGCGGCGCGCTCGAATCTACGGGCGTGGCCGTAGCAGAGATCGATCACACGATCATCGGTAATGCGCTGCAAACATCCGGCGACGCCATCTACGGTGCGCGTCATGTCGCCTTAAAGGCGGGCGTGCCCTTTGATCGTCCGGCGCTGACCGTCAATCGCCTGTGCGGCAGCGGTATTCAATCGATCATCTCGGGTGCGCAGATGATTCAGTTGGGCGAAGCGCAGACCTGTCTGGTCGGCGGCATGGAATCTATGTCGCAAGCTCCGCATGTCATTCGCGGCGCACGCTCAGGGTTTGCCCTCGGACAGGGACAGCTCGAAGACAGTTTGATGGTCGCCCTGCTGGATACTTATTGCAATACGCCTATGGCTGGCACGGCTGAAAACCTCGCGCGTCGCCATGAAATCTCGCGCGAAGAGCAGGACAAGTACGCTCTGCGCTCGCAGCAGGAGGCCAAGCGCGCCGAGGACGCAGGCGTCTTTGCAGAAGAGATCACACCCGTCGAAATCAAAACGCGAAAGGGCGTGACCATTTTCGACCATGACGACCACATGCGTCCGGACACGACGCTCGAAGGTCTGGCGCGGCTTCGACCGGCTTTCAGCAAAGACGGCTTTGTGACGGCGGGTAACGCTTCCGGTATCGTCGACGGCGCGGCGGCGCTCGTCATCGCGGGCGAGGATTACGTCAAGGCTAAGGACGCGAAGCCCCTTGGCCGTATAGTCAGTTGGGCCTATGCCGGAGTCGAGCCGGAGTTCATGGGCATAGGCCCTGTGCCCGCCACGCGCAAGGCTTTGGAGAAAGCAGGACTCAAGCTCGAAGAGATAGACCTCGTCGAAGTCAACGAGGCATTCGCCGCGCAGTACCTCGCTGTCGAAAAAGAGCTTGGGCTTGACCGCTCACGCACTAACGTTAACGGCGGCGCGATTGCGCTCGGCCATCCGCTGGGCGCATCGGGTACGCGTCTGGTTCTGACCGTGCTCAATGAGCTTGGCAGGCGTGGTGGACGCTACGGTCTGGCGACGGCCTGTATCGGCGGCGGTCAGGGCATAGCGATGATCTGCGAGCGACTCTGAAAACAGTTGTAAGTGGCAAGTGACGAGTGACGAGCCGGGACGAAGATTTTTCTCTTCTCACTCGTCACTTTTTACTTGTTACTGCCCTTAGCCAGCTATCCTAAATTTCATATTAAATCCAAAAAATTGGGCATGCCTGTGGCCGAGGTTTACTCGCCATTTATCGCGCGCCGAGGCTAAGGTCTGTTACATCATATTCTTAGATAGCGCAGGGAAAACTCTGCCCGACACGGCACGATTCTTGCGAACGATAGCAGGTTTTTATCGCTGCCGTGGATGCCTATGATTGCTCTTGAGCGCGCACGGTTTTAATAAGGGTTTCAAGCGGTTGTGATGCTTGCGCAAACTGCATCGGGCATGATAAAAGCTTAACTTCTACGCAGGGTGCCGGTGGTCGGCCTGATCTCATCTTGTATTACGCAGTCCAAAGCAACCAGCGGGATAAAATGTTTCTCTACGCGTCTGTCTGCGGTCGCAATCAGGGCGTCAACTTTCCATCTCATTGCTCTTAAGGAGTTCCCCAGCATGTCAAAATTTATTCGACTCTCTTTCATCGCGCTTTTAATGGCAGCGATGAGCGTGTCGGCGTTCGCGCAGTCCACGACGACCGGTGCT